>OMOG01000185.1:369-21768 GCA_900290305.1 Candidatus Sulfopaludibacter sp. SbA4
TCAAGCGCTACGACTCCGACGCCGGACTGCTCAATCAGGCCGTTCGCGCCCTGCTCCAGGACCGCGCTGGCTTTCTGTGGGTCGCAACCAGCAACGGTCTGTTCCGCTACGACGGCAGCCGCTTCCGCGGGTTCACGGAAGCCGATGGGTTGCCATCCGCCCAGATCCAAGCGTTACATCAGACCGCCGACGGCGTCCTGTGGGTGGCGACGCTAGCGGGCGTGGCGCGGCTCTCGGGCGAACGGTTCGAGACCGTGGACCTCTCCCCTGTGCGCGGCGTCATCTCGCTCGATTCCGATCCGGAGGGCCGCCTGTACGCCGGAACGGCCCAGGGATTGCTGGTGAGCGAACCGCCGGCCCGCAACTCCCGGAAGCCCGCCTTCCGGCTGTACGGTGGCTGGCCAGAGTCGTTAGTCCGCGGGATAGCCGTTGTGGGAAGCGAACAGGCTTGGTTTGCCTGTGGCCAGCGGCTGTGCCGCCTCGCCCATGGCCGTGTGACCTCTTCTCCCGAGTGGGATGTGCCCGATGACGATTGGGACTCGGTGCTCGTCGATCCACGCGGAAATGTGTGGGCACGCAGCCGGACCAGGCTCATCGAGCTGCCCAAAGGCGGGTCGCGATTCGTGCGCCTGGATGAAGGTTTGCCGCCAGCGCTGGTTTCCGGCTCGCTGGGCGTCGACCGGGACGGCAATCTGTGGGTTCCCACCAACCGCGGACTGGCGCGCCTCACGCACTCCGGATGGGAGATACTCGGCAAGGCGCAAGGCTTGCCCGTCAGTTCGGTGCGCGCGATCCTGCAGGATCGCGAAGGGTCGCTCTGGATCGGGTTGAGCGGCGGCTTGGTGCGCTGTCTCGGTTTTCCGCACTGGGAGTCCTGGACCGAAGCGGAGGGCTTGTCCAGCGATTTGGTCTGGGGCATCCAACGCGACCGGTCAGGTGTCCTGTGGAGTATCGGCGATGCCGGAGTGAACCGGTTGAATGAAGTTCGTGGGCGGTGGGAGGAGTTGAGGGTCCCGGGCCTGCTCGCCGTTCAAACCACGGGGTTGGCGCTGGCGGCCGACGGATCTCTATGGGTGGGCCAGGCAAATGTCGGAGTCGTCCATGTGGATCTCCGCCGCGGCATAACCAAGACCTACGGGAAGGGCTCGGGCATGGATACTCGCTGGATTGGAAGCATTGCGGTGGATGCCACCGATCGCGTCTGGGTGGGCACGCGGGATGGGGTCTATCGGGGTGTGAATCGCGGCGAGGGTTTTGAATTTCAACGCCAGAATCTTCCGGGCGAGCCCAAGCCCAACTTCGTTTACGCTTGCCTGATGGACCGCCGGGGGCGCATCTGGGTGGGAACTTCGTCCGGCCTCTACCTCCTGGAGCAGGATCGTTGGGTCCGCTTGACCACGCGCGACGGGCTCCTCAGTATCCGTGTCCAGCACCTCGCCGAGGCGGCCGATGGCTCGTTGTGGATCGGCTACTCCGAGTCCGTGGGGCTCTCCCACCTGGTGGCGGACGGAAACCGGTGGCGCTGGCGGCAGTTCTCCCGGAAAGACGGGCTGTGCTCCGACAAGGGCTTTTTCATCGGATCGGACGCCCGCGGCTGGATCTGGTTCGGCACGGACGTTGGCGTGGACGTATTTGATGGCAGCGCGTGGCGGCACTTCGATCACACCGACGGCCTGCCCGGGGACGCTTGCGCCGCCGACTCGTTCTATGCCGATAGGGACGGCACGGTGTGGATGGGGACGGCCAGAGGCCTCGCTCATTTGCGCATTCCTCCCGCCGGGTTGCCGGCGCGCACTGCTGCGGCTCCTGTCGAACTGATCTCCGCGGTCTTCGGCAATCGAAGCATGCCCATCGCCGAACCGTTGTTCCTGCCGTGGCCGCAGCGCTCTCTGCACGCGGCGTTTGCAGCCTTGACGTTCGTCAACGAGGACACCGTGCGGTTTCGATACCGCATCGCCGGTCTGGAGAACAATTGGAACGAGACTCGCTTACGGGAAATCCATGTCCCCGGTCTGCCCGCTGGCCACTTTACGCTTGAAATCCAGGCGGACAGTGGGCACGCCGGTTGGACCGGCTCACCCGCCCGGCTCGACTTCACGATTCGTCCGCCCTGGTGGCGCACCTGGTGGGCCGAAGGGGTCATACTCGCAGTTGCCGGTCTGCTGGCTCTATGGCTGTGGGAGTTCCGAATGCGGAGTATCCTCCGGCGACAGTCGGAATTGGAACACGCCGTGGCGGAGCGAACGCGTGAGCTGGGGCGCCAGAACGCGGAAATCGAGCGGCTGCTCATTGCATCGCAGCAGACCACGCGTCTGAAAGACGAATTCCTGGCCACCATGAGCCACGAAATCCGCACCCCGATGAACGGTATTCTCGGGATGACCCAGGTGGTGTTGGGGACGTCCCTCGACAGCGAACAGGCCGAGTGCCTGCGGCTGGTTAAGGCATCCGGGGAATCGCTGCTCTCCATACTCAACGACATCCTGGATCTTTCGAAGATCGAAGCTGACAAACTCGAACTGGAGTCGATCCATTTCGACCCTCGCGCGCTGGTTCTCGACACCGCCAAAACATTGGAGGTGGTGGCGCGTCGCAAGGGCATCGCTCTCGGCGTCCAGGTGAGCGATCCAATTCCCCCGAGACTGGCAGGCGATCCAGGACGATTGCGGCAGATCCTGGTGAACCTGATCGGCAACGCGATCAAGTTCACCGAGCGCGGATCGGTTTCCATCGGGGTACAATGCGAAGCCGGGCGAGAGCGCGGCGTCATCTTGCACTTTACGATCCAAGATACGGGCGTCGGTATTCCTCCGGACCGGCACAAACTAATCTTCGAGCCCTTTCGCCAGGGCGATGGCTCGACGTCCCGCCGCTACGGGGGGACTGGTCTTGGCCTGGCCATCTGCGCGCGGCTGGTCCGGATGATGGGCGGACGCATCTGGCTGGAAAGTGAAAGCGGCATGGGCAGCGCGTTTCATTTCACAGCACTGCTCCAGACCTGTGGAGCGGACCAGGGAATGACGAATCTGGCGCAGGCCGTCACTGAAGAAACCGAGCGGCCGCCTGAGCGGAAAATCGCTATCCTGCTGGCCGAAGACAATCCCGTTAACCAGAAAGTAGCGGTGCGCCTGCTGGAGCGTCGCGGGCATTCGGTCACGGTCGTGGGCAACGGGCGCGAAGCCGTTGCCGTCGCGGCGGCTCGTCCGTTCGACATCATTCTAATGGACGTGCAGATGCCCGAGATGGATGGGCTCGAAGCAGCGCAACGAATCCGCGAGGCGCAACGCCTCTCGGGAGTATATGTGCCGATCGTCGCGATGACCGCGTGCGCCATGGCGGGCGATCGGGAGAAGTGCCTGGACGCCGGAATGGACGGGTACGTGACCAAACCGATCGACCGCGCCGAGCTGATCCGCACAGTAGAGAGCCCCAAGGCTGAGCTTTGTTTCAACAGAATGGCTTCAGTTACCCGGCACGCTCCAGGCGCCTAGGGCCTGCCAGGCACTGGTCTCAGCTCCACCCAGTGTCTGCGCGGCCAGCCACACGCCTTTGAATCCGGCGAAAGCGGTCTTGAACGTAATGGGCAGGGTCACCGTCAGTCGATTGCCGCTGGCTTCGACGGCCGAGCCCTGTGCCGAAATCGTGCACTGGCTGTTGCCGATCGTGTTGGCGCCGCTCAGCACCATGCTGCTTGCCTGAGTGCCATCTCCGTTGTCCGGAAACAGGTATACCTGGTTACCCGGACGGTAGTAGGCCACGTAGCAGGCGCCGCGGCCGTCGATGGCGGTATTGATCAGCGCCCAGACGGTTTCGAGGTTCGTGGCGCTTGACTGGTCTTGATAGGTGAAGGTAATGGTCGAGGCCAGGGCGTTGCCCGAAGAAGGGCTCATCCCCAAGGGATTCGGGAACGTAGATGGCAGTGGCGGGACGCCGCGCACACCCATGACGACCCACCCGGTGTTGCCCCCTTGCGCATCGTGCGCCGCCGCATAGACCACCTTGTTCCCACTGAATGTGTTGGTGAACGTGACGTTCAGTGTCAGCGCCAGCAAGTTGCCGCCGCCGGACGCCGAAGACCCGGCCCCAGAGATGCTGCACTGGCTGTTTGAGATGCCGCCAGACCCGTTCAGCAGCATCCCTGGCAGAAGTCCGGCGCCTGAATCCGGCACCAGGTATAGCACGTTGTCCGGGATCGAGTAGGCGATGTAGCACGCCTGCCGCCCGTCGAGATATTGATTGATCAGAACGTTCACCACACCCAGCGCCTGGTAGCCGGCCGTGTCCGAGAACTGGAAGGTATAGGTTTCGGTGGAGCCGCTGCTGGCCACCGGATTGACGGAGACGACCCCCGGTGTTCCTGCCGCACCGGGAAGAATCGTGGTGGGGTCGCTCGCGGTTTGACCGGCTGCGAGGCCACCCGACACCGTTGCCTGATTGGTAATGCTCGAAGCCGCATTCCCCGCAACCATGGCCGTCACCGAGATGGCCGACCAGGTCTGCCCCGGGTTCAGCGCGTCGCTCCGTGTGCAGGTGTTGTCGCCCGGGCAATACCAACTCGACCCGCTCATGCCGGCCACGATCAAACCGGGGGGTGGGATCTCCGTCACCGTCACCGGGCCGTTGGTGGCCGCGGTTCCGGAGTTTGACACCGTGATGGTATAGGTGGCGCTGTTCCCCTGCGTGAAATTGCCGGTGTGTGTCTTGACAATCGTCAGATGGGGCATCGGCGCACCCGGTAGTTGGCCAAACACACCTACGCCGTTGGTGGTCCCGACGTACACCTTGCCATTCACGATGGTGGGCACGATAAACTTGTTGCCCGCGCCGAAGGCGTCGCGCTGGTTGGGCGCCTGAGCGCTGTTGTACAGCTCCGTGGCCAGATTGTCGGCATCGTAGGCGTGCAGAACAGCAGATGCCGAATTCTCTGCCGCCCATACAATGCCGTTCGACGTCCCATTCGCCGAGATCGATGGCGTGGCGCCCGGATAGGGAAAGCTCGCAGCCGACTGTGAGGAAGGGGTCGCGCCGAACGCACCATTGACAAACTCGAACGATCTGAGACGACCGCCCTGCGGCCCGTAATAGAGCTTGCCATTGAACCAGGCCGGAGTCGAGAAGACCCCGCCACTAACGGCGCCGTCCATTTCCTGGAAAATCGAGTTACCTGTCGGGTTAAACTTCCCCATGTTGTCCCGATCCACGACGTAGATGTTTCCGTCCTTTCCGGCGCCGACCCCCAGGGCGCGAGTCACCCCTTGCGAATCGTTCAGCGCCGGCAGCAGCAAGGTCCCCCCCGAACCAAGATCCTGGTCCGCGTTAGATTCCGCCACCGTGTTGGACATAGTGAAGTAGTCCGCCACCGACAAACCTCCGCCGGCAGTCGACAGCTTCATGAACCCGTTGCCATAATCTCCCTTGTTCGGAGAACCCGAGGTGAGCGCAGTATCGAAGGTGCCGTTGCCCAGCAGGACATACAGATTGCCGGTGGCGTCCGCTGCCGGCCCGGCCCCCGCGCCCCAGATGCCCCCGCCGCTCCCATTGGGGGTCAGATTCAAGACGCTCACCTGCGCCAGGGTGGATTCGTCATATCCGATCACCCAGGACGTGTAGGGAGAAATATCGCAGTGCGAAGTCCAGCTTGTGTAGAGTACTCCGTTGGCAATCAACAGGCCGGAGCGCTCCTCGTGCTGTTTCGCGCTAAAGGTAAGCAGCGTCCCGTTACCCTCGGCTCCGCTGCCCGGATAGGTGGCCTGGACTTCCATCGGTCCATCAAACTCTTCGGTACCCGTAGTGAGATCCAAGGCGTGCACTCGCTGGTGATAGGTCCCGTGGTTATCCTTCGACATCGCCACCACATATATCGTGCCATGCGGTCCCATTTGCAGGTCGATTGCGGGCGTCGCCGTAATTCCGATCTCCGGCGTGACCTGAGAGCAACCGCGGCTTTCCGATGGCGTCTCATTCGTGCCGAGCAGCGTAACGGACCAGAGCGGCGTTCCGGTGTCGGCATCGAAGGCATAAGCAGTGCCATGCTCCGACATGACGAACAGCACATTGTGAAGGCCATTGCCTGGGATCTGGAGGCCCGGGGCATAAAGGGGCTGAGCGTCCACCTTGCCGTCGGCGGCAAGTTGGAACAGCTTACCGAAGGCGGCCATGTTGACGTTGGACGGCGTCAGGATGCTCTCTTGCAGGTTCTGCCCCGTGCGGGCGTTGTCATTGTGCCAGGTGAGCACGCTGGCTTGTCCGTATAAGGAAGCGGCCGAGAATGCCGCGATCCCCAACCCCACTGCCGCTTCCCAATGACTCCGGCTTCTTCGCATAGCGATTCCCCACCAGCCCCGCTCTATTTCCGCGACGCATGCCGGAGCCGCGTGGTGGCGATGCCCCGCACTCGTGTGTCCGGGCCCCCTGCCTTGAAGGTATCGACCGTTTCCGTGCCCCAGGGGACGCCGGCATTCTTCCGGATGCGCTCGATCACCCGCCCCGCCGTCAGCGGCGCGGAGTTGTCTTGCCCGCTCTGCATGAGATTCCCCTCTGGGAAGTCTATCAAGCCCACGCTTTTGGTGCTTTTTTGGGGCGTCGCTGTTTTGTGTAACCTTTCCCGAATCCGCCGGTATGATAGCTGACGGCCAACCGCACGGCTCGATAGCGCGTGCGTTCCCGTCCGGCAAGGAGGATTCGAATGAAATCGGCACTTACGAGCGCGGCATGGATCGGTCTGGCAGTTTCCACCGGAGGCGTTCCTTTGCTTGCTCAGTTGCAGGACAACAGCGAAAAACAAATGACTTGCGAGAACGGCGGCTCCGATGGCCAGCGCGCCCGCCATTGCGAGATCCGCGAGCAAACCTTACCCGCTATAGGCCGCCTGAGCTTAGATGCCGGCCAGAACGGCGGCGCCACCATCAAAGGATGGCTGAGGAGCGATGTGCTGGTGCGCGCACGCGTCGAGGGTTCGGGCGACACGGAAGCTGCCGCGGCTCTCATGGCAAGCCAAGTCTCGATCGACAGTTCCGGTGGACAGGTGCGGGCCATCGGGCCGGAATCCGTTCACGATTCATGGTGGAGCGTCAGTTACGAAATCTTCGTTCCGCAGACAACCGATCTGAATCTGAAGACCCACAACGGGGGAATGACAATCTCCGACGTCCGCGGCCAAATCCACTTCGATGTGAACAACGGAGGCGTGCGCTTGAAGCGAGTGGCCGGCGATGTGAGCGGGGCAACCGTGAATGGCGGAATTCAGGTGGAGCTGACCGGCGCCATATGGGATGGGCGGCAACTGGAAGTCAGCACGCGGAACGGCGGCGTTACAGTCGCGATGCCGTCCTTTTACTCGGCACATATACAGGCGGAGACCGGAAGCGGCGGCATTCAGTCGGATTTTCCAGTGACGCTGGACGGAAATGTGAGACCGCGGCGTTTGGACACGAATCTGGGCTCCGGCGGCCCCTTGATTCACGTCACCACCGTGAACGGCTCGGTGAAGTTGAAGCGCGCGGAATCGCAGTAGTGTGAGTTGTAGGGCGTCCGGCAGAGGCTGGCTAACGGCGGTCCAGCTCACGAAGGGCCTGCTGTGCCAGCGGGCTCGCGGGCTTGCGCCTCAGCAGTTGCTCGATCACTTCGTGCGCCCGATCGCGATTGTCCATAGAGACGTAGAGACTGGCGAGGTTCAGGTATAGCGATTCCTCTTCAGGGGCCGCTTCCATCCCATAGCGAAAGGCCGCGATGGCGTCGTCCCGTTGCCCTGTCCGCGCGTAGAGAACCCCCAGATTGTTGATCGCGGGCGCATAATCGCGGCGCGAGGCGATGGCCTGCTGAAACCACCGGCGCGCTTCGCCGTCACTCTGCCGCCGCACGAAGAGCTCGCCCATCTGATTCGCGGCGGCGGCATCCTGCGGATCGATTTCGAGGGCGTGGCGGAACAACTGCTCCGCGTCGGCGAAGCTGCCCAGGGCTAGCTGGGCTTGGCCCGCGTTGACGAGCGCCGAAGTCAAATCGGGCCGGAGCGTCAAGGCGTTCTCGAAATGGGCAAGGGCCTGCGAGATGTTGCCTTCACCGACGTCCACCGCGCCCAGGGTGTTCCAACCGTCGGCGGACTCGGGCGCCAGCGCCAACCCCCGTTCCAAATAGCGCCGCGCGGGATCCCAGCGGCCCGCTTGCAGGTGAATCTTCCCGAGGGCAAACAGAATCCTCTCGCTATCCTGCGGCGATCGTTCGAGGTAGCGGAGCGCCTGGTCGGGAAACCCGCCCGCAAAGAAGGCCGAGCCCAGCGCGGAGTAGTTGCGCTGAGGCGGCGTGTAATACTTTCCCGGAAACGGTAACGCGGTCCCGACGCGATCGGCGTCGAGCATGCGTTTGAGATCGGCCGGGTCGGGCGGGGCGAAATAAATCTTATGAGCGCGGCTCTCGCCGTCCACCAAGAACCAGACGGGCAGCTTCAGGTTGGCGCGCAGGTCGAACAGGTAGCGGACGAAAATCGCATACAGGGCGGCGCGGTCCGCGGAGAGCGTTGCGGGGAGATGCAGGAACCCCGGACCCGAATACTGCTCCGGCAGCGGCACCGGATCGAGCAGCCACGTATCGGCAAACGTAGCTTGGCTCCCGGTGGGAATGGCGCTGCTTGAGATCTCGCTCCGCGGTCGAAATGGCTGGCTTTGCCAATGCTCTGCTGCTTCCTCGACTTCGTACAGAAATCCCGACGGCAGGTTGCGAAATTCCTGCCGCAGTCCGGAGGGCCACCAGACTCTTACAGACGCCGCCACGTCCCTATTCCCCAACCCGAAATGAAGTTGTTTGGTATGTTGCGACAAATAACCCGAGCCTGCCTGCAGGAATTTGACTTGGCCATCGACCTCGACTCGCGCGCCGATGCCGTCGCGGTTGGACTTCACGCCGCGGAGGCGAATGGCCAGGGACTTTCGCCTCACTCCACATTGGTTCTGGAACACGCGAACCTGCGGGCCGAGCCTGCTTTTCACGAGCAGATCCAGGTTGCCGTCGCCATCGAGATCGGTCACCGCAAAGGCCCGGCTGTCTTCGGCGAAGTCGAGACCACTCACGCCGGAAAAGTCGTAGAAACGGCTCCCTCTGCGAACATAGAAGACGTTGGGCTGCCGCCCAGCCTCGCTGTACTGTTCATGCACCGCCTGGCTGAGCGCGTTCCAGCCGTTCTCGTAGGATGGCTCCGACTTTTCGGAGGCCGGCGAGGCTGCCGCGACCTTGCGCCAGAAGAAGCTTTCGAGATCCGTCTCAGACTCGTTGGTCAGCATGCCGGTGGTCACCAGGATTTCGGGAGTCCCGTCGTTGTCGAAGTCAATTCCATCGGAAGACCACGCCCACCGTCCCATTTCGACGCCTTCGAGCGCGCCCGTCTCCTCAAACGTCCCGTCGCCACGGTTGCGATAGAGCGAGTTGCCCTTGGCATGCCTGCGCCAGGCATCCTCCGGCTGCAGATTCTTTTGGGAGACGATGCGTTGTCCGGCGTCGCTCCACATGTTGGATACGTACAGGTCGGGCCTTCCGTCGCTATCGTAGTCGAACCACGCGGCGCTCATCCCGTCGCCTATGTCCGCAACGCCCGCCTCGCCGGCCACGTCGCGAAATTTGCCGCCCTCGTTCTTATACAGATTCTTTCGCCCAAAATCGTTGGCCACGAACAGGTCGGGCCAGCCATCGCCATCGTAATCGCACCAAGCGGGCGCGAAGCTGAAGCGGGTGTTGTTCTGGTTCAACCCAACGGATGCGGTAACATCCACAAACATGCCGCTGCCATCGGAAGCGAGCTCGTTGTGAAAGAGAAAATTGGGAGGCCCGTTGCGTGCATCGTAATAGGGAACCGGATATTTGTATTGGCTTCCATCGCGGAAAAAAGAATACGTGCAGAGATACAGATCGACGCGGCCATCGCGATCGTAATCCGCGGCAGCCATCCCCGTGAAGCTCCCTTGCGGTTCCGTGCGGAAGCGAAACCCACCCGGCTGGAATCGGAAGCGGCTTTCACCCTGATTCAGGAAGAGCATGGGACCGTCGGGGCGCAGCACGACCAAATCCTGCCGGCCGGTATTGCGGAAATCCACGAACAACGCGGAGGAGGTCGGGTCGAGAACGCCTACTCCCGCGTGTTCCGTAATGTCTTCGAATGTTCCATCGCCCCGATTCCGGTAAAGGCGATTCGGCAGACCGCCCGGCTGGCAGATGTAGACTTCGTCCCGGCCATCTCCATCGATGTCGCCGGCCGCGATACCGTTGTGGCCGTGGACATCGATTCCGGATGCGGCATCGAGACGCGCCCGCCAGTGGGGTATCCCGTGGGCGAGCTGCTCATCGAATGAATGGACCCCGTGAAACGTATACGCGGTGATATCGCGGAACAGCGGCGCGGAGGCGGATGCGAGTGTCTCTTCCACCGGCGAGAAGCGAGTGAGTAAGCCATTCCTCCAGGTCTGCTTCCACAAGCCGACACGATACTGGGTGCCGGCGGCGATCTCATAGCGCACCAAATCGTCCGGCAGGACAAAGAAGCGGGCCGCGCGGATCTCGCCGAGCGAGTCGAGCCACTTCTTCAACCCGGCATCGAATGCCGAATCGGACCGATTGAACTCCGCGCGGGAAACGCCCTCCGCCAGCGGCACGTGACGCACCGGAAGAGGGGACGAGCCGCGGAAATCCGGCGCCAGCGGCAGCGATCGCGCCAGCGGCAGTTCCTTGAGACGCGAGGCGATTTCGAAGGCTTCTTTCTCGAGCGGGAAGTCGTCGTGTCCGGGCTCGATATCCCGAAGGAGGGCTTCATACGGGCTGCGCGGACGAACCACCTCGACCGCGACCTGTGCAGCGGCCGGCGAAGACCGCAGCAAACCTGCAGCCGCAATGCTCCTGATGAAATGCCGCCGATTCACAGACATCACCACGGTACACTAAAACGCTGGAAGCCACCAAAAAACATTTGGGCCACCGATAAACGCCGATAAACGCCGATGAACGCCGATAAACAAAAACGTTCTTATTGTGTTCATCTGCGTTAATCCGCGTTCATCTGCGGCCCATATTCTTTTTTCGGCTTCTCGGCCTCGGCTCCGGGAGTGGTCCCCGGCCCGGTTTACAGGGGTGCGTTCTTGCGATATAGTCGTGCTGTTTGTGATCTGTCCGGCCTCCACTTTGCGAAGCGGTATCGCGATCGCCGTTCTGCAGATCTCCGCTCTGGCCACAAGCGGCGGAGAATACAGCCACCGCATATGGCGCATTGAAGACGGTCTTCCCCAGAACCGAATCCGGGCACTCTGCCAAACGCCCGACGGATATCTCTGGATCGGAACCGCGGAAGGCCTGGCCCGTTTTGACGGCGTCCGGTTCACCATCTTCGACCAGTCGAACGCGCCCGCCCTGCACGATGACGGGATTCTGGCGTTACGAGTGTCGCGCGACGGGGCGCTGTGGATCGGAACCGAAGGCGGCGGCCTCGTCCGGTACAGGGATGGTGCGTTCCGAAGTTTCGGCGCCGGCGAAGGGTTGACGAACGGATTTGTCAGAGCCATCCACGAGGACGAAAGCAAGACACTCTGGGTGGGGACCGACCGCGGATTTTTCCGCCTGGGCGGCGACCGATTCGCCCGCCTCGACGATACTCCGGATGTTCCTCTTGCCACGGTTCTCGGCATCGGCGAGGACGAAGGAGGACGAATCTGGGTAGCCAGCGCCGCGGGACTGCTGACGGTGGTTGACAACAAATTGGTGCGAGCCAATGCCGATTGCGCGAACTACCCCGTAAGCGCCTTTTACGAATCGAGTCATGGATTCCTCTGGGCTATCGGAACCACGGGCGCAACCCGCATGCGCAATGGCTGCACGGTTCCGGGTCCGGCTCTGCCTGCTGTCCCCATACGGTCGCTGGTCGAGGACAGCGGCGGAAACCTCTGGATGGGCACGATGGGCCAGGGTCTCATCCGGTTCGGGCGCGGCCAGACGGTTTCGTTCACGGCCTCGACGGGTCTGCCGGACAACACGGTCAATGTCGTATTCGAGGATCGGGAAGAGAATCTGTGGATCGGGTGCGCGGACGGCCTGGTGCGCCTCACCAAGCGGTCGGGAACCAACATCGGCAGCCAGGACGGACTCGAAGACGACGATGTGCTCACGGTTTATCCGGACCGGAAGGACAATTTGTGGATTACGACTTTGACCGGCCAAGTCTACCGGGTTTCGGGCGCCACCGTCGAGCGCTACCGCTTGCCTTCCCCTGCCGCGGATCTGCGCGTCCGCAACGTGTTTCAAGATAGCAGCGGAGTGTTCTGGTTCGGCACCCTGCGGGATGGACTGGTGCGGCTCGAAGGCCATACGGTTACCGTCTTCACGAAAGCGGATGGCTTGCGAAGCAACACCGTCCGGCAAATGCTACAGGATCGTTCCGGAGTCTTATGGATCGCGCTGGATAGCGGGCTGAGCCGGTGGGACGGGCACTCGTTCCGGAATTATTACTTGCAGGACGGGCTCTCCTATCCCAGCACCCGTTGTATGATCGCCGATCTCCAGGGAGACGTTTTGGTGGGGACGGATGCCGGGTTGAATCGTGTGCATGACGGGCGGATCGTGCAAGACAACGAGTTCGCCGCGCTCCGGAACGAGAAGATCTGGGCTATCTATCTGGATTCCAGCGGGACACTCTGGCTGGGGACGCGCGGCGGCGGCCTGCTGCGTTTCCGATCGGGCAAAATCGTGAGGTTTACACGAGACAACGGGCTTCTCACCAACACGATCTTCCAGATTCTCGATGACGGCGGCGGGAAACTGTGGATGAGCACATCGTCGGGCGTCATCTCGGCCGATCGGCAGGAACTGGCTTCCGCAGCGGACGGCAGCAAACCATCGATCCACGTGATCCCCTACGGGACCGCGGATGGCATGGCGACCAGCCAGATGAACGGCGGATTCCATCCGGCCGGCGCCAGAACCTCGGCCGGCGATCTGTGGTTCCCCAGTGTGAAGGGAGCGGTTTGGATCAACCCTTCCCGGATTCCAGTCCGCCACACGGCGCAGGTGCTGATTGAGAAGATCGTCGCGGACGACCAGGCAATTCCGCTTTCGAGCGAAATCACTATCCCGCCGGGACACGGCAGACTGGCGATCGATTTCACGCTATGCGAGTTGGTGAACCCACAGCGTATTGGCTTCCGGTACAAACTCGAGAATTTCGACGATCAGTGGACGACGGCCCTGCGCGGGCGCTCCGCCTACTACACGAACCTGCCGCCCGGCCACTACCGCTTCCACGTGGTGGCCAGCGATGCCGCGTCCTCGAGTGTCTCGGAAGCATTCGTGTCTCTGAACCTGCGTCCTGCGTTCTATCAGACGGGCTGGTCTTATGCGCTGCTCGTCCTGGCGGCGGGAATAGCGGCATCCGGAGGACTGGCTCTGTATGCGCGCCAGACACGCGCCCGGTATGCGCTTCTTTTGACCGAGCGGACGCGCCTCGCGCGGGAGATGCACGACACCGTGATCCAGGGTTGCGTGGGCGTATCCACGCTTCTCGAAGCGGCTGCCCGGTTCAAGGACCTGGATGCCGTGGAAGCGGAAACACTTCTCGACCAGGCGAGAATCCAGGCGAACAGCACGTTGGAGGAAGCCCGGCAGGCGGTCTGGAATCTGCGTCACCCCGAGGCCGCGGAATCGTCGATCACCATGCTCTTCGATCTGGCGCGGAAACTGGGGGTGGAACACGGAATTCAGATCGAAACCGAGATCGCCGGCAGGGGTTCGCTCGATGCGGAGACCGATCGGGCGTTTCTTCTCGTCGGACGGGAAGCGCTGCGGAACGCGGTGGTGCATGCCAAGCCCGGGCACATCTCGCTCCGTGTCAGCCTGGCCCCTTCGGAGGTCTATCTGGAGGTAGCCGATGACGGGCCGGGCTTCTCCGCCGAGCGCGAGGAGGCCGGCCAAAACCTGCATTTCGGCATAGTGGGCATGCGCGAGAGAGTAGAGAAACTGGGGGGCGTATTCTCCATTGTCACCAGCCCGGGAAGCGGGACCAGAATCGTCGCCCGAATACCCTTGCGGGCCCTCGACCCCGACCCATCTACAACTCGACAATCCCGCGCCGAAGCGCGGTGACGGCGGCGGCCGTGCGATCGCTCACATTGAGGCGGGCAAGCACGATATTGACGTGCCACTTTACGGTGGACTGCGAGATCCCCAGAGTCTCTCCGATTTGCTTGTTGCTCATGCCCTTGACGATCAGTTGCAGCACTTGCAGCTCGCGATGGCTCAACTCGGAATTCGGCGGCCGGTTGGCCAGCGTCTCCAGAACCGGGGGAGGAAGGTAGCGCAATCCGTGGTGAACCTTGCGTATGGCCTCGAGAAGCTCATTGGGCGGCATCCCTTTGAGCAGGTATCCCTGAGCGCCCGCTTCGAGCGCGCGAAAGATATCTTCGTCTCCCCGGTAAGTTGTCAGGATGAGGATGCCGGCGTTCCGGAACTCCTCACGGATGGTCCGGACTGCTTCGACGCCGTCCATCACGGGCATGCGGAGATCGATCAGGGTCACATCCGGCTGATGCTCGCGGAACATCTCCACCAGTTGCCGGCCATTGGATGCCTCGCCGACCACCCGCATTCCTCGTTCGGCGCGGATAATGGCGGAAAGCCCCCGGCAGACGACCGGATGATCGTCCGCTATCATCACACGAATCTTCTCGGCGGTGGTCATGGGAAACCTCGGCTCACGCGGCCGGCAGAGATCGATTATATACAAAAGTCGGGGACGTCACCCGCAGGCCGTGAGACCACGAAGCGCGGGCGGCCGCGCTCGTCCGCGATTTCCGGGACTCGCCCGGAGCGGTTCCACTGGTGAAACCCAATCCCTGACCAACTCGTTATTATGTTTTGTGTTTGATAATTTGCTCATCAGGCAAATTGCTTGACATGAAATATCAATATTGTTATTCTTTACACTTGGATCATCGCTTGCCAAGCAATGTATCGAGCACAAACGATAAGCCGCGGAGGACCGTCGGCAACCGGATGGCGCCGCTATTGAGCACTCTTTACGACCGCGCACAGACTACCTTCACATTGGCCGACGCGGTCGAGATCACCGGACTCCGGCCGGCATTGGCCAGTAGCCTGCTTCACAAGGCGGGCCAGCGCGGGCTAGTGTCGCATGTGAAGCGCGGCCTTTTCGTCCTGGTTCCGGCGGAATTGGGCAGCGCCGCGGAGTACTCCGGGAATCCGTATCTCGTCGCCCGCCATCTCGTTGGCGATGCACCAGCTTTTATCTCGCACGCCTCCGCCATGGAAATCCATCGCATGGTCACGCAGCCGCAGTTCGTGGTGTTCACATCGAGTACGAAACGCATTCCGAGCCGGACCGTGCACGGCACGGAATTTCGCTTCGTTCTCATCAAGCCGAACCATCTCTTCGGCACGACCAAACATTGGGTGACGAAACAGGAATCGGTCGGCATCAGCGATCTCGAACGGACGGTTATCGACGGACTCCGGCAACCGGAATATTGCGGAGGCGTGACGGACGTTGCGAAGGGGCTATGGATGCGCCGGGCGGACATGCAGCCAGGCAGGCTCGTCGATTATGCCCTGCGCCTGGGCGTGGGCGCCGTTGCCCGCCGTACGGGTTATCTCCTCGAGTTATATGACCTCGCGCCCGAAGCGGAGTTGGCAAGGCTACGCAGGGTCCTGACGTCTACTTATCTTCCACTCGATCCGGTTCTGCCCAGAGAAGGCCGGCACATCGCGCGCTGGCGCCTGCAGGTCAACATCTCTCCGGAAGAACTCGAGGGAGTCCGCACGACCTGAAGTGATTCCACGGCGAAACATCTCGCTGCTTTCCAACCGCCTGGCAGCCGCCGGCGGTAGGCGCATCCGCGAGGATATACTGGAACGCGATTACTGTCTGGGTTGGTTCTTGGCGACGCTTTCTCAGTCGGACCTCATGCCTGTACTGGGCTCCTAAGGAACTCGCGCAAAACGGCCGCGGCGCGATCAGTTCCTGTCCCGTATGGTGCCGCGCCGCGGCCTTTGCGCTCCAAAGGAGGCACGGCTCTGAAGCGTTGTTATTTCGGCGACTACCGGTTTTCGGAAGATCTGGACTTCACACTTCTCGAAGAGGTCTCGTTCGAGGAAGTCCTTCGCCGCCTGGAGCCTGTTTACCAGTCCGTGCACGACGCGTCCGGCATCGCGTTTGCATTCGACCGGCGGGACCGCCGGCAACATGCCAACACCTACACGTTTTATCTCAAGTATGGTCGCGTATTCGTAATGTGCAATCCCAGCCTTGAGAGGCACCGGCAGCTCATCCTTCTGATTGATCCACGTAATTAGCTGCCCCATCAGCCACGGAACGTCCTTGGCCTCCGGCGGCATATAAACGATCCCTTTGGAGTGAGCGTCACGGATTACATTTTGCCCGTCGCGATAGGGCGTGGATTTCACGCGCGTCTTACCGCCTCCCATGACTAGCGCGTGCAGCCTTTGCACGGTCGCCTCGGAGACTTTCTCGTGTCTCTTTGCCAGACGTTCAGCTTCGTCGAGCGCAGCGTAATAGCCTTTGACCTCGTCCTGGTCTCGCTCCCGGCCTGGAAAGTGCCGATCTCCCCCGATCACTTGGGCAACTTCTTCCTGAGTTAGGCGATTACCTTCGATCATGGTCGAGTAGTGAGTAGAAAACAGGCGGGCTGTCTCCCGCAAATTTGCGAGCACTCGTGGCGTGATCGGTAACGTCTGAATGGCTTGCTTGACGGCTTCGATCCGCATAAGACCATTGGCCACGGCTGGGGTGATGGTGAAGGTGGGATTGAAGCTGGTGCGCTTTTTCGTTGTCATCAACGCTACTTTCAGGGGGTATGGCCGATGCCTGGCATCTTGCCATTATAATGCTGTTATTTTGCTGATAAACTGCCGTTAAGTCAAGCTTTTTGAGCCTGGCGGCTTTCCGCTCTGAATAGGATCGATCCAAGACGCCAGCTTGCAAAATAGGGGTTCGCCTGGCCTACCAGATGAGCCATGTGCCACGATTTGAAGAGGTCTTTCGGGCCGTGCGCCGGACACTCAGACAAGCGAACCTGCCATGACGGCCCAGGGATAGCACTCGTAAAAAGTTCGAAAACCGTACTTAAGGCCAGTTGTGTTCCGGTTTCTTTCATGATATCGTCAACCCCGTTTAGCTATTCAGGGGAGTCGCTGAAAGTATGCCGGGGGGCAAAACGTTCGCTGCCAGCCGGGAAGTGGTGTGTTTGTGCGTGACTAGAGTTTCCAGGAGGGACATGATGCGGCGCGTTTCCGCTTTACTCTGTTGTTTCGTCCTTACGTTTGCCGCTTTCGCTCAAAACGATCGCGGAACCATCACAGGAGAAGTCAAGGATCAGGCGGGCGCCGTCGTGCCTGGCGCGGCGGTCATCGCCACGAATTCCGGCAGCGGCGACCAATTGAAGACCGTTACCACCGACACCGGAAACTACACGATTCCTTCCCTGCCCGCCGGCGTATATACGCTCACTGTCGAGATGAAGGGATTCAAAAAGTCCGTCCGGCAGAACATCGAAGTCCAAGTCTCCATCACCAGCCGCGTGGATGTTGGCCTGGAGGTGGGAGCGACTTCGGAAACCGTAACCGTTACGGCGGAGGCGGCGCAGCTCAAGACGGAATCGGCGGAGCAGAGCACCATCATCGGAACGGCGACCATCAACGGGCTCCCCCTGAACTTCGGCGGCGGCGGCGGCAGTTCCGGCAACATCCGCAGTCCCTTCGCGTTCAACATGCTGTCGCCCGGGGTAACGGGCACGGGACAGGACACGTCGCAGGTGAACGGCCTGCCGACCGGTACCTTCCGTATCCAGGTGGAGGGCCTCGATTCCACGAGCCAGAACGACCCCAATTGGACGTCGACAGTGTCGCATGCATCAGTCGACTCGATTGAGGAATTCTCGCTGCAGACGAGCAATTTCGCGCCCGAATTCAGCCAGGCGGGTGGGGGGTTCTACAACTTCACCACCAAATCCGGAGGCAACCAGCTCCACGGCGGCGCTTACGAGTACATGACCAACGAGGCTCTGGACGCCTATCGTCCCTACTTTACGCCTACTGTTCCCAGCACCAACCCCCGCAGCCGCAAGAACGATTTCGGCGGCACGATCGGCGGTCCGGTGTGGATCCCGAAAGTGTATAACGGAAGGAACAAGACGTTCTTCTTCTTCAGCGAAGAGGTCTTCCGCAACGTTACCTACCCGAACGGTTCGAGTTTCCTCACGTTTCCGACAGCCGCCATGCGAGCCGGCAACTTCAGTTCCAACGCCATATTTCCCGGCCAAAACCTGGGCACCGATCCGGGAGGAAACGCCCTCCTGAATGGAGCGATCTACGACCCTGCCACGCGCGTCACGCTGGGGAACGGCACGGTGGTCGCCTCGCCCTTCCCCGGCAACATCATTCCGCAAACCCGCTTTGACCCGGTCGCGGTAAAGATCCAGAACCTGATCCCGGCGGCGACCAACGCCAACCAGACCAGCAACTGGGTGGAATCGTGCGCCACGCCCAACAACCAGCAGGCCCCCACCATCAAGGTCGACCAGGTTCTGCCCGACAATTCCAGATTGTCGTTCTACTTCAATAAACTGTATACCAATCAGTTGACCTCGCAGAATTGCATGCCCTACCCGATCGCGGTGGTCCGCGTGCAAGCCATCTATGGCACGGTTCCGCGGCTCAACTACGACAAATCCATCACGCCGACCCTTCTGCTGCATGCGGGCGTTGGCTATCAGCGGTTCCACAACCCCGACAGCTCTCCGCCCCAGGTGCTGCAGTATGACGCCGCAGGCCAGCTCGGAATCAAGGGCAGTTCCACGAATCCCGCCGGTTTTCCGGAGATCACTGGCCTGGGTGGCACCCAAAGTCTGGGGCCGACCAACGCCAACAGCTACTTTGACGGCACCTTGAGCTCTGCCGCCACCACCACCTGGGTCCATGGCAACCATACCTACAAGTTGGGGGCCGAATGGCGCCTGAACAGTTGGACCGACCGCAATTCGCGCGGCGCCCAGGGCATTTACAATTTCAGCGCCAACGAAACGGCCGATCCCTACAACAATACGTCCAGCGTAAACGGCAACGGCATTGCCGGCAGCACGGGCAACGGCTACGCCAGTTTCCTTCTCGGAATGGTCGACACCGCGACCGTCAACACCGTTCAGGATCCGCAACTCCGCAGGCAGGCCTGGGGTCTGTTTATCCAGGACACGTGGAAAGTCACTCCGAGGTTCACGCTGGACTACGGTCTGCGTTGGGATCTGCAGAGCTGGGGCCACGAAATCCACTACCGTTGGACCGAGTTCGGACCGACCGTTCCCAATCCGGTAGTGAACAACATACCTGGTGGAATCCTCTATCAGGGCTATGGAGACGGGCGCTGTAATTGCACCTTTACCAAAACCTATCCGTATTCCGTCGCTCCCCGCCTTGGCGCCGCTTACCAGCTTGATTCGAAGACCGTCCTGCGGGGAGGCGCCGGCGTCAGCTATGCGCCCATATCCCCCCTCGCATACATCACCAATGCGGCCATACTCGGAGTGGGTTTCAATCAGTTGAACTTCCCGTCACCGGCCTTCGGTGTCCCAGCTACCACACTTAGTCAGGGCTTAGTCTACAACCCGGCCCAGCTTACCACCGCATCGCTCGGGCCCGGCCTCTACTCCAACGCCAGCGGCACGCCGAGCGCGGCCCCGTTTTTCATCGATCCGAACGCCGGCCGCGCGGCGCGGATTCTCCAGTGGAGCATTGGGGTGCAGCGGCAAGTGGCGCGGGACGTGGTGGTGGAAGCCAACTTCGTCGGCAACCGCGGCGCGTGGGAGAACAGCAGCAGTCTCCTGGGTGGTCTGAACACGCCTAACCCGGCGATTTTCGCCAAGTACGGCATCGACCCCACCACGGCGGGCGGCCAGGCGACCCTCACCGCGACCATGGGCAGCACTCTCGGAAAGGCTTCCGGGGTACCGCTACCCTATCCCACCTTCCCGCTGACCCAGACGGTGTTGCAGGCCCTGCGCCCGTTCCCGCAGAATTCGAGCATCGGAACGATTTATGGCGCTCCTTTGGGCGATAGCTGGTACGACTCGCTGCAAGTCAAGGTCACCAAACGAATGGCCTATGGCCTGTCGCTCCAGTCGGCTTTTACGTGGGCCAAGACGGAAGCCAATCCGGGCGGAACCGTCAACAACATCTTCAACCGCCCGATCCAGAAGAGCATCACCAGCACCAACCAGCCGCTGATCTTCAACACCGGCTTTACCTACGAGGTGCAAAAGTACGGGTTCCTCCCCCAGAACAAATTTGCACGGAACTTGATTGCGGGATGGACCCTCGGCGGATTGCTTCAGTATTCATCCGGGCTTCCCATCGCCACCCCGGTATCGTCCAATACGATGAGCAGTTGGTACGGACAAAACACCCTGGAAAACCGTGTTCCGGGGCAGCCGCTCTACATCACCAATCCGAACTGCAATTGCGTCAACCCGACGGGCCAGTTCATCCTGAACCCGGCGGCGTGGACCAACCCCGCGCCGGGGCAGTGGGGGACTTCGGCGCCTTACTACGGCGATTTCCGGCAACCGCGGCGTCCGGCGGAATCCATGAGTTTCGGCAGGACATTCCACATTCGCGAAGGGAAAATGCTGGAGGTCCGGGCGGAGTTCTTCAACATCTTCAACCGCGTGTATCTCAACACCGCCAGTGCTACCAGCCCGCAGGGCAACCGGGGTTGCACCATTACGGTTCCGACCGCCGGCGCGCCCAGCAGCGTCAGCGTTCCGGCAGGCTCGTTCACTTGTCCGGCGGGTTACTCGTCTCCTTCGGGATTCGGGGCCATCGGCTATACCTCGCTGAATACTCAGCCGCGCAACGGCCAGCTAGTGGCCCGATTTACGTTCTGAGGGAGACCTGGACTTTTGATCGGTTGTTTGTGGACCCAATTAGTCTATTATTAGGGAGTTGCAGAACCTCGTGAATCCTTTCGTCAGGCTGGTGGCGTTGGGCGTGCTGTTCGCCGGGGTCTCCTGGCCTGACCAGCCCGATACCGGAGCGTTTCAAACTTCGGTCCGGCCCTTTTTCGCCAAGTCCTGCTACGGCTGTCACAACAACGCGCTGCAGTCCGGCGGATTGAATCTGCAGTCCCTGACGAGCACCCCGCCGGTGGCCAAGGACCGCGACGAATGGGAGATGGTACTCGAGAAATTGCGTACCGGGCAGATGCCGCCGCCGGTTGCGCCCCGGCCGGCCGAGGCGGATGTCAAACTCGTTGTCGGGCGGATTTCGAATGAGCTGGCTCGATTGGACCGGCAGGCGAAGCCCGATCCAGGGCGCATCACCGCCCGCCGGCTCAACCGCACCGAGTACAACAAT
>OMOG01000193.1 GCA_900290305.1 Candidatus Sulfopaludibacter sp. SbA4
ACTTCCATGGCCTGATGAGCTGGGCGATGTACGAGCACGTTGCGCACCAGCTCAGCGCCGGGTCGCTGGAGAAGATGTTTCTCGATTTGTTCGGCTTGAACATCAGCGATCCCGAGATCCTGATGTTCAAGTCGTTGATGGCTCGCTTCTATCGCCCTACTTACAAAGCGTTACTCGCGAAGATCCTCGCCGGGCCGGTACTACATGCCGATGAAACATATGTGAAGCTGCGGACTGGCAAAGGGTACGTGTGGGTCCTGGCAAACATGGAGGAAGTCGTATTCATGAACAGGCCGACCAGGGAGGCAGAGTTCCTACAGGAAATGCTGCGGGAGTTCCAAGGTGTTCTGGTATCCGACTTCTACGTTGGCTACGACTCCCTTCCGTGCCCGCAACAGAAATGCCTAATCCACCTGATTCGCGACATGAATCAGGATTTGCTGAACAACCCCTTTGATGAGGACCTGCAGTCCTTCACCAAACAGTTTGGCGCGTTACTTCGCTCAATCCTAGCCACTGTGGACGAGCACGGCCTAAAACGGCGCCATCTGGAACGGCACGCGGGCGAGGTCGAGAAATTCTTCCGCGTGCTGTCGGATCAATGTCCCCGCTCGGACACCGCCCGCGCTATACGGGACCGGCTACTCAAGTGTCCGGATAAACTATTCACCTTTATTCAATACGACTCAGTGCCTTGGAACAATAACAACGAGGAGAACGCGATCAAGCAGTTCGCCTACTATCGCGAGCGTACGGTCGGCACGATGAAGGAGGCGGGGCTGGACGATTATCTGGTGCTGTTGAGCATTTACCAGACCTGCCGGTACAAAGGAATCAGCTTTCTGAAATTCCTGCTATCGAGGGAGCGCAGCATCGACAAGTTTTGCGAAACGAAGAGGATGCGGCGACGCTATCGGGGAATCGAGTTGTACCCGAAGGGATTCACCCCTGTTCAGGCCCGAGTTCGTGACCGCGACAAAAAGACAGGCTCCGGGAGAACGGGCCCGATCCCCGAGGATCAGTAGGATGTCGAGGGCATCTCCTGCCGCCTCGTTACAATTTCGGTGCATCGCACGCTACGCGGGCACGGGGACGGTGCTCGATCTCGACAAGCGGAGGAGTACGCCAGCAGGAAGGGGGACATCTCCTCCGCAGAGCCCAGCGGAATTGTCCTGAAAAGGGCGGCGCGTTAGTTTTCAGAAGGCCGCTCGACGTGATCGATGACGAGGAGTTCGCCGGGTCCCTTGGCCGGCGTGAGCTTCAAACCGAGCTGCTGTTGTAAGGCGCTAAAGATAGACATATCGACAGGGTCCGAGCCATCTGGGCCGGCTTGGCCGGGTGCATATTCCAGATGAAAATCGAATAGCCCGGTGAGGCCGGTTTTGTCGATGACCGGCCGGTCCAGCCGGGAGAGGAAGATCTTGATCAATGCAGCGACACCGATTCCGTCGAGTTGCAAGATCGCATTCGCTCCCCTTCCCGTGACCCTATCGACACAGTGCTTTTCGGCCTGGCTCTGGATTTGATCTGGTAGAGGCCTATTCCAGTCGATGGGAGTGCAACTCCCGGCTGCAAATCGCGGCACCTTCAGGCCGCCTTTTGCGACAGTCAACTCATAGACCGGAACCTCCCTGGTTTCGCGGTGGATCTTCAGCCTGAAGCGGTCTTCCAGAAGAGCTTGCAGCATCGGTCCATCCATCATCCCTTCGCTGGCGATGCCCTCCGCTTTTGCGGTGATGGAGTAGCGGTCATCGATCCAGTCCGGGGCACCCTGGAGTTCCGGCAGCGGCTGGAGGATATTGAAATGGCCATCTCTGTAGTAGACATAAGCCCTGACAATGAAGACCCTCAAGGGTTGACACACGAGATCGAGCCTTCCGGGAGATGGGGCCCCACGTCCGCCCCGATAGCCGGGTCCGGAGTCGTCCCTGCAGGGCTTGACGGAGGCCACTTCGAATTTCGGCGTGATCGCGGGCGATTGCGTCTGTCCGATCGCAACGGCGGCGGCTGTGGCGAGTAGCGCGGCAGTTTCAGGGAAAGCGCGGATTCTGCGCATGGGGCTCTTCTGGGATGTCCGACGATTGCGCCAGTCAAAGCGTGCAGACACTCTCAATCCCACCGCAACGCCGTCATCGGATCCACCCGCGCCGCGCGCCGGGCGGGCACCAGGCAAGCCATCGCAGCCGCGGCCGTCAGCAAAACGGCCACCGCGACAAATGTCAGCGGGTCGCGCGACTTCACGTGGAACAGCATGCTGGTGAGCAGGCGCGTCAGACCCGCGGCCGCCGCCAACCCCAGCGCCACTCCGATGGCCGTCAGCCGCAATCCCTGCCCCAGGACCAGCCGCGACACCTGGCCGGGCCGGGCGCCCATCGCCATGCGGATGCCGAACTCGCGCGTCCTCTGCGTCACCGTATACGCCATGATCCCGGAGACGCCCACCACCGAGAGAACCAACGCCAGCGCGCCGAACACTCCCAGCAGAAACGCCGCGAACTTTCTGCGCGCCACGGATGCGGCCAGCACCTTGGTCATGGGCGCGATGTGCGAAACCGCCTGGCTCTTCTCGACGCTGCGGATGGCGGCCACCGTCCCGCGCGTCAGGCTGGCGGGGTCCACCGAGGTCCGCACCACGATGGTCATGAAGTTCACCGGCATCTGCGCCGCGGGAACGTAGGCCTCCGAGACAGCCGGCGAATCCAGCCCGTCCTGCTTCACATCCGCGACCACGCCTACCACTTCCAGGTCGCCGCCTCCGTAGACGATGCGGATGTGCTTCCCCACCGCGCCGCCGTGCGGCCACACCAGCCGTGCCAGCGTCTGGTTGACGATGACGATTCGGCCCGATCCGCCCGTGTCCGCCGCGGTGAACAGGCGGCCTTCCATGAGTGGGACCCGCATGGTTTGGAGATAGCCCGGCATCGCCATGTTCAGTGCCGTCCACGGCCGCTGGGAAGGCGGGGTCTGTCCCTCCAGCTCATATGGCGAAGTCCAGCAGGTCCCGGACAGGGGCGGACACATCGCGGCGCTGGCCGATTCCACGCCGGGATCGAGCGCAATGCGATCGAGAGCTTCCTGGAAGAACTGGAAATGCCGTGCGGGGCCGCCGCCCGAATGCACCACGTCGAGCGCCAGCAAATGGTCCGCCTGAAATCCGGGATTCACGTCGAGCGCCGCAGCCAGGCTGCGCAGCAGCAGGCCCGAGCCCACCGTGAGCACGATGGCCACCGCAATTTCGGCGACGAACAACGCGGAACGGATGCGCCTGCCGCTGCCGGGGCTCGCGGCCGCTTCCTTGAGCCCGGTCGTCATCCCCGCGCGCAGCAGTTGCAGCATGGGCGCGAGACCGAACAGGGCGGCGGCCAGCAGACAAACACCCAGCGTGAACAGCAGCACGCCCGAATCCAGCCGCACGTCTTTCAGCCCGGGCAGCGTGGCCGGGTACATCGCCACCAGCGGCGGAAGGCACCAGTAAGCCATCAGCAGGCCCGCGCCGCCGCCCGCGAGCGACAGCAGCAGGCTCTCGGCCAGCATCTGGCGGATGAGGCGCGAGCGGCTGGCGCCGATCGCCACCCGCACCGCGAACTCCCGCTGCCGGCCCGCCGCCCGCGCCAGGGCCAGGTGAGCCACGTTGGCGCACGCGATGAGCAGCACGAAGGCCACCGCGCCAAGCAGGATCCACAGGTCCGTGCGGGCATCGCCCAACAGGCGGTCCGTCATGAGAGCGACCCTGGCGGTCTCATCGCGATTGGACTCCGGAAACGCCTGCGCCAGGCGGCTCATGATGGTCTTCATTTCCGCCCGCACCCGCCCGATCGAAACGCCTGGCCGCATCTCGGCGATGACCATCAGGCCCGGGTGGTTGGCGCGGTTGGTGAAATCGGGATCGCCCGCGCGCGCGCCGGCTGGAAAGAAAACGTCCGGTTCCCCCGGCTGGAGTTGAAACTCGGGCCCCAGCACGCCGATGACGATGGCGCCGTTGGCGAAGCCCACCGGCTTGCCCACCACCTGCGGATCGCCCTTCAATTGGTTGCGCCAGAACCGGTAGCTCACCACCGCCACGGCCGCCGCGCCGGGCTTCTCTTCTTCCGGGGAGAAGATGCGGCCCAGCGTGGGCTTGGCCCCCAATAGCGGAAACAACGAGCCGGTGACCCACCCGCACCGGACCGACTCCGGTTCGTCTCCTCCGTGGTATTGCATGCTGTTGGGCTGGAACGCCGCCATATCCACGAAGACCTGGTTCTGCGCGCGCCAGTCGAGGAAGTCGGGCCAGGCCACGTTCAGGTACGGCGATTTCGGCAGCGATTCGTTGATGAAGACCAGGCGGGAAAGGTTGGGATACGGCAGGCCCTTGAACAGCACCGCGTTGACCACCGAATAGATGGCGGTGTTGGCGCCGATTCCCAGGGCCAGCGTGATCACGGCCACGGCGGTGAAGCCGGGAGTCTTGGCGAGCGTGCGGACGGCAAATTTGGCGTCCTGTAAGCTGGTCGTCATGAGGGGGTCTCCTGTGGATTTGGTCTGTCGTGAACCGCGCAGGTCGCCGGCCCAAAGCAGAAAGGCGCTGCCGATCAGGTCGGCGATGGTTCGCACCGCCAGCCGCCACCCGCGACGCTCCTGCCAGCGGTCATCGAAAGTGGCGCAGAGGTCCGCGCCGAACTCCCGACGGAACCGGCGCGGAAAAAGCCGCAGCAAAATCGCGACCACCCGCCGCATTTCAGGCCTCAGCGTGCGGCAGCAGCTTGCGCGCACGCAACCGGTCCACCACGCCCGCCAGCCTCGCGGCTTCCGCTTTGACCACCCGCCGCCCCATGGCCGTGAGCCGGTAGTTGCGGCGGCGGCCGTCTCCCCCGGCCTCCTGGAGAAGGCTGTCGTCCAGCAGCCGCGCCAGAATGCGGTAGAGGGTGCCGACTTCCAGCCGCACCGTGTTTCGCGACTCGCGCTCCACTTCTTTCATGATTTCGTACCCGTGCCGCTCGTGGTCGAGGAGCGCGAGCAGAATGTGGAAATCGGCGGGCTTCAGGGGATCGGTCATACCAGTAATCAGAATGTATGTAGTTTACTGGTAGTGGGCGGGTCTGTCAAGGGAGTCCGCGCAACGTGCATACTGTACTTATCGTGCTTGACGCCGTCTTTCAGGATCTTCGCTATGCCCTTCGCGCTCTGCGCAGGAGTCCCGGCTTCGCCGCCGCGGCGATTCTCTCTCTCGCCCTCGGAATCGGTGCCAACACCGCGATTTTCAGCCTCATCGACGCGGCCATCCTGAAATCTCTGCCGGTGCCCCATCCCGAGGAATTGCTCCAGGTGATGATGGGCACGCAGTCTTACGTGGGCTACACCAACCCTACCTGGGAGCATCTTCGCGATCGCCAGGACGTATTCTCGGGGATCTTCGCCTATGGCCGCTGGGGCTTCAATCTCGCTTCGGGAGGCGAGGCGCGTCCGGTGAATGGCGTCTACGCGTCGGGGCAATATTTCGACACGTTGGGCGTACACGCCGTGCTCGGCAGAACGCTCGAGCCCGCTGACGATACGCGCGGCTGCGCCGGAAGCGCGGTCCTGAGTTATGGCTTCTGGCAGCGCGAATATGGCGGCCGGGCCGGCGTCCTCGGCAAGACGATTTCGATCGACAGGCATCCGATCCGGATCGTGGGCGTCACCGAACCCGGATTTACCGGAACCGAGGTAGGCGCCGCGGCCGATGTGATGGCGCCGCTCTGCGCGGTAACGCTCATAGGCAGCGGCTACCCCCGCATGCTCGACACGAACTTCTATCCCGTCGGCTGGCTGCAAGTCATCGGACGCTTGAAGAGCGGCGTCCCGGCAAGCCAGGCTACGCCCCGCCTGAAAGCGCTCGCGCCGCAAATTTATCAAGCCACTCTCGACGACAGCGGGCTGACCAGAGAAGACGGCCGCCAGTTGGGGCCCCAAGACCGGGACCGGTACTTGCAGCGGACCTTCGATACGTACCCCGCCGCCAACGGAATCTCCTGGCTGCGCCGGGAATACGGCCAGGCTCTGATGGTTCTCATGACGATGGTTGGCGTAGTGCTGCTGATCGCTTGCGCCAACGTGGCGAACCTGCTGCTGGCGCGCGGCGCGTCCCGGCAGCGAGAGATCGCGATCCGCATGGCCGTTGGCGGCGGACGCGGCCGCTTGATGCGCCAGTTGCTCACCGAAAGCCTGCTGCTGTCGGGCATCGGCGCGGCGCTGGGCGTTCTCTTCGCGGAATGGGGCGCCCGCCTGTTGGCTCGATTTCTCGATGCTTCCCTCGACCTCGCTTTGGACCTCCGGGTCCTCGCGTTTACCGCGAGCGTGGCCATCCTCACCGGCCTGCTGTTCGGCATCGCGCCGGCCTGGCGAGGCACGCGCGTCGATCCCCAATCCGCGATGAAGGCCCATGCCCGGGGCGCGATCGAAGGAACGAAACTGGGCCTCGGCCAAGTGCTGGTGATGGCGCAGATCGCTCTGTCCCTGTTACTGGTGGTGGGCGCGGGCCTGATGCTCTCGACCTTTTGGAAACTCATTTCGCTCGATGCGGGATTTGAGAGCGGCCACGTGCTGCTGGTCACCGCCGATCTTAGCAGCGGACATTATCCCAGGGAGCGGTGGTCCGCCGTTTATCGGGAGATGCTGGACCAACTGCGCGCGATTCCGGGTGTCCGCTCGGCCAGCGTCTCCTACATCACGCCGGTCTGTCACTGCCGTTGGGCCGGTGAAGTGACCATCGAAGGCTACACTCCGAAATCGCGCGATGACGCCATGGCCTCCTTCAACAATGTGAGCGACCGGTACTTTGAAACCCTCGGCGCCTCCATCGCCGCCGGGCGCGACTTCGACAGCCACGACACGTCCACTTCGCCCAAGGTGGCCATCGTCAGTAAATCCATGGCCCAAAAATATTACGGTGCGGCGAATCCGATCGGGCAACATTTCCGCATCCGCGACGGGAATATCACGGGCGGTCCGGTCGAGATCGTCGGCATCGTGAACGACGCGAAATACGGTTCGCTGCGGGAAGAGCCGTCGCCCTTCGTCTTCATCCCCTGGAGTCAGGGCGGAGTGCCCGGTCCGCTCACCAGCTTTGAGCTTCGATCCGCCGGCGGCGCACCCACCGCGCTCATTGCCGGCGTGAAGTCCGCCATCGCCGGCGTCAACCGCGATGTGTCCATCGAATTCAAGACGCTATCCGCCAAGGTGGACAGCTCGATCGAGAGGGAAAAATTACTCGCGGCGCTCGCGGGATTTTTCGGCGCGATCGCTCTCCTGCTCGCGACCATCGGACTCTACGGCGTGATGTCGTACAACGTGGCGCGCCGGCGGAATGAAATTGGGATTCGTATGGCGCTGGGCGCGGAGCAGTCTAGCGTGCTGCGTATGGTGCTCCGCGAGGCCGCGATTCTGACCGGGATCGGCCTGGCGGCCGGCTTCGGCGCGGCGCTGCCGGCGACGCGGCTGGTAGCGAGCTTTCTTTATGGCCTCCAGCCGAATGACCCGTGGACGCTCGGTATCGCCGCAGCGGTGTTAGCGGCGGTAGCTGCGATGGCCGGATACTTGCCCGCCCGCCGGGCTTCCCGTCTCGACCCCATGGCCGCCCTGCGCGAGGAATAGCTTCGGCGGAACCGCGCAGCAGCAGGATCTGAAAACCGTGCGGAATCCCACTGCTTCGGATAGCTACACCGTTGTCTATACCGGACGTCTCTTCGGCTACTATCGCTTTCCCGAGGTCGAGGTCACGCAACGAGGGAAGGGCGGCATATTTCCCTTATTTTTCTTCTCCCCCTTGACAACCGCGCCAATCAGTGGTGTATTCTTCTGAGCGCCCGGCTTGCCGGAATTTGAGGGGATACAAAAAAATGTCGACGCAACTACGTGTGTTGCCGCGTCTCGGATGGTTGGTTGTTACGTTTTTCTTACAGTCGATGCTGCTCTGGGGGCAGACGCCCACCGGATCCATATCCGGCACGGTGTACGACGCCACCGGCGCCGTTGTTCCCAATGCCGCGATTACGATGACGAACCGGGACACCGGATTGGTCCGAAACCTGCTGACTGCGCCGGACGGCTCCTATACCGCGGCGGCGCTTCCTCCGGGCGTCTACGAAGTGAAGGCCGCCATGCCGGGGTTTCGAACGCTGGTCCGCGATGCAACCGTCGAGACCGGCACGATCACTACTGTGGACGCTCACCTGGAGGTGGGCCAGACCGGAGAAGTGGTCGAGGTGGAGGCCGCCACCGCGCTAATGGAGTATTCCAGCAGCAGCGTCGCGGGCGTGATTACCCGCGACAAGATCCAGGACCTGCCGCTGAACGGCCGCAGTTTTCTGAACCTGGCATTCCTCGAGCCCGGCGTGACGGTGAGTCCCGGCACGACGTCGCAGTACAACTCCCTCTTCTCCGTCTCGGTCCTGGGCGGGGACTCGAGTAAGACCGCCATCACGGTGGACGGCGGCAATATCCGGAACCCCATCGAGGGCAACACCGGCATGAACTTCTCGCAGGAGGTGGTCCAGGAGTTCCAGATTTCGTCTGTCAATTTCGACCTGTCCACCGGGATCACCAGCGTCGGCTCGGTGAATGTGGTCACTCGCAGCGGAGGCAACGATTTTCACGGAAGCGGCTACTTCTTCTTCCGCGACCACAATATGTCGGCCTACCCCGGGCTGGCTCGCAACCCGCTTAGTACCGATCCTTTCTTTGCGCGCCGCAACCCGGGGGTGTGGATCGGCGGCCCGGTGAAAAAGGACAAACTGTTCTTCTTCTTCAATTATGAATACCTGAACCAGACGCAGGTAGTTACCTATGTGCCGAACGTTTCGTCCGCCGCCGCCCTGGCGGGCAATTACTTCAGCCCCTATCACGGGAAGAACCTCAGTGCCCGGTTCGATTACTTTATCAGCCGGAAACATCGTCTGTTCGCGCGGTATTCGCACGATGGCAACGCGGGCCTCGGTCCCGCCGGAAGCCAACAGTTGCCTTCGCACTGGCTGCGGAATACCAACTGGAGCGACCAGAGTCTGCTGGGAGTAACCAGCGTCTTGAAATCGACCTTAGTCAATGACTTTCGATTCAGCTACCAGTATTGGCAGAACCGGAATCTGTTCCCCAGCAGTTCCGATTGCCCGGACTGCGTGGGCCTGGGTTTTCCCGAGGTGGCGGTCACCGGCACCAATGTGACGATCGGCGACACTTCCAATGCGACGCAGGGCCGCGACCTGCGTAAGTACAACGTTACGGACTCGCTAAGCTGGCAACGAGGGAGTCACTCGCTGCATTTCGGCGGGGAGATCGAACATGCGCCGGGCACGGGGTTCTGGGGATACTGCGACCCGGCCTGCACGGTGGTGGCGCCGCCGGAGCTGGTGCGCTCCAGTGTGCCGGCAGCGCTGGTCGCCGCGCTGTTTCCCACGCTGCCAACGAAGATCGCAACCAACGCCGACTTCCTGAACCTCCCGTTCCTGGGGGGTGTGGTGGGGATCGGAGATCCGAGCCAGCCGCCGCCGTATAACGTAGATCAAGCCAAGGTCAACAACCGCTATCGCGTCTATGCCGCGGATTCCTGGCGAGTCAAACCGAGCTTTACCCTGAACTACGGGCTGGGATGGAGCTTCGAGAGCACTCTGGTGAACCGCGACTTGCCTAAGCCCGCGTTCCTGGCGCCGCTCTATGGATCGGACCTCTCGCCGACCAACAACAACTATCACAACTTCGAACCCACTTTAGGGTTCGCGTGGACGGTCGACAAGGCTCAAAAGACCGTGGTGCGCGGCGGCTTCGGTATCTACTACGATACGGAGTCGCTGTACCGGCGGCTTCAGGAACGAGCCTTCATAGGCCCGGTGGGCAATGGCCGCATCCAATTCCCCACAACCGGCTTCACCAACATCTTCCCGGGCATTGTCAACATCAGCCTGGGCGGCGCTCCCGTTCCGGTCGGGGCGCCCTTGCCATCCGGGCAATTGATGAACCTGACTCTCGGCCAGTACCTCCAGATTCAGCAGCAACAGGCGCCGATCATTGCCGCGGAACTCGCGCCCAAGAACCTCAACGATCTTTCCGTCACCAATATCGATATCAATAAGGCCGCCGCACAACTGTATCCCAAGAACTACCCGGTACAGCACGGCCTGCATTTCGATCTGGGAGTCCAGCGGCAGATCGGCAGAGATCTGGTGGTGGACGTCGATTTCGTACGGCGCGTATATCTGAACACTTTGCTGGGTGAGGTGGATTACAACCGTTATAACCGTTTCATCAATGGTGTCCGCTCGCCGGTGATTCCCGTTTGCCCTGCCGCGGAAAAGAACACCCCCGGAGTGGAATGCTCGAACGGCCCGATCACGTTCTGGACACCCGGCGGGCGCTCGGTTTACAACGCGATGCTGGTCAAAGTCAACAAGCGTTTCGCCCGGCGGTATCAGTTCACCGCTTCTTACGCCCTCAACGATCAGCACGGATACAACGGGCTGGTGGATCTGGACCACTGGAATGCAAGCTGGGGCCCGCAGGGTCCGCGACATATCCTCAATCTCTCTGGCGTGGTCGATCTCCCTTGGGGGTTCCAACTCGGACTGATTTCCGAATTCAGCAGCAAGGGGCCTATCATGCCGTTTATCTCCGGTGTGTCGCTGACCGGCGATGGCTCGACCAGCGCGCCGCTGCCCGGTCTGGCCTTCAACTGTCTGAACGCCGGCTGCGGCACGGCAGACCTGGAGCGCGCCGTCGCGTCCTGGAACCAGACCTACGCCGGCACGAAGGACGCCCTGGGTAAGACGATCCCCGCGGTTGTACTGCCTCAGAAGTTCGCGCTGGGCGACAATTTCAGCTCACAGGACGTCCGCCTGACGAAGACCTTCAAGTACCGCGAGCGCTACAAGCTCTCGATCTTCGCGGAGGCCTTCAACATCTTCAACATCGCCAACCTGAGCGGATACAGTTTCAACCTCGATCAGGTAACGCCGACGAACCAGAACTTTTCGTTCGGCCAGCCGACCAGCCGCGCCGGCCAGGTCTTCGGGTCGGGTGGCCCGCGGGCGTTCCAGTTGGGTGGGCGCGTTCAGTTCTAATCGTGGCAGGCGAAACCGCCTGCCCCACCTCTG
>OMOG01000176.1 GCA_900290305.1 Candidatus Sulfopaludibacter sp. SbA4
TTCTCCTTCTCCGACCAGGGAGCCTGGCTGGCCTTCCGGCGTTATCCTCCCACGCGGGGCAACGCACCCGCCGCCGCGCCGCCCGCTGAAGCCCCCGCCGCATCAGCGGAAGCCGTCGGCGCCACCCTCACGGTCCGCGACCTCAAGACCGGCATCGACGCCACTTTCGGCAACGTCACCAGCTTCGCCTGGCAGGAAAAAGGCACGCACCTCGCCATGACCATCGGGGTCGAGGGCCGCGCCGGAAATGCCATCCAGGTCTTCGACCCCTCGCGTGGCGAGCTGAAGGTGCTCGATTCCGGCTCCGCCATCTTCACCGCGCTCGCCTGGCGCAAGGATTCGAGCGACCTCGCCGCACTGCGCTCCAAGCGCGACCCTGCCTACGATGGCGAATCCTACACCGTCCTGGCCTGGAAGAACCTCGGAGAAAAGCGCGCCGGCGACGTCGCGCCGCCCAAGCGCATTGTGCCCTCGCGCCCGCCCCAGTGGTCCGAAGACGGCAGCATCCTATATATAGGCCTCGCAGACTGGGACCGCAAAGTCGAGGGCAAGAAAAGCGATGAAGATCCATCCAACGTCGAGGTATGGCACGCGCGCGACGTGAACGTGATCTCCGAGCAAAAACTCCGGGTCGCGCGCGATCGCGACCGCAACGCCCCCGCTGCCTGGCACATCGGCGAAGGCCGGCTGGTTCCGCTCAGCACCAATCCCAAGGAGAACGTGCAACTGCTCCGCGCCGGCGGCCGCGCCATCGCGCTCGATGAAACGCCCTACGAGACCGAGGGCATGTTCGGCCGCCGCTTCGCCGACGTTTACAAGGTGGATGTGGCCAAGGGCGACCGCGCCAAGGTCGCCACCCGCGTGGTGCCTCCGGTCTGGGCCAGCCCCAGTGGCCACTTCCTCCTGAACTTCAAGGACGGCGAGTTCTGGGTCTACGACCTGGAGACCGGCGCGCAGCGCAACGTCAGCCGCGCCGCCGGCGTGACGTTCATCGACAAAGAGAACGACTATCCGGTGAAGAACAAGCCTTCCTGGGGCGTGGCCGGATGGACCAAAAACGACGCCAGCGTCATCGTCTACGACGAGTACAACCTGTGGCAGCTTTTTCCCGACGGCTCCAAACCCAAGCGCCTCACCGATGGCGCCGCCGAGCAGGTGCGCCACCGCTACGTCAATCTCGAATCGGCGGGCGGCGGCGGCCGTGGTGGCCGTGGAGGCCGCGGCGGCGGCGATCGGGAAGAGGGCATCGATTTGTCCAAGCCGGTCTACCTCTCGCTCACCGGAGTCTGGACCAAGCGCACCGGCTACGCCCGCCTGGTGGATGGCAAAGTGGACCGCGCCATCTATCAGGACCGCGGCAACAGCCGCCTGATGAAGGCCAAGGACGCCGACGTCTACGCCTACCAGTCTGAGGCCTTCGATACGTCCCCCAATTATTACGTCGCCGGGCCCGACCTGAAGAACGCCAAGCTGGTGACCGAGACCAACCCCTTTGCCGCCCAATATGCCTGGGGACACGGCGAGCTGATCGAATACAAAAACCCGCGCGGCGAGCGTCTGCAAGGCGCGCTGTTCTATCCCGCCAACTACGAAAAGGGTAAGAAATATCCGCTCATCGTGCACATCTACGAGCGCGAGAGTCAGTACCTGCATCGCGTCTTCCCGCTCTCCGAGCGGTCGCCTTACTCCGAGACCGTGTGGACCACGCGCGGCTACTTCGTGCTGATGCCCGACATCGTCTTCCGCGCCCGCGATCCCGGCATGTCGATCCTCGAGTGCGTGACCGCCGCGACCAAAAAGGTGCTCGAGAGCGGCATGATCGACCCCACCCGGGTGGGCCTCGTGGGACATTCCTGGGGTGGCTACGGCACGTCCTTCGTAATGACTCAGTCGGACCTGTTCGCCGCGGGAGTGGCCGGCGGCCCACTGACTAACCTGGCCTCGAGCTACGGCGAAATCTACTGGAACAACGGCATCCCCGAGACCAACCACGCCGAGGTCGGCCAGGAGCGCATGGAGGTTCCGCTCTACGAGGACCCCGCCGCTTACCTCCGCAACTCCGCCGTGTTCCACGTGAACAAGATGAAGGGCGCGCTGCTGCTTTCAGTCGGCGACAAGGATGGCGCATCCGACTGGCACCAGGACATCGAAATGTACAACCTGGCCCGCCGCGCCGGCAAGCAGTGCGTGATGCTGGTCTACCCCGGAGAAAACCATTCGCTGGCCGTGAAGGCCAACCAGATGGATTACCACCATCGCATCCTCGACTGGTTCGGCTACTACCTGAAGGGCGATCCGCCGCCCGAGTGGATCACCAAGGGCGTGACCGTGCTCGATCGCCAAAAAGAGTTGAGGCGGACGAAGAAGGACTCGCCTTCCGCGCCCGCCTCGGTCACACCCGAACAATGATCCCTCAGAGCCGCTCCATCCGAGCCACGCGCTCCATCGGAGCCACGACCGTGACTCGCCCTTGGCGAGCGAGGGAGTGGAGCACCTAGTCGCCCTTCTCGGCCCGCAGTGAGATCAGCGCCACGCGCACCGGCTCATCCTTGCCGAGTTTCGGTGTGGCGAAGTTGTAAGCCGGCCTGTCGCCGCCGCTCCACACTCCGGACAGGGAGCAGAGGCTGCTGCCGCACTGGAAGGACAACACCGGGCTGCCGGCCGCCTGCCATGCTTTGGGCACATCGTGTGGCACTCGCGCCTGCGCCAGTACCGAGTGTCCCCCGTCGTTGTTGAAGAGGTAGAGTATCGGCGTTCCCGAGGTGTAGTCCAGGGTTACGCGGTAAGTGCCTGCCGTCATCACCGCACCATTGGCCCGGAACGTGAACGGGATCTCCGCCTTCATCGTCTGAGCCGAAGCAGCTCCAGCCGCGGCCACCAGGGTAGCCGCCGCAACCATCAATCTCGTCGTGAAGTTCGTCATTGTCGCACCCTCCTTCGGGCTCGCTTGTTCACGTTCCCGATGCTCCTATACATTGCATCCCGCCTGCCATCCCGCCGCACGCTTGTAAATGATTGAAAACTCGTGTAAACGCCACTTGATGAGTGACTTTTCGGAACCTGACGGTTCACTCTGCATGAACCGCTCGGCTCACTCGAAATAACGGCCCAAAAAACAAAAAAGCGGCGCCCTCCGTTTCCGGAGGACGCCGCGAAGGCATCCATGGTTGTTGTATGAAGGAGCTGTTTGGAGTTAGTCGCCCTTCTCGGGTAGCAGAGCGACCAGGGCCATGCGGGTTGGCTCGTCCTTGCCGAGTTTCGGTTTGGCGAAGTTGTAAGCCGGCTTGTCGCCGCCGCTCCACACTCCAGCCAGGGAGCAAAGGCTGTTGCCGCACTCGAAGGACAGCACCGGTCCGCCCGCGGCGCGCCATGGTTTGGGCGCATCGTGTGGCGCCTGTGCGGCAACTATGGCCGCGTGGTTCCCGTCGTTGCTGCGGAGGTAAAGCAGCGGCATCCCGTGGCTCAGGGTTACCTCGTAAGTCCCTGCCGTCATCACTTTACCGTTGGCCCGGAACGTGAATGGGATTTCCGCCTTCATCGTCTGAGCCGAAGCGGCGCCAGCCGCGGCCACCAGGGTAGCCGCCGCAACCATCAATCTCGTCGTGAAGTTCGTCATTGTCGCACCCTCCTCGGGCTCGCTTGTTCACGTTCCCGATGCCCCTGTACGTTGCATCCCGCCTGCCATCCCGCCGCACGCGTGTAAATGATTGAAAACTCGCGTAAACGCCGTTCGGTGAGTGACCTTCCGGAACCTGACGGTTCACTCCCGTGAACTGCGCCGTTCACGCCAGGATACCCGGCCCCAAAAAACAAAAGCGGCGCCCTCCGTTTCCGGAGGACGCCGCGCAAATTCTGTCTTCTGTTTCCTGACTTCTGACTCCTCAGAGTTAGTCGCCCTTTTCGGGCCGCAGCACGACCAGTGCCACGCGGGTTGGCTCGTCCGAGCCGAGCTTCGGAGCGGAGAAGTTGTAAGCCGGTGCCTGGTCGCCGGTCCACACTCCAGTCAGCGAGCAGAGCTTCTCGCCGCACGCGAAGGACAACACCGGCTTACCTGCCGCCTGCCACGCTTTGGGGGCATCGTAAGGCGCTTGTGGCCGCGCCAGCGCCGCATCGTGCCCATCGTTGCTGCGGATGTAGAGTATCGGCGTGCCCGCGGACATGCGGCTCACGGTTACCCGGTAAGCTCCTGCCGTCATCACTTTACCGTTGGCCCGGAACGTGAACGGAATTTCCGCCTTCAACGTCTGAGCCGAAGCGGCGCCAGCCGCGGCCACCAGGGTAGCCGCCGCAACCATCAATCTCGTCGTGAAGTTCGTCATTTTCGCACCCTCCCTCGGGCTCGCTTGTTCACGTTCCCGATGCCCTATACATTTGCATCCCGAGCGCCATCGCGCCGCACGCTTGTAAATGATTGAAAACTCGTGTAAGCGGCATCTCGGGAGTGGCTTTCCGGAACCGCGCGGTTCACGGCCCGTGAACTGTGCTGTTCACGGCGGCGGAATTCACTGATACAAATTCCCCGCCGCCCTCACTCCTTCGCAGAAAGAAGGAGGCGGTCACCGGCATGAGGTCCTCGAACGGAGCATGGAAAGCAAGGCGGCGGTTCTGGCTGGCGGTGTTGTTCCCGATCGCCATCTTTCTGCCGCCCGCATCCGCGCAATTCGCCCAGCAAGGCCCCAAACTGCAGGGCTTCGCCGCGCAGTTGGGCTGGAGCGTCGCGCTCTCCGCCGATGGCAGCACCGCCATCCTGGGCGCGCCCTATGCCAACTGTGATAACCAGGGCTTCAATTGCCTCGGAGAAGCCTGGGCCTGGACGCGAACCAACGGCCTGTGGACCCAGCAGGGTCTCGGGCTGACCGGTTACGATACGGCCGACGACTCGCAAATGGGCTGGAGCGTCGCGCTTTCCGCCGACGGGAATACCGCCATAGTGGGCGGCCCCAACGACAATATCGGCAGCGTAAAAGCCGGCGAAGCCTGTTTCGAGGGAGCCGCATGGATCTTCACGCGCGTGAACGGCGAATGGTCCCAGCAAGGCGACAAGCTTGTCCCAACCCCGGATCCCTGCGCTTACTCCGTGGTTACTTTTGGTTGGTCCGTGGCGCTCTCCGCCGACGGAAATACGGCCCTGGTGGGAGGACCCGGAGGAGGTCTTCTGAATCTGTCGATGCAGTCTGCAACTGACGGCGGAGCCTGGGTGTTTACGCGGGCCAATGGAGTCTGGACCCAGCAGGCGAGATTGCAAGATCCGCGCGGAGTGGTCTTCACCTACGCCGTTACTCAAGGCTGGTCGGTAGCGCTGTCCGGGGATGGCAATACGGCCTTCGTGGGCGATGCCTTCGACAATCAGGATACCGGGGCCGTTTGGGTGTTCACGCGCAACGGTGGCCTCTGGGCCCCCCAGGGCAACAAACTGGTCGAAACCAGCTCTGGTCTTTATCAGGGTAGCTCCGTGGCGCTCTCCGCGGACGGCAACACAGGCGTGGAGGCTGCGGCTGGCGGAGGAGTGTGGGTGTTTACCCGCAAGAATGGTGTATGGAGCCAGCAGGGCGGCTCGTTGACCGGCTCTGCCGCCCACAGTGTGGGCCCCGCCGCGCCCGTGTCACTTTCGGCCGATGGGAATACCGCCATCGCCGCCGCGGCCGACAACTCAGGCGCCCTGGTGTTCACGCGCGACAACCTCGGTGCCTGGAGCCAGCTTGGCGGCGAGCTGATCGGAACGGGCGCCGTAGGCGGCGCGGAGGCAGACGCAGTCGCCCTCTCCGCGAACGGCAGCACCGCCATCCTGGGCGGGCCCAACGACAATAACAATGCCGGCGCGGCATGGGTATTCACGCGCCAGGCCCCCAGTGGACCGGCATCCCCCGGAGGCGCCAACCCCGCATCCGGGAGCGGCCTCTCCCAAAGCATGAGTTTCACCTTCAACGATCCGCGCGGCTGGCAGGACCTCGACGTGGTCAACATCCTCATCAACAATTTTCTCGACGGGCGCAACGCCTGCTACCTGGCCTACAGCCGCAGCGCCGGCGTGCTCTACCTGCTGGAAGACAACGGCGGCACGCTCTCGCCGGGTCTCGCGCCGGGCGCCTCCGGAAGCGTTTCCAACAGCCAGTGCACGGTGGCGGGCGCAGCCTCGGCGGCCTCCGGCAGCGGAAACAC
>OMOG01000768.1 GCA_900290305.1 Candidatus Sulfopaludibacter sp. SbA4
CATTATTCTCAGCCTCAACGGGCACACCATTGACTCGGCCCGCCAATTCGAGGACGATATCGCCCGCCGTCAGGGTGGAGAAAAGATCGTGCTTGCGGTTCAAAGGGGCGCCGAGCGGATGACCGTTCCGGTGGAGGTGAAGGAACAAAAGGCGCCGTGGGATCCGCTGGCCTCGATGGCTTCTCCCGAAAAGAACCTGGTACATCGATTGGGGATTCTCTGCGTCGAAATCGACCGCGAGGTAGCCCGCCTGATCCCCGAGCTGCGCCGCAGTTACGGGCTGATCGTAGCGGCAAAATCGCCGGAGGGGCAGGCCCAGTTTGTCGACATCCAGCCCGGCGATGTGATCCACTCCGTAAATAACCAGCCGGTGGCGTTGCTTGCGGCCTTTCAAACCATGATCCAGGATTTCAGGGCAGGCGACCCGGTGGTCCTCCAGATCGAACGCGACGGGCGCTTCCAGTATGTGGCTTTTGAGATCGAGTAACCAAGGCAAGCCCGAATCGTCGCCGCCGGTGAGCACCGAATCTGCCGGTCGTGGAACTTACTGCACCGTTGCGGGCTCCTGGTGAGTCAGTGCGTCGGCCAGCACCTTGACCGGGCGGAATGCGGCCAGCCGCACATCCGCCGACGGGCTTTGTGGTGCGCCACCGCCCCCACCGCCGGCGCGGCGCGGCGGTTGCGCGAGACGAGTCAGTTCGGCATTCTCCTTGGTGAGCCACTCCTCTTTGGCCGATTGAGCCGCCTGCTGCGCCGCCAGCTCCGCCTTTTTGGCCTTCCCACTGAGTTTCTTTGCTCCGGCCGACGCTACCGGACGCGGCGTGAGATAGTCCAGCAGCTTGATCCCGGCTTCTCCGAGCGCCGCAAGGTCCTTCGACAGCGGAGTGACTTCCACCAGCAGTTTGTTGTTCTCCGCCAGGCGCTCAAAGAGCGCGTCGTTGGCCGCCCAAGTCTCAAATTGCCGCCGCAGCATCGCCTCGTCGTCCTTGTCCGCGGAGTTGGCCACCAATCTCCGGGCCGCCAGCTCCAGTGACCGTGCCAACTCGCTTTCGGGCAGACAGGCATCCACAAACCGGTTGAGGGGCATAACTCCCGTGGGCCGTCCGGTGCGCCCCGTCCCCAACCCGAGTGACTCGACTACATCCGCCAGAACGCGCAGCGGCCCCACCGGCTGGCTGCCGGTAATCCGGTCGAGCATCGGCTGGTAGTTGGCGCGATGCATCACGCCGGTGAATTCCAGATTGCGGCTCACGGCTTCCATCCGCACGTACATCGCCTCCACGTCCGTGACGTCCTTGGGCGACCACAGCCTCTCCGCGATGGCCGCCGTGCGCGGCCAAATGCGTGAGTCCACTGACTCCTGGCCGACCAGCTCGGCCCACATGCAGGCCTCGCCGCCCATGATCCGCGACGCCTGCTCCGGGGCGAGATTGGCGGCGTCCGGCCCGCCCAGCGGGTCCACTCCGTAGTGCAGCGAGGCGGGGCTCAGGTGATCCAGATAGTAGCCCCAGGAGAGGATGCCGCGATATCCCTTCGAAGCCGCCTCCGAGAGCGACTTCTGCCCGCGCCACGACTGGATCACCGCGTCAGTGGGCAAGCCGGGAACCAGAATCTCATCCCATCCCACCATGGTCTTGCCGTACTTCTGCACGATCTTCAGCAGGCGCTGGTTGAAATAAACCTGGATGGCGGGCGCATCCTTCAACTCATGCTCCTTGGCAAAGGCCTGAATACTCTCGGACTGGTTCCATGCCCGGGGACTCACTTCGTCGCCGCCGATGTGGAAGTAGGGATCG
>OMOG01000111.1 GCA_900290305.1 Candidatus Sulfopaludibacter sp. SbA4
TGGTGAAGAGTGGCGGGGTATAGCCGCCGCCGCCGCCACCTCCGCCAAATCCGCCGTATCCGCCCGACGTTCCGATTCCGCCAACCGAGCCGCCCATGCCGCCGTTGTTGCCATAAAGATCGCCGGGCGCGCCGCCCTGCCCCGATGGACTGCCGTTGCCGCCGAACCCGCCGCCGCCGCCGCCGTAGCCGGCGGCGCCGCCCTGGCCCCGCCGCCGCCGCCGCCGTAGCCGGCGGCGCCGCCCTGGCCGCCCTGCGCGCGATTGCCGCTCACAACCACACCGTTGAGCGTCAGCCAACCTCCGTTCAGGAAAATGGCTCCCCCCATCCCCGCCCCGCCGCCTCCGCTGCCGTCGCCGCCATTGCCGCCATTCCCCAATCCCTTCGCCAGTGTCAGGCCGCCGATCGTCACCGTCCCATTGGCGATGAAGAAGATTCGCGTCGCGTTCCCGCCGCTGACCGTCAGCAGGCTGGCTCCCGGCCCCTGGATCGTGACATCCTGAGTGATCTTGATGTGGTTGTTTGGCGAGCCGGCGTCCAGCGCGATCGCCTGTCCCGAAAGCGCCGGATCGAACGTGATCGTCGCCCCGATAGGTGCGTTGAGCACCGCGTACCGCAGCATTCCGCTGACCGGAGCGGTGGCACTGTCGTCACTGCGATTCACGCACAGAGGCTGGACGCAGGCATACGCCGCGCCGCCCCAGAAACATGCCAGCCAGAAGGCCCTTGCACCCGAAAACAACATAGGTAACCGATTCATTAGTACCAGATGTAACGGTGAATGTATAGCGGATATTAAGGTCCTGAGATAGTTATTGGCTCACTGCTTTTCTCCTGCTGTTCCTCCGCGCTGGTCTCCGTTTACTCCGCGACTCCGCGGTGAAAGGCCTCCCCACGCTAGAATCAGCCTTATGGCATATCGAGACCTGCGCGATTTCATCCGCGCCTTGGAAGAGAAGCACGAACTGAAGCGCATCGCCCTCGAGGTGGACCCGATTCTCGAGATCACCGAATTCGCCGACCGCGCCGTGAAGCAGGGCGGCCCCGCGCTGCTCTTCGAAAAGCCCAAGGGCTACGCCGTCCCCGTCCTGATCAATGCCTTCGCCTCCATGCGCAAGATGGAGATCGCGCTCGAAGTGGCATCCGTGGAAGAGGTGGCGCAGCGCATCGTCGAGTACCTGGAGATGCGCGTGCCCGAGGGCATCATCGGCAAGCTCAAGATGCTGCCCAAGCTGGTGGAAGTGGGCGCCTTCTTTCCCAAGATCGTCTCCCAAGGCCCGTGCCAGGAAGTGGTGCGCCGCGAAGGATTCTCCCTGCTGGATTACCCCGTGCTCCAGTGCTGGCCCGAAGACGCGGGCCGCTTCATCACCCTGCCCCTGGTCTTCTCCAAGAATCCCGATACCGGCAAGCGCAATTGCGGCATGTATCGCATGCAGGTGTTCGACGAACGCACGGCGGGCATGCACTGGCAGACCCACAAGCAGGGCGCGGAACACTATCGGCGCATGCAGCACCACGGGCGCAAACGCATGGACGTGGCGGTGGCCATCGGCTCCGACCCGGCCACCATGTACTCGGCAATTCTGCCCCTGCCGCCGGATCTCGACGAGATGATGATCGCCGGATTTCTGCGGCAGAGTCCGGTCGAGATGGTAAAGTGCCAGACTTCGGACCTCGAAGTGCCGGCCAACGCCGAGATCGTGCTCGAGGGGTATGTGGAGCTGGGCGAGCTGCGGACCGAGGGGCCGTTCGGCGATCACACCGGCTTCTACTCACTGGCCGACGAGTACCCGGTCTTCCATGTGACTTGTGTGACTCAGCGGCAGAATCCGATTTACGCGACCACCATCGTGGGGCCGCCGCCCATGGAGGACTACTACATGGGCAAGGCGGTCGAGCGCATTTTCCTGCCGCTGATGCGCCTGCAACTGCCGGAGGTGCGCGACATCGCGATGCCGCCCGAGGGCATCTTCCATAACTTGATCCTGGTGGCCATCCGGAAGTCTTATCCGGGTCACGCGCGGAAAGTAATGTCCTCGATCTGGGGCACGGGTCAGGCGATGTTTTCCAAAGTGATCGTGGTGGTGGATGAAGACGTGGACGTGCAGAACTACCGCGAAGTGACTTGGAAGGCACTCAATAACATCGACCCCGAGCGTGACATCCAGTTCGTGATGGGGCCGGTGGATTCTTTGGATCATTCCAGCCGTCTGCCGAATTACGGGTCGAAGATGGGGATCGACGCGACGCGTAAGTGGCCCGGCGAAGGATTCACACGGCCCTGGCCGGGGGTGATCGAGATGACCGCGGAGGTGAAGCGGCGGGTGGATGAGTTGTGGAAGAGGGTGGGGTTGTAGATCCGGGGTACCAGGATTGGCCGGACCCTGTAGTTAAAATAAAATCAGCAGTGGGCCTCCAAGTGACGAAACTTTCCTTTCTGTCCTCGTTTTGCTCTCGATTTCGCTTATAATAGCGAAAAGCTTTTCGACTGGAGACTGTCCGTGGTGTCCCTGATATTCACATCGTCTGTCGCACTGCGCTTTTTGGTCTTTGCGCTGGCCATCGCTCTTTCCGGCGATCTGTTCGCTCAGACTCCATCCATCAGCGGTCTCATTCCTGACACCGCCATTGCAGGAAGCTCGGGCTTCGGGATGACCGTTTTTGGGTCTAATTTCCAGGGTCAAAACGGCTCCACGGGCCAGGGCGCAACGATCATCTGGAATAACACGCCTCTCAATACGACGGTTGAGACCAGCGTTGGCCTGCAAGCATTCGTGCCAGCGTCCCTGATCAGGACCGCCGGTACCGCGCAGATCGGTGTGCAGAACCCGGGTCCGGTGTCCTCCAATACCTTTACTTTTACGATCCGGACCACGCCGGCGATTCCCAACCTGACGGGAGCCGATACCACGTTTAACACGACCGGCTTAACGCCGAAGGGTGTTAACAAGGCTGTTTATGTGGGCGGCACCGGGATTCAGCCTGGAGCAATTCTGAGCTGGAACGGGGTAAATCTCGCGAGCGTCTTTCCCGCATATCTTGCTTTACTCTTTGCTGTGCCCGATAGCCTGATGCAGAGTCCTGGCACCGCCGTCCTGACACTGACCAATCCGGGAGGCAGCCCGTCGAATAGCCTGAATCTCGTCATTCCCGCAGTGCGCACGTTGACCAGCATGAGCCCAAGCACCATTGCACCCGGGGGCGCTGGCTTCACCCTTACGGTCAACGGCAGTAATTTTGCTCCGGGAGACAGGGTTGTAGCGCTCGTTACGAACGACCCGTATACCTTGGCCCAACCGCTACCAAACGGCCACACGAACGGGCTCATGACGCTCGGGACGCAGTTCATCAGCAGTTCACAGCTTCAAGCGTCGATACCGGCCTCGGATGTCGCGACGGCCGGCAGCGGGCAGGTAGCTGTGGTCACAATTCCCCCGGCGGCTGGCACGGGAAGCTTCTATTCGTCCCTTTCAATATTTTCGTCGGCGAATTCCCTGACATTCACCGTGGGAGCGCCGGGATGCACCTACACCCTGTCGTCGACCACGGCCACCGTGGGTACTGCCGCATCCACGGGCAGCGTGCAGGTGGTCACCCAACCGGGCTGCGCCTGGACCGCTTCCAGCCCGTCTAACTCCGTCACCATCACCGCCGGCGCCAGCGGCACTGGCAACGGCGCCGTGAACTATAACGTGGCGGCGTCCAACGCCGCGCAGACCACCACTCTCACGATTGCCGGCCAGTCGTTCACCATCATCCAGTTGAGCGGCTGTCTCTTCGGACTCACTCCCTCCAGCGCCGCAGTGGCCGCCACCGGCGGAGGCGGCAGCTTCTCCGTCGGCGCCTTGGGAACCGCCTGTTCGTGGACCGCCGCCAGCAATGCGACCTGGCTGCTCGCATCCGGCGCCGGCCCCGGCAACGGCACCGTCAACTACACCGCATCGCCCAACCCATCGACCGTGGGCCGCTCCGGCACTATCACTGCCGGCGGGGAGACCTTCACGGTCGTCCAGGCAGGCAATGCCCCATGTACTTACTCGCTGCAGCAGGCCAGCCAGGCATTCCCCGCAGCCGGCGGCAACGGGACCGCCGCCGTGCAGACCCCCGCCGGCTGCACCTGGACTGCCAACAGCAACGTCCAGTGGCTGACCATCGCCGGAACTACAAACACGACAGCCACCTACACCGTGGCCGCCAACCCCGCGACCACCGCGCGCACCGGCAGCCTGACCATCGCTGGGTTAACCTACTCCGTGACGCAGGCCGGAACATCCTCGAACGTGACGTGCTCGGCCGGCGCTCCCGCGCCGCCACAAGTGGCGCTCGAAGGCCGCACGGAGGTGTTGGGCGATCTGGAGCTGAGTTGCACCGGCCTCAGCGGACCTGTCACTGCCGACATCTCACTCACCTTGAACACCGATGTCACCAACACTCTGACTTCGGGGAGCACCACCGACGCGTTGCTCCTGGTGGACGAGGCAAATGCCCAGAACGGGCAGATTCAAGGTTACAACACCCTGCGCTTCCCCGGTGTCTCGCTGGTAGCGGATAGCAGCGGCACCGCCACCGTGCGGATCACCAACGTGCGGGCCGACGCCAGCCTGCTGACAGCGCCCTCGAATCTGCAGTCAGTCGCGGTGACCGGCCTCGTGGACGTGGAATCGCAAGTGCCCGTGCCGGTCACCAACGCGCAGTTGACCATGGCGAACGCCGCGCCCACGCTCGTTTTCCAACCGGGTACGGCGGCATCGCTGCGCCTGCCGCTGGTATTCGAGGAAGCCACGCCGGCCGCCTTCCAGGTGGGCACACGCCTGCGCCTGGTGCTCAGCAACATACCGGCGGGTGATACGGTCTTCGTTCCCGTCTACCCCAGCGAGGGGGCTTCCAAAGCGCAATTGTATTCCGCCGATGCCAACGGAGCGGGAGGATCGCCGGTCACGGGAACTCCGCTGAACGGCCTCACCTACCAGCAATTAGTGGTGACCAACGGAACGGCGACGGCGACCTGGGTGGTGCTGTCGGCGAACCCGGGACAACTGGAGACGCTGACCTTCCTGTTGTTACTGGGCAGTGGGACCGAGAGTGACTTGACTCAGATCCAGGCAACCGGGAGCCTGGCGCCGGTGAGCACGGTAGGGGTGGCCAGCGCGACGGCGCCGGTGCCCCGCTATCGCGACTTTTCGGTGCCGCAGAAGCTGGTGAACCTGCGAGTCTCTACGTCAGTCGGGGCATCTGCGCCAAAGGTTCAGTTGAGACCCCTGGCGAGCACCGCCGGTTCGAACGTGACCTTCACCACAACCGTGGTGAACGACGACTCCACGCAGACCGCGACTAATGTGACCGTGCGGGACGACCTGTCGACGGGAAGTACAGTTGTCAGTTGCGCATCGAGCGACGGCCAAAGTTGCGGTTCCGGAAACCAGGCGGCAGTGACCTACGGTACCCTAGCGCCCGGAGCGAGTGAGACAGTGACCGTGACGGTGGCGCCGGGCGCATCGTGGACGGACGGATCCGTGCTGGACAATGACGTCGGAGTGAGCAGCGACGATCCGAATGCCACCTTATCGGGGACCTCAGCCAGCACCAGCTCAATCGTCTTGAACGGCGTGCCGGTGACCGTAGGTGACCAGCCGGCCTCAGGCGCGGGGAGCAATCAGCCATTCACCTTCCAGTTTTCCCACCCCGACGGGTATCTGAACCTGGGGGTGGTGGACGTGCTGATCAACAGCGTGCTAGACGCGCGGCATGCCTGCTACCTGGCCTACTCGCTGCAGTACAGCACCCTGTACCTGATCGATGATGCAGGGGATGCCGGCGGGCCGTATGCGGGCTCGTTGCCGTTGGGCAGTTCCGGCTCCATCCAGAACAGTCAGTGCACGGTGGGCCTGACCTCGGCGGTGGGCAGCGGAACGACCCTGACCCTGACGTTGAACATTACGTTTCAGCCGGGGTTTGGAGGAGACCGGATCTTCTACGTGGCCGCCGCGGACTTCGTACAGCACAACACCAACTGGCAGGCGCTCGGAGTGTGGCAAGTCCCTGGGCCGGCCGCCACCGGGACGATCGCCGTATCGAGTGTAACTCCGGCGCGCGCCACGGCGTCGTCGGGGACGCCCCAGACACTCACGGTCACGCTGACCGACAGCAAGGGCACGGGAGACTTCGGGGTAGTGAACGTGCTGATCAACAATGCCATCGACGGGCGGCAGGCCTGCTACCTGGCATATGTGGCATCCAGCAACACGTTGTACCTGGTGGACGACGCGGGAGACGCGGGAGGACCGTTTGCCGGAGGCATGGTGCTGAACGGAGGGTCCGGGAGCATCCAGAATAGTCAGTGCGTCGTGAACGGAACGGGATCGACAGTGACACCCTCACCCGGTACCCTGGCGCTGGCGTTGAATGCCACCTTCACCGGCGCATTCAAGGGAAATCGCATCGTCTATATAGCCGGTCGGGACTCGGCCGGCGGGAACAACACCGACTGGCAGGCGGCCGGCACCTTCACGGTGCAATAAATCCGGCAAAAACGCGAAAATCGCTGACTCGCAAAATCACGGTCACAAAATTAGAAAATAAATTTTGTGTATTCACTTGTATTCACTAAACAACTGATTCAACATCACTTACTAGCCACCTAACGCCGCCTCGCCACCCCCATTTTCGCCGTCTCTGCCATTTTTGCATGGTAGCTTTAAATCAGGAAGAGATTTAGTGCTTCCACCAGCTCCCGCCTCGGGAGCTGTTTTCGTTCTTGCCCCCATTTGGGGGTGCCGACGCATCGATGCGTCGCCTGGTCTGGGTTAAGTCTCTTCTTTTCAGTAAAACGACCCGCTTAGGCGACGCATCGATGCGTCGCCTCATGGAGCCTTCTATGAATCGCTAACCGGAGTTACCCACAGCCTAACAAAATGAAAACACAACCAAAACTCGGAAAATGGGTTCGAACCCCACTTCCGCCAACCCGTCCCTCGGATCGCACCATGCTAGAATCTCCGATTGGAACCGAGATGAACCCGCCGCTTGAGCCCCAGACATCGGAGACACTCGCGCATGCGGTTGAATCGTTGAAGCGCTCGGACCGGCCCCTGACGGCGCGCGAGATCCTGAAGTCGATCCCTCCACCGTCGCGGGTGCCTTTGAGCGCCCTGGAACCACTGCTGAATGGCGACCCTCGCGTGGCCCCCTGGCCGCCGCGAGGCCGCTCTTCCCCGCCCCGGTATTGGACCCGCCGGCCTGAGGATGTCGCCGATTTCATAATCATGGATCTGCCGGCGGACGCGTCGCTGGCGGTCAGCGAGATCCAGAAAAAGGTGGGGCGGCAACTGGCTGGTTTCTCCGCCGCTGAGCGGCGGGCGCTGATCGAATCGAGCGCGAAAGGCCTGGTGGCCGCGGGCAAGTTATACCAGCATCCCCCGCCGAAGGGGACGCAGCTCAAGTACGGCCCGAAGCCCGCCAAGGCCAACGCCTACGTGGCCAAGCTGCTCCAGCAACTGGATGCGCTGGCGGCCAAACTCGCGCCTTACGGGATTGCCCGCGCGCAGATTCTGGAAGCCCTCAGCGAAGAGAGCCGCCCGGACGGCCTGCAGCAGCGCATCGTCGAATACTTGAAGGCCAAGCCGGGCGGGATCGGCCTGGGTCAGTTGCGCGAAGATCTCGGTCTTTCGCTTGATGAGAAGGCTGCGTTCGACAGGGCGGCCCTGTCACTCTACCGCGACCGTCGTGTGTACCTCGATCAGCACGATTACCCGCTCGGGCTGGACGAGGCGGCCAAGAGTCAGTTAGTAAGTGACGGTTCCGGTAATTACTTCGTGGTAATTAGCTTGCGAGACGCCGATGCTGAATCCATTCCGTAGTGGGATTGTTGGCGATGCTTGGGAGCTTCCCGAAGCCGATGTCGACGAGATCGGCATACAGGCCTTCGACGCCTGCCGCCGCGCCATCGCCTCCACGCTCGCCGAACACCGGACCACCGCGGTTCTCATCCTCGGCGCTCCGGGCAGCGGCAAGACTCACTTGATGCGCAGGCTGCGCGCTTACCTCGCCCAAAGTCCGGATGCACGGCTCCGAGAGGTGCTTTTCGTATACATCCGGCTCATGACTTCGCCCAACATGATCTGGCGGCATCTGCGGCGGCGCATTGCCGACGACCTCATGCGAACGGCGCCCGACGGCGGCATGCAGCTCGAATCGCTGGTCTATCGCGTGCTGGCAAGTCCGGGATCGCGCGGCCATATGCTCGACCGCTGGAAACGGGAGTTGCCGCGCGGCCTTCCCTGGAGCGAGCGCGCCTTCGCGCATGCCCTGGGCGTCCTGCTGCGCCGCGTGCCGGAGAGCGATCTCCCGTCGTTGGACATTTCCTCCAGCCTCGAAGGTGAAGCCGGCCTCTCCCCGGGGCTGGTGAAAGCCCTGCGGCGCGTCGTTCATCGCCAGCATTTAGGCCTGGTCCGCGCGTGGCTGCGCGGCGACTCACTCACCGCTGAGGATCTGGGCAAGCTCGGGATTGCCGAAGACACCACCGAAGAGGACGATCCGGAATACGCCGCGCGGGAGATGGTGCTCACGCTCGCGCGCCTCGCCGGCGCCCGGATGCCGATGGTGCTGTGCTTCGACCAGGTCGAGGCCCTGGAAATGAGTCCAGGCGAGCGCGCGGGCTTCCTGGCATTCGGCGGCGCCGTCAGCAGCCTGCACGACGAGACTGCCAACCTGGTCCTCATCTCGTGCACGCAATCTTCCGTTGAGCCGATGTTCCGCCGCGCGGACTACGACCGCCTCTCCGAGCAGACCGCGCACTTGACCTTGTTAGGCCGGCGGGATGCTCTGCGCTTGGTCAATGCCCGCCTCGAGGCTGCCGGTCCCGGCGTGACGTGGGTGCCACCAGCGGAGTTCGACTCCGTCTTCAACACGGAGGGTCTGGCCAGCGCGCGCAACATCCTGGCCAAGGCGGCCGAGCTATTCGATCGTGCCCACACGCCGGTCGCTGGGCCGCCCATTTCGCTCGCCGACTTCCTCCAGCAGGAATGGGACCGGCGCGTGGATGCCGCCGTGGAGGCCATCTCACAAGGCGATATCGACGAGGTGCTCGACCAGGGCATTCAGGCGCTCATGGCGGCGGCCACCCGCGGAAATTGGAAGGCCGGCGGCGGCGCCCGCGACATTGATTTCGGGCTCGCATCTCCCACCGCGCAGATCGATGTGAGCCTGTGCAACCAGAGGAACATGAACAGCCTCGCCGCCAGGCTGCGGCGGCTGGGACGCACCGCTCGCAACGGACGCACTGCGAGGCTCGTGCTCCTGCGCGACCCGCGCCTGCCCATCGGCAAGCATGCACACGCCACCCGCCGCCGCCTCGACGATCTGTCACAAGCGGGTGTGCGCGTCGTTCGCCCGTCCATCGAGGCGCTGCAAGCGCTCGAAGCCCTCCGCACGCTGCTGGCCGATGCCCGCTCGGGCGATTTGACGCGGGACGGTTCCCCCATCAGCCCCGAAACCGTCCAGGATTGGATTGCACAGAACATGCCTTCGTGCCTCGCGGACCTGGTCGAGAACATCACCGGCCGCGAGCCTGCGTCCCCGGCGAACGCGCAGCTCTGCGAAGATCTGCTGGCTCTCCTCGAAGGTCGCTGCGTGATGACTCTGGAGGAAGCCGCGCGCGAAGTGCATCAGGAGGCCTCCGTGGTGCGGCAAATGGTGCTGGCGTCGCCCGGCACAGCCGGTCTGCTGGAAGGGCCGCCCGCGTTGCTCTATCGCCTGGTGCCCACGGCTGGCGCCTGACCATGCCGGTAGAACTGCAAGTCCGCCAGGTTCGCGACGAGATCCTTCGCGCCGCCGGAGGGCCGGTCCGCGGATTGTCCAATTCCAGCAGCCGCCTCGTGGGCATGCTGTTCCACGAGATCTTCGCCGACCTGCTCGGCCCCGAGCCCCGCCTGCACGCGCGCGCGGCCCTGCCAGGCGGCAGCGCCACGGCCGAGGAAATGAGCGCCCGCCTGCGCGATCATGTCTACCGGCTGTTGCTCGGCCCCCGCGTCCAAGCCAACCAGGCGGCCCTGCAGACGGCCACGCGGGAGGTGCTCGATCTGTGGAAGTCGCTCGAAGGGCTGGCGCAGTGGCTGGCGGGCATTCTGCACGATGCCTGGCGGCGCAGCGACGATCTGCTGATCTCGGCCGAGGAGCCTCTGTCGTGGCAGTTGCAGGAACCCGGCTGGACCGATAGCGTGAGTATTAGTGGCGTCGCCGACGCCGTGTTCCGCCTGCCCGGCAGCGACCGTTGGTGCGTGGTGGAGTTGAAGACCGGTCAATCCGCCCGCGAGGCCGACCTGGCGCAGGCCTGCCTGTATCATCAGATGCTGGCTGCGGGCGCACGAACGCCCGGCTCTCTGGCGCTGGTCCACTTCCATCCGCGGCTCGAGCAGAAGGTGTTCGCGCCGCAGGAGCTGAAGCCGCTCGAAGCGCGCTTGAAAGCGCTCATCGGCAGGCTGGCCAGCGTGCTCCCGGGGTCGGATACCCATCCGCGCCCGGCTGCCGCACCGCCTCCTCCCAAGCCGGTGTACACGGACCTCGGCCGCAGGCTGGTGGCCGTCTTCCGCGAATACAACAGCCCGGTCGAGCTGCTCGGCGACCCCATCGTCGGCCCGTCCTTCCTGCGCTTCCCCGTTCAGCCCGCGCGCGGCGTTCGTCCGGAATCCGTGCGGAAGCTCGCGGGAGCGGTGCAGGTGCGGCTCGAATTGCAGGCGCCGCCATTCATCCACACCGCCGGCAGCCGCCTGGTGGTGGACGTCGCGCGCCCCGATCGCGAGCCCGTCCTGTTCGCTTCGGTGCGCGATCAACTGCCCACGGCCGACCCGATCCTGGGATGCTCCAAGCTGCCCGTAGGCCTCGATCTGGAGGGCAATCTCCGGATGGCCGACCTGGCCGATTCGGCCGACTGTCATCTGCTGGTCGCGGGCGCCACCGGCAGCGGCAAGAGCGAATGGCTGCGCGCCATGATCGCCGGCCTGCTGCTCACCAACACCCCGGAGACCCTGCAACTGCTGCTGGTCGATCCCAAGCGCAACGCCTTCAACGACCTTGCCGGTTCGCCGTACCTGTGGGGCGACCGCACGATTGTCTACCCGGACGAGGTGAATCCGCTCGAAATCTTCGATCGCCTCGTCGAGGAAATGGAAAGCCGCTACCGCGCGTTTCAAGCGGCGGGCGTCGACCACCTGGTCGAGCTGCACCAGGCCGGCGGGCGCCTGCCGCGGATCGTGTGCGTCTGCGAGGAATACGCGGACCTGCTGTTCTGCGGCCGCAAGGAGATCGAAGAACGCATTCGCCGCCTCGGCCAGAAGGCCCGCGCCGCCGGCATTCACCTGGTGCTCGCGGTGCAGCAGCCCAGCCGCGAGATCGTCAAGGGCGCGCTGCAGGCGAACATCCCGGCGCGGGTCGGCCTGCGGGTCACCAGCCGGATCGAGTCCAAGATGTTACTGGATCGCAGCGGCGCCGAGGACTTGCTGGGCAACGGCGATCTGCTCTTCAAGGATATCGGCGAGCCCGTACGGCTGCAGGGCCTGTACCTTCCACCCGGGGAGCGCCGGGCGATCTTCGGCGCCTAGCCGCAATTTCTCATGGTGCTCCGGTGCAGTGACGTGGCGCAGGCACTCGTGCCTGCCGCGTCGGCACTCATGCCGACGCCTGCCTCCGACAGTGTGCCACAGCCGGGAAGAGGTGTCGAGACGAGTCTCTGACCTCCTGAGGTCCACCCCCGCGTCGCGGGCTATCAGAGGAACAGGCTTGAGCCACTT
>OMOG01000162.1 GCA_900290305.1 Candidatus Sulfopaludibacter sp. SbA4
CCGCGTGCCGCCGATCGCTACAATCGAGTGTGAATTGGTCCTGCCGGGAGGAAGCCGATTCGGCCCGCAGGTTTACAGTCTGCAACTTGCTCAGGATGCCGGTGGCGTTGTGATCCCGGCCGAACAACTGGTGAACGTCACTGTCAGAGCCTACTCCCCTTCCGGAGAGGGTGTCGTTTTCGACCGGGCGCACAATCGCCTGCGGTTCCCCGAAAGCCAAGTTCTACCCCAGGCCCTTTCCTCCTCCGAGTCGGTGCTTTCCCGATTCAAGAGCCCGGCAGATACTACTCCCATCACCGAGGTCGGCTACTTCTTTGAACAGATCAGAATTTTCAGGGAATTCCGAACTGGCCCCGGATCCCCAACCCGGTATGGCATCTCGACGTCCGTGCCCAAAGACCGCCTCGACGACGGCGGGGACAACCTCGCACTTCTTCTCACCGAACTCGACTTCCTCGGCGTACACGAAAGCGTCCGCGAGTACTTCCGCCGTTTTTGTGACCGTTTCGAAGACGTAAAGGTCCGGGTGGGCGAAGGCCTTGCTCAGGCGTTTCTCCTGGAAACCGGCCTGTCCGAGCCATTGTCGGCCATCCGCATGTCCGACGGAACGCTAAAGTTTCTTTGCCTTCTGGCCGCCCTCTTTCACCCGAAACCGGCTCCCCTGATGTGCATCGAGGAACCGGAATTGGGACTGCATCCCGACGCCGTGCAACTGGTAGCCTCCGCCCTCGTCGAGGCATCCGAGCACACGCAATTGGTAGTAACCACGCATTCCGAAGCCCTGATCGATGCACTCTCGGACCGGCCCGAAACGGTCCTGGTCTGCGAACGCGACTTCGACAATGGCACTCAATTCCAGCGTCTGTCCCAGGAACATCTCAAATCCTGGCTGGAACACTACACTCTGGGCCAGCTTTGGCGCAAGGGCGAAATCGGCGGAGGCCGTTGGTAGCCCGATGCCGGCCGAGATCCGCATCTATTACGAAGGAGATGCCCAACTCAAGCCGGGATTCGACGTATTCTTCACCCAAATTCGAGATCGTGCCAAAGCGGTGCGGTGCAGATTTCGCCTGATATCAGCGAAGGGCACACCGGTCCGGGATTTCAGTATCGCCGTGAAGACCCACACGGACGCATGGAATATCCTTCTCAAAGACAGCGAAGGCCCCGACACCGGCAATCTGTCAGCCACGCTTTGTGCCGATCACGGCCTGAGCGCCTTCCACGCGGCCTCGATATTCTGGATGGTAGAAATGATGGAATCCTGGTTTCACGCCGACAAGGACGCTCTCGAATCATTCTATGGGCCCGATTTCCGCCGCAACGCGTTGAAACCCAATCCCCGGGTCGAAGAGATTCCCAAGAAAGACTTGATGGATGGCTTAAAAGCCGCGACCCGGAACACCAGCAAAGGCCCCTATCACAGAACCGGCCACGCTCCCAAACTGTTGGAACGGATCCACCCCACCCTGGTTCGCGACGCCGCCCCCAATTGCCGCAAGCTCTTTGACGCGATCCTCGCGAAGCTTTAAGCACTGCCCTTGCATTTTCTAGAGTCCTACTGTATTATGACCATAGTACTCTTGTTCTTCAAGCCCAATCCGTCGGCGCCCGCGCCCATCTACCTCCAACTCATGAACCAGGTGAAGCATGCCGTGGAAGTCGGCGCGCTCAAATCGGGCGACCAGCTTCCGGGGATCCGCAACCTGGCCGAAAGCCTGGTGGTCAATCCCAATACCGTGGCCAAGGCCTACCGGGAACTGGAACATGAAGGAGTCATCGATTTGCGCCACGGTGCGGGGGCCTTCGTGAAGAGCCGCAGCGCCGCGGGCGGGAAGGTGCTGGCGGCGATGCCGCTGGTCACGGGGCTCGTTGATCGGCTGAAATCCCGCGGGCTCTCTGAAGACGAGATACGGCGGCTGTTCGAAGCGGCCCTCATCCAGCAGGAAGAAACGGCGAGGAGAAGATGAACCAGTTCGCGATTCAAACACACGCCCTGACCAAGAGCTACGGCCGCGCCGAGGCGGTCCGCTCACTGAACCTGGAGGTGCCCGATGGCTCCATCTGCGGCTTCCTCGGGAAAAACGGCGCGGGCAAATCGACCACCATCAAGATGCTGCTCGGCATATGCTGGCCCACCTCCGGCGCAGGCACCGTTTTGGGTGCCTCGATCCGCGATGCGCGCGCCAGCCTCGAAGCCCGCCGTCGCATCGGGTTCGTGAGCGAGGACAAACGCCTCTACCACTACATGAGCGTCGGACAGATGATTTGCTTCACCCGCTCCTTCTACCCCCGATGGCGGGACGCGCTGGAGCAGCAACTACTGCGCCAATTCCAACTGCCGCTCGAGCGCAAAACCGGGCAGCTCTCGAAGGGGATGCGCACCAAGCTGGCGCTGCTCCTGGCGCTGTGCCGCGGCGCGGACCTGCTGATCCTCGACGAGCCCACCGAAGGTCTGGACCCGGTGGCCGTGGAAGAGGTGCTGCAACTGCTGGCCAGGGCGGCGGCCGACGGCGCCACCATCTTCTTCTCCTCGCACCAGATCGCCGAGGTGGAGCAGATCGCCGATCGCGTGGCCATTATCGACGATGGCCGGATGCTGCTCCAGGAATCGCTGGACGACTTGAAGGAGCGCTATCGCCGCATCCAACTGCTGTTCGATCGCGAGGCGCCGTGGAAGCCGCTGGATGTGCGGGGAATTGCGGCGGCGCGCGCCGAAGGCCCCGCGGTTTCGCTGCTGGCGAGCGGGAACATCGACGAGATTGTGGCGGCGGCGCGGTCGCTCGATCCCGTGTCGCTGGAAGTGGCGCAGGTCAACCTCAAGGAGATCTTCCTCGAATGCGTCCGCAGGAACTGAAGATGCTCTGGTACAAGTACTGGCTCGAAACGCGCGGGGGGTTCGTGCTGGCAATGGCCGTGCTGATCACCACCGCGGCCGCGGGCGTGCTGTACTTCCCGGCGGCGGTTCGTGGCGGCATGCACGATCTGGCACTCCACCATCACGCCAACGCCGCCGCGAGGGGCTTTGCGATCTACGTGCGGGAGGAGGTCTTCGAAAAGCTGGCGCTGCTCTGGGCGATGCTTTCGGTGATGCTGGGCACGGGCGGATTGCTGAAGGAGAAACTGCTCGGCACGGCGCCGTTTTTGCTTTCGCTGCCGGTCGGGCGGCGGCAGGCGATTGCGGTACGCTGCGGCGTGAGCATGATGCAGTGCGGCTGCCTGGCGCTGGGGGCGTATGGAGCGGTGCCGGCGGCGGCGCTGCTGGTCGGGCAAAGCTACGGACTCGGCCTGGCGCTCCGGTATGCAGGGATTCTCCTCGCAGCGGGCGTGGCCTTCGTGGTCTACGGGATTCTGATTTCGACGGCCATGGAAGGGACGGCGTGGCCGGCGATCATCGGCGCTACCACCGTATTCCTGCTGCTGATCGTGCCCGAGGCGGTGAAGGGCATTGTACGGCTGGCGCCGCTCGCCGTGCTGGCCGGGGAAAGCTATTCTCACGGCGGCGTAATGCCTTGGGCTGGCATGGCAATCAGCTCCGTCGCCGCGGCGGCGATGCTGGGGTTGGCGTTGTGGGTGGTCAAATGGCAGGACTTCTAAATGCTCTGGTATAAGGCGTGGCACGAATCCAAAACGCGGTTCCTGTATGTGATGGCCGGAATGACGGTGCTTTGCGGCCTGCTGGTGTTTTCCTATGGCTCCTGGGGCGTCGACCCCGCGCGGATCAATTACAGCGGCTTTATCTGGCAGGCCCTGTACTTCCGTTTCTTCCACGCTGCCTGGGTGTTCTCCACCCTGTTCCTGGCGCTGGGAGGCTTGGCCGCCGAACGCCATCACGGCAGCGCGCTGTTCACTTTGTCGCTGCCCGCCAGCCGCCGCCGCATGCTCTCGGTCCGCGCTGGAGTCGGCGCGGCTGAGGCGGTCGCGGCCGCCGTGCTGCCGTCGGCCGCGATCTCCGCGTTCTCGCTCGCGATCGGCCACACATACCCGGTAATTCCGGGCCTGGAGTTTGCGATGCTGCTGGCAGCCGGCGGAATGGTGTTCTTCAGTTTCGGCGTGCTGCTTTCCACACTGCTTCCCGGAGACTGGGCTCCGCTGGCGGTGGGAATCCCCGCCATCGCCGGGCTGTATTCGCTCACGCGGCACGAGCCGGGGCTTCGATGGTTGAACCCGCAGGACCTGTTCAGCGGCGCGGCGCACATCCAGCCGCCCATGTGGGCGCTGAATGGAACTCCGCCATGGGCCGCGATCGCCGCATCCCTGGGGATCGCGGCGATCCTGCTGTGGGTCTCAGTGATACTTGCGGAACGGCTCGAATTCTAGGTGCAGGGCCTCAGAAGCTGCGGATGGCGCCCGCTTCGTCCTCATGCACATCGAAGACGGTGTACAGCTTGGTGATTTGCAGCAGGTCCTTCACGCGCTTGTTGAGGTTGAGCAACTTCAACTGCCCGCCACTGTTGGTGACGGTGGTGAATCCCGACACCAGCTCGCCGATCCCCGAGCTGTCGATGTAAGAAACCTCGCCCAGGTTGAGCAGGATCTTCTTCTGGTTCTTGCCCACCATGTCTCGCATGGTATCGCGCAAAGCGCTCGAACCCTCGCCCAGGGTGATCCGCCCCGCCACATCCACAACGCTCACGTCGCCCACTTGCCTGGTATTCAACTTTATGCTCACTGATTATTTCTCCTGTCTCAATGCCGCCGAATCTACTTAGACACCAAGTATTTGACCAAAGTTACCTCGGTTCCGCCTCTTTCCAGATGACGCATCTGGAACTCATCCATGAAAGACCGGATGAGAAAAATGCCGCGCCCCGAAGTGCGCATGATGTTCTCCGGCGCCAGCGGGTCGGGCAGGGACTCGAAATCGAAGCCCTCGCCCTCGTCCGAGATCCGCACGGTGAACCGGTGCGTATTGTGCCCCACGGAAAACCGGACCTTCTTGTGCGCGTTGTAGCGATTCCCATGGACCACCGCGTTCACCATGGACTCGCGCACGGCCATTCCGATCCTGGTTAGGTTGTCGTCGTCGAAGCCCGCCCGCTGGGCGATGCCGACGGCGATCTCTTCAGCGCTGTCCACGCTGTCCAATGTCGAATCCAGAAACCGCTCCACGGTTTCCGGCACCTGCTGCTTGTTTTCCCGCATACGCAGAACGGCCAGGGATCGTTAGCAAAGCGAATCGTCAGAATACGTTACCGACGTGACCAAAGTCAAGACGGGTACCCCGGATCGGCCTGCCTCCGACCGAGGCCGCTCCACTCTTCCGCCAGCACGATGGAGTTCGCGGGGTTCCGCGGATCGTACTTCACGAACACCGCACCAATGGCCGACAGATCGCCCGGCATGCGGGATTTCAGGCGTGAGATGTCTTGCGAAGCCGTGTACTCCACTCCGCGAACGTCGTAGGAGTAGATCAACAGATCGTCGCGAATCTCCATCAGCGTCGCATCGCCCATCTTCCCGCCCGCCACCAAGACCCCGCGCCGCTGCCGCTCGCGCTCCTCCGGCGTGACCCGCGAGATCTTCCACGCGCGGTATCCGATGAGCGCCACCAACACCACGAGCACACCGGAAAGCGCCACCGTAAGCTGTTCCGCCGCCGTGTACGACAAGGCCAAAGAGCCCGGCATGGGTGCAAAGCCGCCTAACCAGCGGCCGGCGTCTCCTGAGTGGCCCGGGCGGCGATGTTCGCGCCCGCCAGGGCCGCGCCGATCGCATGGGCCGGAGAGCTGTCGAAAAAGAACTGCAAAATGCCTCCCTGCCGATCTTGTCACATTTTAGCATTCGAGATCGGGCTGCGACCGTTCGGCCGTTCGCCGCCGTCTCCTGGCTCACGCCCGCCTGGCCTGCGGCTACCCGTCTAGCCTACAGCTAAATGCTATCCTGAGTCCGGATGTTCAGCCGCCATCGCAATGCTCGTGTTTTTTTTGGGCTATCGGACATCATCCTGGCCTCGTTGGCATTCGAGGCCGCCTACCGGACCCGCGTCTTACTCCATCTGGAGCGCGTGTTCTTCCTCACGGTCGACAAGAAGGCGCTGGTGCTGGCGTTTTCACTTTTCTCCTGGGTCGCTATCGGGCTCTGGCTGGAAGTCTACGAGAAGCTTGACGCGGGGCACCCGCGCGTGATCCTGCGCGACGCGGCGCGGCAGTGCGGATACGGAGCCCTCTGCCTCATCGTCTTCGAGTACGTCTTCCGGCTGGACCTGAGCCGCCCGTTCCTGCTCCTCTTCTCGGTCTATGCCTGGGTGATCCTGCTGCTCTTTCGCCTGACCGCCGGGCGGCTGGTCGGAGTCATCCGGCGCGAGTTCGCTGCGCCGCACTATGTGATGGTGGTGGGCACCGGCGAGCGTGCCATCCGCATGGCCGAAGCCTTGGAGCGGTCCGTCGAATACGGCGTCCGGCTGCGCGGATTTCTCAGTGAATTGCCGGACGCGAGCGGTGCGCCGGCCGAAATCTCTCTCGGCTCCCGGTACCAGGTGCATCCCATCTCGGACTTGCCCTCGATTCTGCGGCAGCACGTGGTGGACGAGATTATCTTCGCGGTGGGCAGCCAGAGCCTCGCCGAGCTGGAGGAGTCGTTCCTGCTCTGCGACGAGGAGGGCGTTCGCACGCGCGTAGCCGTGGACTTCTTTCCGCACGTGAACAGCACGGTATCGCTGGACCGCTTCGGCGCCACTCCCCTGCTCACGTTCTCCGCTGCTCCCTACGACGAGATCCGCCTGCTGGTGAAGCGCGTCACCGATATCGCCATCGCCGCCGCGGGACTGCTGGCGCTCGCGCCCTTCATGGCCCTGACCGCCGTCCTGATCCGGCTGACCTCGCCCGGGCCGGCGATCTTCCGCCAGGTGCGATGCGGCCTCAACGGCCGCCGGTTCCTGTTCTACAAGTTCCGCTCGATGTGCGAAAATGCCGAAGAGCTAAAGGAATCTCTGGCGCATCTCAGCACGCGCGAGACGGCTTTCAAGATCCCCCTCGACCCCCGGCTCACCACGGTGGGCCGATACCTGCGGAAGTTCTCCATCGACGAGTGGCCCCAACTGTGGAATGTCCTGCGCGGGGACATGTCGATGGTGGGACCGCGGCCGGCCATTCCTTCCGAGGTGGAGCGGTATCAGACCTGGCAGCGGCGGCGCCTGCGCATGCGCCCCGGCCTCACCTGCCTGTGGGCCGTCTCCGGCCGCGATGCCGTGGATTTCGAGACTTGGATGAAGTTGGATATGCAGTACATTGATAATTGGTCGCTGGCGCTGGATTGGAAAATCCTCCTGCGCACCATCCCGCGCGTGCTTACCGGGCGCGGCGCGAACTGAAGGAATAGACACATGCTAATCCCCAACCCCCAACCCCCAGCCCCCAACCCCCTTTTTGTGGTGTACCCATGCACCTGATTCCCACGCAAGACGAGGTGGTCGCCCTGTTTCGCGATACCGGCGCCCTCCGCGATGGCCACTTCGAATATCCCAGCGGCCTGCATTCCAACGAGTACCTCCAGGTGCCGCTCGCCATGCGCCACTATCAGGACCAGCGCCTGCTCTCGGTGGGGTTGAGCCGCCTCTTGCGGGCCAATCCGGAAATCCGCGCCATGGTGCCGCAGCTTTCCATCGTCGTGCCGGCCACCGCCGGTTTGCCGGTGGCGTTCGGCGTCTGCGAGTCGCTCCGCGCCAAACAGGTGTACTGGGCCGAGCGCGAGCATGACGCCGAGCCGATGCGTTTCCGCCAGTACGTGGAACCGCAACCGGGCGAGCAGGTCGTCCTGGTGGACGATATTCTGCGGACTGGCACTAAGCTGGTGGAGTTGAAGCGGCTTCTGGAATCGAGCGGAGCCAATGTCGTCGGGCTGGCGGTGATCATTTACCAGCCCACGCCCGATACCATCGGGTTCGGATCGCTGCCGCTCTACTACCTGGCCAAGCTGGAGGCCAGCTACTATGCCGACAGCGCGCATTGCGAATTGTGCAAACGTGGCGAGCGCCTGGAAAAGGTCCGGGTTTAGCGTCTGAAATCCCTGCAAATCCAACGGTTCCCGGGTTGGAGCGGCACTTTGCTGAATCGCGGTGCAGAATGTCACAAAACCATGACCGTGGCATAGTTGGGCGCAAATCCACAGCGTATATCCACAGGCTTTTCCACAAAAGGGTGGAAAAGCGTGCTCGCATGCCGGACAGTGAGCGCTTCCCCAGTCAGCTCTTCCATTCCTCCGGAAAGCACCAGGTCGACGGCGAACAAGCAGCCCGGATGCAACAGGACTCACAACCCGGCGAAGTAGCGGACCTGTGGAAAAGACTCACCTCGATTGCGGGAACTGTTCTGGAATAACCGGTCCAATCGCCGGCAACGGCTTCCCACGGGACGCCCTTTAGTCAGTCCGGCTCCGAAAAGCACCTCGGAGCCCCGTCCGGGAGCGGGCAGCCGGCGCGGTTGGTTCAGTACCACCCGTAACCCGGGCCCGACCCGGTCAGAAGGTCAGCCGTAACGCCAACTGGATGGCGCGCGGCGAGTTCGTATCCGTTGTGATGTAGCCGAAGGTCGAACTGGTCGCCGACAGGCTCGGCGACCCGAAAACGACGCGGTTGGTCAGGTTGAAAGATTCCGCCCGGAACTGCACCTTGACGTTCTCGTGGACCACGAAGCTCTTGGTCAGGTTGGCATTGAAATTATTCATGCTGTCGATGCGCAGATTATTGAACATCGTGGGGAAGGTCCGGAAATTATTGGAAAGCTGCTGACTGGAAACGGTGTTGAACGCCGACGTGTTGAACGAAGGGGCATTGGGGAGGTTGGCCTGGTAATGCAGAGGCGCGCCCAGATAGATCAAGTTGCCCCACGACAATGGAGCGCCTGGAAAGTAGCTATAGTTAGCGCCCAACTGCCAGTTGCCCAGGACGAATACCAGCACCTTGTTGCCATTCGACAGAAAATGCTTGCCTCTTCCCACCGGCAGGTCGTACAGGCCGCTGATGGTCAGGTTTTCCGGCCGGTCGTCGGCGGACACGCCTTTCTGGAAAGCCCACGATCCCGCGTTGAGGTAAGTGTCTTTTTCCATCAGGCGCGAGTGGGAATAGTTGAGGAACACTTGCATTCCATTGGCGAATCGCTTGTTGAGCCGGACCGCGAGCTGGTTGAAGTAAGAATCTCCGTTGCCGATGTTGGACACGGTGACACCTGAGAATTCGGGGAACGGCTTGAGCAGATTCGAAACTGAAGTGGTAACACCGTTCAGGCTTTGGCCCGGCAGCAGGCCCGAGAACGGGTTGGTGACGATGGCAGCCAGCGCGTTGATGGTGGTGGCATCGCGAAAAGGCGACGTGCTCAGATACTGTGCCGGGAGAGAACCGAAATTGTAACTGGTGGGATTATGGACCGAATGGTTGCCGATATAGGCGACTTCCAGGGTCACGTTCTGCGAAAGCTGGTGCTGGATATCGAAGTTCCAGCGGAGACTGTATTGGGGCAGGAAGTGCGGACTGAAAACCGTGACGCTCTGGCCCAGGAACGTATTTAAGCCGAGAGAACTGCCGGTGGGCGCCGAAATCCCGGTGGGGAAGGGATTACTCAGCGTCGTGGCGGGGGTCAGATAGCTATTGCTGGTAGTGACGTATGTCGTCGACGCGCTGAACCCCGGTTGGTTCGGAGTCACGGTTCCCAGGTTGACGTAGAAAATGCCGATTCCCGACCGGATCACGGTGCGATTGTGAAGCGCCCCGGGCAACCATGCGACGCCGATGCGAGGCGCAAATTCCTTATTGGATGTGGTATACGGATCGCGATTGCTGGAGGAAGCAAAGAGCAACCCGCCGGTGGGAAGGAACTGGCTTGCGGGAAGCTGCGCAATCGGGGCCTTGGCGTATGCCGCTTCCGCCGCCTGCGTCACCTGGTTGGTGGCGGCAAAATCGAAACCGGCGGTCTGCCGGTCGTGGCTCTCGGTGGACGGGGTGGCCTTTTCCCAGCGCAAACCCAGGTTGAGGGTGATATTCGGCCGGATATGCCAATCGTCCTGGATGAACAGGGCATCGTAGTAGGCATCGGCTTTGGACTCGGCATTGATGGGATAACTGCCGCTGGTGGGGAGACCTAACAGGAACTGCGCCATCGAGCCGCCGAGAGTGGGGGCGGAAGCGCTGCCGCTGTTGGCTTTGACCCACGTACCGGTATCGAAGGTATAGGTGCCGGTGGAGTTGGCCCAGTTGATGTTCGTGAAGTCCTGCAGGCGGACCTCGCCGCCGAACTTGATAGTGTGCGCACCCCACACCTTGTTGTAGCTGTTGAAGAGCTGATAGATGTTGTACGGCTGGTTGGTGTAGTGCCCGCTGTTGTTGCCGTTCAATGTGTAGCCGTCGGAGGCCGTGAAAACGGGCATTTGGAGCACATTGGCGTTCGCCGCTATATAAGACGGGAATCCGAGGTTGGTCGGATTGTATCCGCCGGGCGGAGTCGCCAGATCGGGCCATTGTCCGGTGCTGGCTTGAAAATAGTAGGCATCGTAACGGGTGAAACCGACGCGCAGATCGCCCACGAAGGTGGATGAAAAAGTGTGGACCTCGTCAACCGCGGCGCCCCAGATATCGCGGCCTAATCCATGGTTCAGGTACGCCAGATTGTGGAAGATATCGTTGTCGTACTGCAGATACAGGCTCTGCCGTCCCAGGACGGTGATTTTGTCGCGCGAGCCAAGATTGATATCGGAGCGGCCCGAGAAGAAATGGTACGGATTCTTGACCGCCTCGGAGGTGGCGTAGTTGTTGGTGTCGTCGTAGACTCCGGGCTGGTTGGGTAAGGGAACGTAGGTGTTCAGGAAATTGGCCGCGATGGGATTGAGCCGGTTCGCCGGAACGATGTTGCCCGGGAACGGCGTGCGGTTGATGGTGCTGCCCGTCAATATGGCGGTGCTGGGGTCGTACAGGGTGTAGTTTTTCGACGAGTTGTTGAGCGAGAGCAAGTGCGAGAAATCGCCGGTTCGCTCCGCCGTGGTGGGCACGGTCCCGGTGGCCTCCGTTGGACCATTGCTGGTTTCGCCCTCATAAGCGAAGAACCAGAACACCTTGTTCTTTCCATTGAACAATTTGGGAATCAATACCGGACCTCCCACGGCTAGCGCCCATTGCTGGGAACTGGTGACCGACTTAGTTGCGCCCGGATTGGCGTTGACGAAAAAGTCAGTGGCTTGGAGTTTGGAATTATTGTAGTAATCGGAAAGCGCGCCGTGCAAGCCATTGGTTCCCCCTTTGGTCACCATCTCGATGGTGCCGCCTGCGACTCCGCCCGCGGCCGCATCCATGTTGAAGGCTTCGGTTTTCACTTCGGCCACGGCGTCGGGGGGCGGCAGAAACGCCGGGCGGCGCGCCGTGGTTCCCTGGGTCCCGATATTGGGAACGCCGTCCATCAGGTATTCATTGGCTCCGGAAGGTGCGCCACCCATCGATAACGTGGCGAGTCCCCCTTGCGAGGAAGGTCCGTTGGAGTCGCGATTCGACTGATTCACCACTCCAAAGCCAAAGAACTCCACGTCCAGCGCCGTATGGCCGTCCAGCGGGAGATTCGCCAGTTCGTGCGTGGTGATGACCTGTCCGACCGATGCCTTCACGGTTTCGAGCGGGGCGGCGTCGCTGGTGATGGTCACCGAATCGGTCGTCTCACCGACCGAAAGGGGGATATTCTGCGCTACGTGCACGTCGGTGCCGATTACGATACCGGTCTGCGAGTATTTCTTGAAGCCGCGGACTTCGGCGGTGAGTTGGTAGGTGCCCTGCAACAGAAGAGGAAACGTGTACAGGCCTTCGGCATTGCTGACGGTTTCGTACCGGGTGTTGGTGCTCTGTTCGATGGCCGCGATCTTGGCGCCGGCGACTACCGCGCCCGACGGATCGGTCACTCTGCCGGTCAAAGTCGAGCGAAACTCCTGTGCTGAAAGCAGGCACGCAAAAACGACGAATATAGCGGTGAGGCGCGACATGGACTACCTCCAAAACTTGACCTTGCCCGGATGCTAGCAACTTTTCCGGCGGGTGTCAAACTAAATCGACCCTTTGGTCCTAATCCCGCGATTCTAAGAACGTTGGCATACTCATGGACATTGGGGTGCTTCATCTTTGGGCGGCTCGCAGCCGGTCCACCATGCGCCGTAGTTCCGGGTCGGGACTGATCCGCAAGGCGGCATCGAAGTGGGCGAGCGCCTCCGGCAATCGGCCGGCGGTCCGGGAAAGAAGTACACCCAGGTTGTAGTGCGCTTTCGCGGAATTCGGCTCCAGCCGCAGGACGGTTTCGAACTCGCCAATCGCCTCCGGCGTGCGGCCGGCTTTGGCCAACGCCACTCCCAGGTTGTAGTGGGCATCCGCGTACGCGGGATTGGCCCGCACGGCGGCCTGATATTCGCCAATGGCGTCCGGCAGGCGTCCGGGCATCTCCGCCAGCAAACTGCCCAGGTTGTTGTGCGCTTTGGCGTATTGGGGATCGATTTCGAGTGCCGCCCGATACTCGGCAATCGCATCCGCGAGGCGCCCAGGGAGTTGCGCCAGTGCGCTGCCCAGGTTATTGTGGGCTTCCGCGAGATTCGGATCGAGCCGCAGAGCCTCCCGATACTCGGCAATCGCATCCTCCATCCGGCCCGGCATCCGCGACAGAACCGTGCCCAGGTTCATATGCGCCTCCAGGTATGCCGGCCGGATCCGTAGAGCCGCTCCGTACTGGGCAATTGCCTCGAGCTGCCGGCCCGGGATCCGCGCCAAGGCGTTGGCCAGATTGAAGTGGGCTTCCGCAAACTCCGGTTTCGCTGCCAGAGCCGCTCGAAACTCGGCGATGGCATCCGCCAACCGGTCCGGCATTTGCGCCCAGGCGCTTCCCAGGTTGTTGTGCGCTTCCGCGTAATCAGGCCTGATCCGCAGGGCGGCTTCACATTGGGCGATGGCTTCCGCCAGCCCGCCGGGTCTCCGCAAGAGCATCGCGCACAGATTCTGGCGCGCCATCCAACTGGCGGGATTGCGCGCCAGGGTGGTGCGGTAGAGCGTTTCGGCATCGCGGTACATAACGCTCTGCCGCCAGGTCAATACGCCAAGAACGGCTGAGAGTGCGGCGGCGGCACAGATCCGCGGGAGAGGCGAAGGGCCCGGCCAAACCCGCCGGGCGGCCATAGCCAGCCCGCAGGCGGCCGGAACTATGATCCCCAAGCAGGCCAGGTATTGGAAGTGGTCGGCGACAAACGAGAACAGAAAAGGATAGACATTCAGGAAGCCGAGCACGGGAAAGAGCGTTCCGGCGAAGAAGAGAAACCCGGCCAACGGCCCGCGGTGGCGGCGGGCAGCCAGCGCCAGTGCGATCGCCACAGCCACAACTAGGGCTGGGAACCCGTACTGCCACCATTCCCGCGTGTCGAATGTCCAACGCGGGTAGGTGAACATCAGGCCGGCGGGCCACAGCAGTTTGCCCGCGTAAAAGCAGATGGCACGGCCCGCCAGCAGGAACCGCGCCGCCAGCGTCAGCGCGAAATCCGGACCCTGTGCGCCGATGGAGGTCCGCTCCATCCAGGCTGTGAAAATCCCCGCGCAGGCTCCCAGAGCGAGCCATGGCAGCAAGGGCCGTGCGTCACGCCGCCAGTCGACCCGTCCGCGCTTCCACCAAAGAACCACCAGCAAAGCCGCCGGCAGAGTGGCGGTGACGGTCTTCGAAAGCAGCGCGAGCACAAACAGTCCCGTGGCTAGAAAGTATTTCCGTTTCGAGCGCGTCTGGTCGAAATGCAACCAGGCCAGCGCCGAGCAGAGGTACAACACTCCGGAGAGCGTGCTCTTCTGCTCGGAGATCCAGGCCACGGCTTCCACGCATATCGGGTGCAGCGCAAACATGAAGCCCGCCAGCCACGCGCCCGGGAGCGAGAGGCGCCGCAGGATCGCGATCAGCAGGAAGGCTGCCGTGGCGTGCAGGAGGACGTTCGCCAGGTGGTAGCCAAGCACGGAATCTCCCCAAATGCGGTGCTCGATCCAGAAGGCGCTGTGTAATAGAGGGTAGTACTGCTGAGTGGCGCCGGGATCGAACCAGATGCGCCAGAGACCGTGGAGCGATTGCAGGTCAGGGGTCGTGATGTGATGATCGTCGTCCCAGAGCAGGCCGCCGCGGAGCGCCGGCAGGTAGGCGATCAGAGTCGCGAAGAAGAGCAGCGCCCAGGTTCCAATCGCTCGAACGGCGCCAAGGCGTTTCTCCATGGGATGTGAGATTCCATCTTATCTCCGCCGGCGACAGGTCCCGGTTCCTCATGGTTGGGAGGTGCGCTATGGCTGCAAGCAGCACACGTCTGATCGGTTGGATTGAATCGAAACTCTGGAAACCAACTCAGGCGAGAATGCCCGTGCTTGGCGGGCGTGTTCCCCGTGGCAACTCCCTCCGCGATGGGAACCGCCGCGCCGGCCAGTAAGAAGCCGCGGGGCAGCCAATCCTGGCTGCAGCCGGCTTTCTGCCGGCGTTTACCCCGGTACGGAAGTGAATCTGAGATGCGGAACCTGAAAGGCCCGTGGCTACCGCAATGCGTCGGTTCCAACCATATCTTCGGTCAATTCTTTCAGAAGATCGGGATGCCGGTCCAGGAGTCTAAACAGGTTCACAACAGCAGGCAGGGGCGTAGTCTCGCCACGTTCATAGCGTGAGAAAGCGTTGTGTCCGCCACCCGTGAGCTTGGCTGCCATGGCCTGGCTGAGGCCGAGTTTTCTACGGATCCGGTGGATCTCCGACCGTTCTACGGCGCGCGCCTGCAACACCAGTTTGTCACCTGCCGCGGCGTAGCGTTTCGCACTCCTCTGGTCGAATTCAGTCTCGCCACAGGAGGAACACCGCCATCCCGACAGGCCCTTCACTTCAGCGGACACGCCCTTATGCGAAATCCGGAATGTCTCGCCCTTGAAAGGCACAGCGGCCGTAGCGCCGCAGCTTGCGCATGCCTGGTATCTCATTTCACCTCTCCTTAAACTGGATCACTGGCGCCACGCCGCGCATCGTGATCTTGATATAGGCCTCTTTGTCAACCGGTGTGGGCGCGTAATAGACGTCTTGCCAAATGTGAGGATCGGCGTAGGTCGTCATCGACTTATAGAAGTCCCGCCGTGTCAGTGCCGCTATTACCGCCAGCATCTCACGACTGGTCAGTCCCATTTCCCGGCCACCGTCAAGCGCCGTCTTGGTAAAGGCAGCCGGTCCGAGACGCGCCACTTGCGCCTGAACTCCCCCGAGATCGTAGTGCGGAGCCCGCTTCTCCACCTTGGCTATTGTACCCTATAAGGGTAAGCGATTCCATTGCCAAAGGCGCCCCATTCCCGGGTAGGAGATCCGGAAAGCGCTAAATACATTGCTATTTCCGATCGGAACCGATCCGGACCAGCGAACCCCGGCTCCGCCGTAGACGTTCGGGGGCACGTTTGCCGAGAGTGATAAGGTTTCGCTGTCCACGTCGTTATGAGCCTTAACGGTGAACGTGGAGCCGATGATCGAAAGTGTCATGTAAGTATTCGGCTTGAATACGCCGGTCAACTCCTGTGCTGGGCTTACAGGCGTACCCACACCGTGCGTGTGCTGATACAACTGGAACATGCACTTGCGGGCCGACTGAGTCGTCCGCCACCACCTCAACGAATATCCAGTCTCGGTGCGGGGATCGTACTTGATAAATATGTCGGCGTTCTGCGTGTTGCCGTCCGCTGCCGAGCCGGGCAGCCCAAATCCCTGTCCCTCTGTCTTTTCAGGAGACATGACGACATCGATCTGCATGTCCCCGGAAGGGTCGTCCTGCTGATAGAGAAGAGCGGAGCCGGCCGACGCGGCCCTGATGCCAAAGCCATTTACGAACGCGCTCCCGGACACGGATGTCCAGGAACCCAGCACGGTCCAGTAGCCGCTGACGTACGAGTTGTTGGCGGTTGTCACGAAGTTCGTGAAGTTCGGAGACACCGTCGTCGATGCTGTCGCGGAGTTCGCGATGGGCGCTGCGGCCGCAACCGCCACGGCGGGCCCGGGATCGCTGATCTCCACCTTCGGCTGGATAGTAGCCCTGAGATATTTACCCACATCGCCTGGCGTCAGCGTGTACACCGCCAAGGGTACGTCACCCCGGCTCACGGCCACTGTTCGCGGGTTGGCGCAGGAGGGTTCTTCGCAACTGAACCATGTGATTATCGATTGATCCGCGTGTGCCGCCGCATTATTCAGTCGATAAGACAATGTGACTGTTCCCTTCGACGGAGCGCTCAACGCCGGTCCCGAAGTCAGTGCCGGAGGATCTATGTAGGCCGGCTGTACGTAGACCCATGCTGTCGCATAGAAACCGTTCGCGGCAGTAGCTTTTACGGGTACGTACTGCGCGCGGCCGGTCGAATTACGGCCGGTCACAACCGTGCTGGAGCCCTCGGTATTCGATAGGGACACCAGGTTGGAGGGGGTGGACCAGGTTATCGTCTGTGCGGCTCTGGCCGGCGATACTGTGGCGCCGATCGTGGCTCCGGCCCTGCCGGTGATGATGTTCGGGGAGCCTCCGGTCATGGCCATTCTGTAGACCAGGCTTCCCTGTCCCAGACCTTCAGTTCGAATTCTGGCTCCCGCCGGGTCCCAATCGTCCGCTGGGCCAGTGGGGGTCGCCCTGAGCAGGTTCCATGGGTTAAAAGCCAGCGCTTCCTGGTTCGACAACTCTCTCGACAGGGTGAAAGCGATGGGGCCCTTGGAGCCGTCGGCGATCGCCGCCGGGTTTCCGCCGGCGTCTTTGTTGTGGTACGTGAGCGAATACAGGTTTGGCCGGGGCGGAGCGACACCGCGGACCCAAGCCACCGACTGGCCCTTGTTTACAGGCAATACACAGTTGATGAGGGCGGCCGGCCGGGCAGGGCTCTTGTAGATCTGCATAGTGCCGCCTGGCGGCACGGTAAATGTCCCGCCTGGCGACACGGTAAATGTCCCGCCTGGCGGCACGGTAAATGTCGTATCGAGGAACACGGCTCCGGACACCGTCGTGACCCCGGAGCCGGTCGGGAAATGAATCACCGAGTGGTCCCAAACGCTGATAGTTCCGCCGCCGATGAAGTCGTCGGTGCCCTCGATAAATACGTTCTTGAACCAGGCGCGTGTGGTCTGGATGAACGTGGTGTCGAGCCTGCTCAGGAAAGCGACGTGATCGTAGACGTGTTTGTCGCCCGACGCCTGAAGCGCTACTGCCTGCGTGATGACATCGGACCGCGCTTTGAGGTTCTTATGCGGGTCGCCGGGGTACTCATAGTCCACGTTGCAGTAATTCAGAAAGGTGAGATTGATGGCGGAAAAACCGTTGGCATTGACCACTATGACAAATCCGTTATTGCTGGCGCCCTGCTGGTTGCCGCGATTGTCGGCCAGCACGACACTGCGGTGGTCCTTGGTGAGTCCCACGAGAGTCAGGTAGTTCTTGCTGATGGTCAGGCCCGGTGCGGTGGTGTTGCTCGTGATGTGATAGACGCCGGGCTTGATGCCGATCACCGTCGGTTTGGCCGCCGTGCCTTCGGGAGCGGCGGCGTAGGCAGCCTGCAACGTGCGGAATTGGCGGTTGGCCGGGTCGTCCTCTGAAAGGGAGCCGTCCACCAGATAATCGTAGGAATACTTAGAGGTGTCGAGGAACCCGATGGGAGACGGGCCATTGGAGTCCTGGGCGTGGGTGGGCATTATGGCCGTGGTCAAAAAGATAAGCCAAACTGGTAGGGTCGCGAGCCTCTTGGGCATTTGCGTAGCTTGCCTTTCACGAATTGTCGGGCGCGACAACGCGATCCGAGGGGTGTCAGTCCGGCGACCATCGCCCCTCACAGTATATCCTTTGGCTATTGTAAAAACGACCCTCCAGATGCGTCATCCGATTTCGACTTGTCTCTGCAACCTACAGAAACAGAGGGGGTTACAGCGCCGTAAAAAATGAACTGACACATCCGGAATTTGGCGTCGCCGGCGTCCCCGGCCCCCTGGCCCCGGCCCTGTTCCGGCCTCTGGCCCCAGCCCGTGGAAAATGTTGCACTTCCGTACCGCCAGCTTGGGTGTATACTAAACCCATTCCAGGGGGGCAGATTTCCGAAATCCTGGTCTCGCTAACAAGGAGATTGAATTATGTTCTTCCACGCTGCAAGAACCTGGGCCATGCGGGCCCTGTTCGCCATCTTGCTTGCCGCCGTGGCGTTCGCTCAGTCCGAGCGCGGAACCATCACCGGAATCGTGCACGACAGTTCCGGCGCGGTCGTTCCCGGCGCCAAGGTCACCATCACCAATCCATCGACCAACGTTTCCATTACCGCCACGACGAACGACGCCGGCGAGTACACCGTGCCCAGCCTCCAGGCCGGCGCCTACAACGTCCGGGTAGTAAAGGACGGGTTCCGTGTCTCCGAAGAGAAGGGCCTCACGCTTGACGCTTCGCAGACCGCGCGTGCCGACGTGACCCTCGAAGTCGGGGCCGCCACCCAGACAGTCGAAGTCATAGCCTCGTCGGTCACGTTGCAGACCGAGGACGCCAAGAGCAGCACCACGCTGCAGAACAAGCTGGTCAACGACCTGCCGCTGGTAGTCGGCGGCACCGTGCGCACGCCGTTCGATCTCGCCGCCCTCATCCCCGATGCCAAGAACCTCGGCGGCGACAACGGCTTCATGATCGGCGGCGGACAGGCGGCCTCCTACGGCACCTCGCTCGATGGCGTCTCCACCAACACCAGCCGCGCGCTTTCCAAAAGCTGGGTCGCCTCCAATTCACCTTCCGTGGAAGCCATCGACCAGTTCACCGTGGACTCCAACGGCTTCAAGGCGGAGTATGGCCACGCCGGCGGCGGCAACCTCACCTACGTCTCCAAATCCGGCACCAACCAATACCACGGTTCGGCCTACGAGTTCATTCGCAACAACGATTTCGACGCCAACAACTTCTTCAACAACGTGTCCGGTATTCCGGTCGGCATCTACAAGCAGAACGATTTCGGAGCCACGGTAGGCGGGCCGGTCTGGATTCCCAAGGTCTACCACGGCAAGGACAAGACGTTCTTCTTCTTCTCCTACGAGGGATTCCGCAATCGCACCGGGGCCAACGGGGCCCAGTTCACCGTGCCCACCCCCGAGATGTACAACGGCGACTTCAGCAAATGGGTCACATCGGCCGGCGTGCAGATTCCCGTTTACAATCCCCTCAGCCAGGTGCAGAACCAGGATGGAACCTACACCCGCCAGGTCTTCCCGGGCAACGTGATTCCCAAGAGCCTGTTCAGCGCCGCGTCCCTGAAAGCCCTGGGCGTGTTCCAGTCCAGCGGCGCGCTCGCGCCGAATAACGGCGGCGTGCCCGGTACGGCCGCGTATGTTACCAACAACCTCCTCGAGACCTCCGGGACCCAGGTCTATCCCGTGAACAAGGAGAGCATCAAGGGCGACCATATCTTCGGACCGCGCCACCGCATCTCCGGCTACTATGGCCACGACCGCGAACACCAGACTCCCGGCCCCGATGGTCCGCCCACCCTGCCGGGCAACTACAGCACGTACAACGATCTCGTGCAGGCCACCGACGTGGTCCGCTTCAGTTGGGACTGGACCCTCGCGCCCAACAAGCTGAATCGCTTCTACGCCGGAGGCAACAACTGGCGCCAGGACCACAAGCCCCCGCAGGAGTACATCGGCAACTGGAAAAGCAAGTTCTGCCTTCCCAACGTCCCCAACTGCGACGAGAATCTGGTCAACCTATTCTCCGGCGGCACCGGCGACAATTACAGCACCTGGGGCGGGCAGGCCGACAACGGCTCCGAGAACACCGTCTACGCTTTTAACGATGACTTCACCTGGACCAAAGGAAAGCACACCATCAAGGCCGGCGGCATGTACCAGCTCAACCATTACAACGGGTTCGGCCGCCAGTGCGAGGCCGGCTGCATAGGCTTCAGCTACCAGGAGACCGGCGTGCCCGGCGGATCCAACCCCAACGCCGGCGGCAATGCCTTCGCGTCGTTCCTGCTGGGCCTGGCGGATAGCGGGCAGATCGATACCGTCCGCTTCATCGGCCAGCAGTTTCCTTACTACGGCGGATATATTCAGGACGACTGGCGCGTCAGCTCCAAGCTGGTCCTGAACCTCGGGCTGCGGTACGACATCAACCTGCCGCCCACCGGTCTCAACGATCGCTGGGCCGATTTCGGGCCCACCACGCCCAATCCCGCCGCCGGCGGCATTCCGGGGGCGGTGCTTTTTGCAGGCTCGTGCTCCGGGTGTGTCGGCACCCGTCAGCTCGCCGACATCTGGAGCAAGGGCTTCGGACCGCACATCGGTTTCGCCTATTCCAAGGACACGAAGACCGTGATTCGCGGTTCGTATGCACGCTCCTACGGCTCAAACGTTTCCGTCAGTGGATCCACCCACAATATGGGCTTCACACTCACCCAGACATTCAGCAACAGCAGCTCCGGCATCCTTCCCACGTACACTGTGGACCAGGGTATGCCGCCATATACCACGCCGCCGTTCATCAACCCGTCGGTTTCGAATGGCGCCAGCGTCTCCTGGTTCCAAGGCAACGAGACCACCAAGCTGCCGGCGTTCGACAACCTCAACTTGTCCATCCAGCGGCAGCTCGGCAGTTCCATGGTGGGCGAGATCGGCTACAACGGCGTGCTGGGCTCGCACCTGCAAACCCAATTGTTGTCGTACAACCAGATCAGCCCCAAGTACCTGACGGCATTCGGCACCGTGGCGCAGAGCATCACGGTTCTCAACAGCCTGGTCGGCTCGGCGACGGCCAACGCGGCCGGGATCACCGCTCCATTCCCCGGCTTCAATGCGCTGTGGGGCTCGCGCGCCACAGTGGCGCAGGCGCTGCGCCCCTACCCGCAGTACACCAACATCGACACCTATTCCGGCGAGGGCGATCACAGCGGCCACTCGACCTATCATGCGGTTCTGGTGAAGTTCTCCAAACGCATGACCGCCGGTTTGACCTTCACCGCATCCTACGTCCTCTCCAAGATCCTCACCGATTCCGACACCGCATGGGGAGGTGGGTACGCCGCGGACCTCTTCAATCGCGGCCTGGAGAAATCGATCGGCGGGTTCGACGTGACCCACGATTTCAAATTCGGCGGCGTCTACGATCTGCCCTTTGGCAAGGGCCAGCGCTTCATGACTTCCGGCCCGGGCGCCTGGATCTTCGGGGGCTGGCGCCTCTCCAGCATCAACGTGTACGACAGCGGCACGCCGGTCGGCGTGGGCACCTCGCTGACGCTTCCAATCTATGCGAGCGGGCAAGGCGGGCGCGTCGCGGCTTACGTCAATTCCTACGAGGGTTGGCAGCCCAGTTGGAGCGGCGGCTTCGATCCCGGCGTGGACCACTTCTTCGTACCCTACGGTACCGGCCCCTTCCCCATCCAGGGCAGCGGCACGGCCCTGAACAGCATCGGAAACGAGACCCGCCTCAATCCCAAAGTCCGGCTGTTCCCCAATCTGAACGAGAACCTGTCGCTTACCAAGACCTTCCCGATCAAAGAAAAAGCCCGTGTGGAACTCCGCGTCGAAACCTTCAACACGTTCAATCGCGTGCGTTTCGGGACCGGTTCCACGGGCCTGCAAAGCCAGACGTTCGGCGTGCTGACCGGCGCCGGAAGCCAGATCAATTCGCCCCGGGCTCTGCAATTAGCGCTCAAGCTGTACTTCTGAAGTAGCACAGGCATTCTTGCCTGTGTAGCTGAAGTGGCAAAGGCATTCTTGCCTGTGTGGCCTGGTCCCATAGGCCCGCGACGGGGTCTTTGCCGCCGGCCTCCGCCCAATAGTGCTAAAGTCCGATTAGGGAACGCCAATGCGGAAATTCTGTTTGCTGGGTGCATTTTGCTGCGCTGCCTTACAAGCGCAGAGCGGTGACGGCGACAAACTCGCCCCATACTACCCCACGCCCCAGACCATCGTCGAGAAGATGCTCCAACTGGGCGGCCTCAAAGCCGGCGAGAAAATGTTCGACCTCGGATCGGGAGACGGCCGCATCGTCATCATGGCCGCGCAGAAGTTCCACGCCGACGCCGTGGGCGTCGAGCTGGACAAGGATCTTTGCAAGCAAAGCCTCGCCCGGATCCTCAAGCTCGGCCTCGAAAAACGCGCCAGCATCCTCAACGGCGACCTGCTCAAGCAGAACTACAGCTCGGCCGACCTGGTCACCGTCTACCTCCTGCCCGAATCCATCGACAGTAAGGTACAGCCGCTCCTCGACCAGCAGTTGAAGAAGGGCGCCCGCGTCGTGGCCCACGATTTCGAGTTCAAGAGTTGGACGCCCGAGAAGGTGGAGAACATCGCCGACGATGGCGAGGGCCGCAGCCACACCCTCTACCTGTATCGAAAGTGACTCCGTGAAGCTTTGGGCGGATTTTCCATGGCCGCGATCGATCTCCTGGGCGAGGGCCCTGCTGGCCGCCGCCGCCCTGGGACTCAGCTATCTTTACCTGCCCGACGCGTCGGTCCTGATTCGCGCCGTGCTGGTGCTGTTCCTGATCTATAGCATCGTCTTGGCGGTGCGTGGCAAAGGGATGATTGGCCTGCTGGGTCTGTTGGCCCTCTTCGGGGACACGGTCTACTTCCTGGTGATGGCGACGTATGGAAACAGGGATCTGCTGTGGCTCTCTTCCCTGTTCTTCCTTTACCTGATGTTGGAAGCCCTGGTGTTTTACACCACCGTGCAACTGGCGGTGGTGGCGGGCGTCTGCACGATCTTTTGCGCCCTGCTCCCCAATGGCGCCGTCCGCCTGCTGGAACCCACGGTGGTCGTCGCCGGCGTCGTGGCTTGCGCGTTCGCGTTCACCAATCAGCGCCAGCTTGCCAGAATCGAAGGCTTGAACGAAAAGCTGAAGGAGGCGCAGAAGGCCGCGGAAAAGGCCCGCGAGGTGGAGCGCCAGCGCATCGCCTCCGATTTTCACGACGGTCCGCTGCAGAGCTTCATCAGCCTGCAGATGCGCCTGGAGATTCTGCGCAAGCTCCTGGAACGCGACTTCCACGCCGGCATGGAGGATCTGCGGCAGTTGCAGGCCCTGGCGCAATCCCAAATCCGCGACCTGCGCGCCTTCCTGCACAGCATGCGGCCGGTGGATGTGGATGGCGCCAACCTGGTGGC
>OMOG01000643.1:0-3249 GCA_900290305.1 Candidatus Sulfopaludibacter sp. SbA4
CGGTGATGGTGGTCGACGAGTTGACAAAGGCGCTGGTGAGGATTCCGCTCGCGACCAGGGGGACCGCCGCGGGAGCCACTCCGGAGGGGCAGCCGGTGCCATCGGGCTTGCACCCATGCGCCAGGTTGGATTGCAGGGCGGTGAAGGACGAGAGCACCGGCGCCGAGCTGACCTGGTTGGAGTCGGTCTGGCTGTAGAGGCGCTCTCCGCGATTGCCGATATAGCCGGTCTGGAAGACGAAGCCGGCCGGCAGCTCGTGCTGGACGGTGAGGTTCCACTGGTGTACGGTAGCGGTCTTGAAATTGGGATCGAACAGGACGACGTTCGGCGCCGAGCCCAACAACTGCGGCGGCGGCGACAGGAAGCTGGTGGGTTGCACCGTAGGAGGGTTGAGCTGTTGAGGAAAGCCCTGGGACAGGCGGGTATTGGCCGGTATGCTTCCGCAGCCGGCAGTAGACGGAGTACCGTAGGTGGTCGCGGTGCAGGTGTAGACCAGGCCGGGCACGGTATTGGCGGCGGCCGCCGGCGAATAGGTGGGGATGGAATCGAAGGCTATGCCATAGCCGGCATGGATTACGGTATTGGTACTGCCGCCGGGCGCCCAGCTCAGGCCGATCCGCGGCGCGAAGGCGTCGAGGTTGCTCCGCTGCCACCAACTGCTGGCCTTGACAAACGTGACTGCGCCCTGCGATCCGTCGATCGCTTTATCCGGGACATATGGGGTTTCGCTCACTTCCGTGGCGGGCTTGTTGTACTCCCAGCGCACGCCATAGGTCACGGTCAGATCCCGGCGGACGCGCCACTCGTCCTGGGCGAAGGCGTTAAACTGCTTGGAGCGTTCGCCAACATACCAGAGAGAGAGGTAATTGCCCGAATGCAGCGGCGAAAAGGTGTTGGTGTTGAGGTTGCCCAGGAAGCCCTGTTTCAAGGTGGCCGGAATGCCCAGCAGATCGTTGATGGAGGAAAGCAGCCGCGTATCGTCGGTGCTGGCGATCCCGGCCGCGGAGCCGTTGGCAATGGACGGCAGGTTGAACGCCGCGCCAGGGGGATTGAGCGACGCGCTGAGGGAAATGGAAGGCAGCACGTTGACCCCGGCCACGCTGCCGCTCTGATCGTTCTGCTGGTAGAAGCGCATGTTCACGCCGACCTTGATCACGTGAGAGCCCCTGGTCCAGGAGAGGTTGTCGATGAGCTGGGGCGTATTGAGCGTGCGCTCGGAGTGCGGCGAAAAAATGTAATCGACGTCCACGTTGTTGAAGGTGTACGCCGGAATATTGTTGGGAAACTTCGGGTTGGAATCGCCGTAGGTGAAGAGGAAGGTGAAGCGGGCAAATCCAGGGGTGAATTCGTTGACCAGGTGGGGCGTAATCAACGAGCGCCACGATAATGCAAAGTTCTTTGCCGGACGGTAGACTTCGCCGCGCGGAGGGAATCCGGGGAAGATCGCCGGGCGGCCGTTCAGGAGATCGCCCTCGAGCTGCTGTTCGGTGGCCCACAGGGCCCGGAAGAAGATGGTGTTCCTATCGTTGATGGTGTGGTCGATGCGCAGCAGGTTGCGCGGTCCACGAACGGCGGAGGGCGCGCTCCAAAGATAGCCGGCCTGGTTGAGACCGTCGCCGGTGGCGAAATCGTTGGGCGCGGGGTAGCTCTTGAGAAGGCCGAGCACCGCCGGATCGCCGCCGATGTGCTGCGGGTCGTTGGCGAAGATGTTGTAGCTCTGGACGCAGTTCAGATCGGTGGGGCTGGCGCAATTGCGGACCCCGGGCGCGAGGGCGCCGGTGGAGGTGACCAGGGCGGGTGAATTCTGGGTGATCTTGGTTCCATTGATGAGGAACGGATTGGCGGGATCGGGGACGAAGTACCGGTAGACGCCCGACAATGCCTGAGGGGTATACACGCGCGGGACGGAGCCGTAGGCCTTGTCGATGGCCTCCGACAGATTGACCTTTTGTCCCTGCCATGCCGAATAAAAGAAGGTCTTATTCTTGCGAATGGGTCCGCCCACTTCCCAGCCGTACTGATTGGCCTTCAGGTTGGCGCGCGGCTGCCCCTGCGCATTGGCGTAGAATTCGTTGGAGTTCAGATCGTTGTTGCGGAAGTATTCCACCAGAGACCCGTGGAACTGGTTGGTGCCCGAGCGAGTGGCGATGGAGACGTTCAGCCCGGAGTTCTTGCCCTCTTCGGGAGTGGGGTTGCTGGTGGTGACCTTGAACTCTTCGACGTTATCCGGATTGATGCGGAATACGTTGTTGGTGGGGGTGGGATTGGAGGCTTCGTTGGCTTCGATGCCGTCGATGGTGACGTTGCCCGCCTGGTCGCGCATGCCGTTGACGTTGATGGTGGTGCCGCTGCGCTGGGTCACGCCGGGCTCGAGCACGATGAGGTTGAGCGGGTTTCGCCCGTTGAGCGGCAAGGTGACGACCGTCTCCTTTTCGACCACGTTGCCCAGGGTCGCGTTGGTGGTGTTGACCTGTTCCGCCGAGGCTTCGACCTTTACCACCTCGGTGGCGCTGCCGATTTCCAAAGTAATGTCGACGGTAAGCGGAGTGCCGACGACCAGCGTGTTGCCGGTTTGCCGCGCGGTTTTGAAGCCGGGCACTTCGACCATGACGGTGTAGACTCCGACCGGCATCGAGGGGAAGGCGTAAAGGCCGGCATTGTTGGACGCCTGCTTGAGGGTGGCGCCGGTGGCTTCATTCAGGACCGTGACACTGGCGCCGGTGACCACGGCTCCGGAATTGTCGAAGATGGTGCCGCTCAGGAGCGACGTGGAAGTTTGGGCCGAGCAAGAAAATGCGAATCCCAGCAACGGGCCGAAAACAAAGAAGAATGTTCGCGTCGATCTGACAGTCACGGTTTGGCCTCCAGATTGGAATTTGAAAAGGCGGCAGCGTAGTCAGGACTCGGCACAGAGTCATTAGCGGTGGCTAAGGCGCTCCCCGGGGCGCGGAATTGAGGACAGTTATAACAGAGGCAATGGGGAAATGCAAGCTCTTTCGTGGCGGCATAAAGGTCCGGTGGCGCGGCGGTACGGCCTTTGGTCGAGGCGGCGATTTCGGTACGGTCGAGCGTCGGTTTCATGCCTACCTTCTTCAAAAACGGTGATAACTTTCACCATTTTTTGGGAGCGAACGCTGAAAACGCGTGAGTTACGCGAATTCCGCAGTGAGAGTTTTCACCGTTTTCGGGGTGATTCCCGTGGGGCGGGTGGACGAGCGGAAATGCCTGCCCGACCCGGAGGCGACGCAT
>OMOG01000643.1:3259-5221 GCA_900290305.1 Candidatus Sulfopaludibacter sp. SbA4
ATGATGCGTCGCCTAGGGATTCCTACCGGCTTGCGGCTGGCGAGCGCAATTCCTTTCTGATTTAAAGGTAGCAGACAGATGTGCGGCGGCTGGGCTGGAAGCGGCGGAAGGGTGCTGGTAAGTGGCTTTAGAATCAGTAAAAGCCTCCCCAAAAATAAAGTTCGTTCTTTTGTGACTCGGAAAATCGCAGATATACGTTTTGATTGGGTTTCCCTGTAAGAGATTGATAATCAATTAGTTTGTGGATACCGTGTCGATCGGGCGGGCACTGTTGGTACAATGCCGATGAGTCTTCGAGGACAACAAAGCGATTGGTCTTCGTCAGCCACTGTGGCCTCGATACGTGGGTTGCAAAGCAGATCGCCAGGGAAATCGAGGCGCGCGGCGCGACACCGTTCTTGGACGAGGCACACGTCGATGCCGGAGCGGATTTTGAGGAAGACATCCTCGACTTCCTGGGCCGCGCAAGAAAATGCGAATCCCAGCAACGGGCCGAAAACAAAGAAGAATGCTTGCGTCGATCCGACAGTCACGGTTTGGCCTCCAGATTGGAACTTTGAAAAGGCGGCGGCATCGTCACTACTCGACAGAGAGTAATTAGCGGTGGCTAAGGCGCTCCCCGGGGCGCGGAATTGAGGACAGTGATAGCAGAGGCTGCAGGGAAATGCAGGCCCGGTGGCGGTATAAAGGTCCGGTTGCGCGGTGGTAGGGCCTGCACCGCTGGGGCCGGGTGGTTTGCCGGCCGGGGCGGCGAATTCGGGGCCGAGTTGACCATCGGGGAAACAGCCGGCCGCTTGGTATAGAATCAAAAAACATGAACACCCACACCGTTCGCGCCGCCATACTCGCGCTGGCATTCTCGATTCTCGCCGGCGCCCAGGCAACCTACAACCCGGCCCTGTGGTCCGGCATGCGCTACCGCATGATCGGTCCGGAGCGCGGCGGGCGCGTCACCGCGGTCACCGGCGTTCCCTCGGAACCGTACACCTTCTACATGGGATCCACCGGCGGCGGCGTGTGGAAGACCACCGATGCCGGACACACGTGGACCAACGTCTCCGATGGCTTCTTCTCCGTAGCCTCCATGGGCGCGATCGAGGTCTCGCTCTCCAATCCCGACGTGGTCTATGCGGGCACGGGCTCGTCCAAGATCCGCAGCAACGTCTCCATCGGGCGCGGCATCTACAAATCCGTCGACGCCGGCAAGACGTGGACATTTCTCGGCCTGCGCGACGTCGGACAGATCGCCACGGTCCGGGTGCACCCTACGAATCCCGACCTCGTGTACGTCGCCGCCAGCGGCAATCCGTTCGTCCCCAACAAAGAGCGCGGCGTCTATCGCTCCACCGATGGCGGCAAGACGTGGAAGCAGGTGCTCTTCCTTTCCGACACCGCGGGCGCGGCGGATCTCGAGATTCAGCCGGGCAACCCGGACGTGCTTTTCGCCTGCATGTGGCACGCGCAGCGCAAGCCCTGGACCATCATCAGCGGCGCGCGAGAAGGCGGCATCTACAAAAGCATCAACGGCGGCGATACCTGGACCAAGCTCGCGGGCGGTCTGCCCAACGAACTGTTCGGCCGCGCGAACGTGGCCATCTCCGCGGCCAGCCACCATCGGATTTACGCGCTCATCGAGGCCAAGCCTGGGTCGGGCCTGTACCGTTCCGAAGACGGCGGCGCCACCTGGTCCCTGATCAACGGCTCGGCCAACATCATCACGCGCCCGTTCTACTACGACACACTCGGCGTCGACCCCAACAATCCCGACGTCGTGTGGGTAGGTGACGAAGGCTGGTTCAAGAGCATCGATGGCGGCAAGACCTTCCGCTCGTCGCCCGTTCCGCACGGCGACAACCACGACGTGTGGATCAACCCCAAAGACTCGCGGTACATGATCCAGGGCAACGACGGCGGCGCCAACGTGTCGCTGGATGGCGGCCGCACCTGGAGCACGCAAAGCAA
>OMOG01000427.1:0-4709 GCA_900290305.1 Candidatus Sulfopaludibacter sp. SbA4
GATCAACAGAAAATACGTCAGGTGGTCCACTTCGGGGGCGAAGGTGGACGCCTGTTCCGGAAAGAGAGGAAATGAACCCATTTATGCAGCCCGCCTCAAATCGCGACGGAATACGATCAATAGAAAAGTGCCGCCGATCAAAACGAACGCGGCGGCGGTGACGCGAACGATGTTCATGACCATGGCGCCGTATTTGCCGGTAGCCGGATCGTAGTGATAGCAGAAGAGGAGAATCTGGTCCACCGGATTGCCGATCTTGTTTTGCGAAGCCTCCACCAGCCCCAGGCGGACGTCGCGCGGCGCGTATTCCACGCCGTAGAAGTAGCGCGACAGGCGGCCATCGGGCGTCACGATCATGATGCCGCTGGCGTGCGCGAACTGGTCGGTTTTGGGGTCGTACTTGAAGTGGAAGCCGGCGGCATCGGTGAGCGCTTTGATATTGGCCTCGTCGCCCGTGAGAAAGTGCCAGCCATTGGCTGTGTTCGGCCGGCCGTAGCGCCGCAGGTACATCTGCTTCTTGGATGCGGCTAGCTCGGGCGTGTCTTTCGGATCGAAGCTGACAGCGAGAATTTCGAAGTCCTGCCCGGGGTTGAAGGAAACGGCCTTGAGACTGCTTTCGAGGCCGTTCAGAATTTGCGTGCAGAGCATCGGGCAGCGATAGTAGACCAGGGCCAGGATCACCGGTTTCTTGGAGCGGAAGAATGTCGAGAGCGGCACGCTGCGGCCGGCTTCGTCGCGGAAGGTGAGGTCGAGCGGGAGTTGCTCGTCGAGTTTCTGGTCGATTCCCACGCCTTCGAGTGCGGCGGGAAGCGCCGGCTTGAGGCTCGAGTCCTGCATGGTCAGGGAGGGCTGCACGGGCGCCGGTTGGCCGGGTTGGGCGAAGGCAGGAAGGGCTAGAAGGGCGAGGAGCACTACCGTGGCGCAGGCACTCTTGCCTGCCGGGTCGAGATTCGTCTCGACCCTTTTTCGTGCGTGCGACCTAAGCGTCGACACGATTGTCGACGCGGCACGCTGAAAGCGTGCGCCACGGTTGCTTGGCACTCCCGAAAGTTGGCGAGTCTTCATTTCGATTCTCCCGACAGCGGGCCGCCGGGCGGCATCATCTTCGGACCGAGGCCGCTCTCCGTGGGCACACTGACGTCGCGCGCGGCAGTCTGAATTTCGTCCCCCGTGCGCGACGGCAATCCGCGCTGCGCCAGCAGGTCGATGGCGCGGGCGATCGGAATCCGCACCACGCCCTTCTCCTGATCGACCCATCCGTAGCTGGTCAACAGTTGCTCTTCGGCGGCGCGAATCGCTTTGAGATCCTGCACCGGCGTGGTTTCGAGCGTCGGCGCGGGCGGCACTTTGATCGTGGTCACCCGCGGCTCCCCGCCCTCCATCGTCGACTGGAAGTAGCGGAACAGCCCGAACAGCAGGCCCATCGCCACAATACAGAGCAGGGCCAGGGCAATGCCGAACTTCCCGACGGCCCATGCGTTCACGTCGGTGGTTTCGTGGCCGAACTCGGGCTTATTCTCTGCCATGGTGCAAAGCCCCCTCCAGTTGCGGGTCGTTCAGCGGCATCAGCGGACGCTTCTCCAACTGCCCGAGGAAGTACCACAGCCAGAAGCCGCCCAGACCGATGGGCGCGGCAAAATCCGTGAAGGTCACGCGAAGGCCGCCCTTGGCGTAGTCCGGCGCCACCAGCCAGTAGAGGTCGACGAAGCGCATGAACAGGATGAACAGCGCGATGGCGGCCAGCAGCTTGAAATTGCGCTTCAGGTCGCGCGAGAGCAGCAGCGCGAACGGCAGGGCGAAGTGTCCGACCACCAGCCCCAGCCCTACATACTGCCATCCGCCGTTTAAACGCTCCATGTACCAGGGAATTTCTTCCGGCAGGTTGCCCGCCCAAATGATGAGAAACTGCGAGAATGAAAAGTATGCCCAGATCATGACCAGGGCGAGAAGGAACTTTCCCAGGTCGTGCAGGTGCCGCGGCGTGAGGATCCCGGACATTGGCCGGTAGCGCGAGAGCATCACCATCAGGGTGATCAGGAACGCCATGGAAGTGAGTCCCTGCCCGGCCATGAAGAGCAGTCCGAAGATGGTGGAGAACCAGTGCGGATTGAGCGAGAGGATCCAGTCCACTGCCATGAAGGTGACGCTGAAGCCCCAGAAGATAAGGCCCGGACCGGCGAGCGCGCTCATCTTGCGGTGCGCGACGGTGGGCCCTTCGCGGTCCTCGCGCTCCGACCAGCGATTGAAGAACCACGAGAGGAAGAGCCAGCCGGCGAAGTATACGGCCGTCCGGAAGAGAAAGAACGGGACGTTCAGGTAGGGATGCTTGTGCTGCAGCATCGGGTCGGCCGCGACCTTGTTGGCGTGCGACCACTCGTAGAGATTGGGGATGCCGATGAGGATCGGCAGGAACATCAGCGCGACCAGCGGAAGCGTGCGCGCGGCCGCCTCGCACGGGCGCCGGATGACCACGCCCCACGCGCCTCCGGTGAGGTATTGCAGCATCAGCCACGCCATCGAGCCGACCGAGACTCCGACAAAGAAAACGTACGACCACAGGTAGGAACGGTAGAACTGGAACGGGCCGAAAAGGAAGAAGGCGCTGGCGCAGAGGATGGCGCCGAGGACGCCCAGGGCCAGGGCGCGCTTGCGCGCCTGTTGGATGTCGGCGTGAAGCTCGGCGGAGATGGTGAAGTCGAGCGACTGGGCGGTCATGTGGGGCGGACCCCCCGGTCCGCGGCCGACGCCCTCGTCGGCCTTTCGGGAGTTGCATGGAGGTGATCAGGTTGGGCAAGCAGCCGGACCAGGGGGTCCGGCGCGGACCGGGGGGTCCGCCCCACCAGGGTGCCAGATGTGGAAACTGGATTCATCGCGCGCCTCCTTGGCTCAACTGCGCGCGCGCTTCGGCCGGCACGTCGTTGATCGACGCGCTCCGGCTCAACTGCAGCGCCCGCACGTAGGCCACGATCGCCCAGCGGTCGCGCGGCGGAATCTGCGCGGCGTAGTCCGGCATGGCGCCGAACCCATTGGTGATCACGTCGAATATGAACCCGTTTTGGAGCTGGCGGATTTTGTCGGTATGGTACGAGGGCGGCTTGCGATAGCCGCGCCGCACGATCATGCCGTTTCCGTCGCCGCCCCGATCGTGACAGGGCGAGCAATACACATTGAAGCGATCCTGCCCGCGCAAGATGACGTCTTTCGTCACGGGGAACGGGAAAGTATCGAGCGGCTTGCCGTCGGGCCCCTTGCCGGTGTAGAAGGCCGCGTCATCATTCAAATGGCCGCGCGCCACGGTGCCATCGATGAGCGGCCGCTCGGAACGGCCGTCGCTGAAGAACTCGCTCGGGCGAAGAGGAATGTACTTGGGCTGATCCTGCATGTCCTGGCGGCATGCCACGGACGCCGCCCCGGCGAGCACCACTACAGCGAGCTTGAGATCAATGCGCAACTTCGGACACCTCTCTCGGTTCCAGGGTCTCGAGGAAACTGCACGTGCGTTCCTGATCGAACAGCGGATCGGTGGCCTCGATGCACAGGAAAAATCGGTTGCGCGACGCCAGCGCGAATCGCGGTACGTTGAATGCCGGGTGGTAGGGCATCGGCAATCCGCACAGCGCCAGCAGGCCGAGCACCGTGGAGGTCGCGGCGAACAGGATGGTCAGCTCGAACGTGATGATGATGTAGGCCGGCCAGCTATGGAGCGGGCGCCCCGCGACGTTAATCGGAAAATAAACCACGGTGACGTAATACTGAAGCAGGTAGCCGGTGAGTCCGCCCAGGATGCCGCCGCACAGGACGATGAGCGGCAGCTTGTTTTTGTGCAGGGCGAGCGCGTCGTTCAGCTCTTCGATGGGAAATGGCGAATAGGCGTCAAGCTTGCGGTAGCCTTTCTCGCGGGCGGCGCGCGCCGCGTTCACCAGCGCGGTGGGGTTGTCGAATTCGGCCATCACGCCGTAGATCGGTTTAATCAACCTTGCGCCTCCTCCTCGACCTTTGCCTGGGGCAGAAGGGTGCGAACTTCAAAGATCGATATCATGGGCAACAATCGAATGAACAGGAAGAACAAGAACAGGAACAGGCCGATGGTGCCGAGGAAGGTTCCCCAGTCCCAGCGGGTGGCCTGGAATACGCGCCAGGACGACGGCAGATTGTCCTGCGCCAGGCTGCTGACGATGATCACGAAACGCTCCAGCCACATGCCGGTCAGAACCACGATCGACGAGGCGAACAGCAGCGCGGGCTTGCTTCGAATCCGCTTGAGCCACAGAGCATTGGGCGCCACGATATTACAGAAGACCAGGCTCCAGTAATAGTATTTGTAGGGCCCGGTCATGCGGTTCCACATCACGGCCTGCTCGTACACATTGCCGCTGTACCACGCGGTGAACGCTTCCAGGATGTACGCGTAGCCGACGATCATGCCGGTGGCCAGCATCACCTTGGCGGAGTTATCCAGGTGCTGGTCGGTGATCAGGCCCTCCAGGCCGTACACCCAGCGCAGCGGAATCGCCAGCGCCAGCACCATGGCAAAGCCGGAGTAGATGGCGCCCGCGACGAAGTATGGCGGGAAGAAGGTGCTGTGCCAGCCGGGCAGGATGGCGATCGTGAAATCGAAGCTCACCACCGTGTGGACCGAAAGGACCAGCGGCGTGGCGATCCCCGCGAGCAGCAGCGATGCCGTTTCGTAGACGCTCCAGTGGCGGGCC
>OMOG01000427.1:4719-15874 GCA_900290305.1 Candidatus Sulfopaludibacter sp. SbA4
GGCGTGGCGATCCCCGCGAGCAGCAGCGATGCCGTTTCGTAGACGCTCCAGTGGCGGGCCGAGCCGCGCCAGCCCATCGCCATGATACCGTACGCAAAGCGCGCAAAGCGGCTGTGGGTGCGGTCGCGCAGGGTGGCGAGGTCGGGCATCAGCCCGACATACCAGAACATGAGCGACACCGTGGCGTAGGTAGAGACCGCGAAGACGTCCCACACCAGCGGGCTGCGGAAATTGGGCTGGACGCCCATAGTATTGGGATACGGGAAAAGCCAGTAGAACAGCCACGGACGTCCCAGGTGGAGGATCGGGAACATGCCGGCGCACGCCACGGCGAACAGCGTCATGGCCTCGGCGAAGCGGTTGATGGAGTTGCGCCACCGCTGATTGAGCAGCAGGAGGATGGCGGAGATGAGCGTGCCGGCATGGCCGATTCCGATCCACCACACGAAGTTCGTGATGGCGAATCCCCACATGACCGGAGTGCGAATGCCCCAGATGCCCACGCCTTTGACCAGCAAGACCGCGACCGACCACAGGAACACCAGGAGCAGGGCGAACCCTACGCCGAATCCGGCGAACCAGAACAACGGCGTGCGCTTGGTGAGCACCACGGTGGCGATCTGGTCGGTGACCGTCCCGAACGTGTAGCCGGGTGCGATGATCTCCTGCGGCGCCGGTTGTTCGATGAGTTGTTCGTCGGGCATGCGCTAGGCCTCGATCTCCGGATTGGGATTGCGCAACGTCGCCAGGTACGTGGTGCGCGGCCGGGTGTTCAGGTCGGCCAGCAGCGCGTAGTTCAGCTTCTCGGCCTTCATCTTCGAGACGCGGCTTTCTGGGTCGTTGATGTCGCCGAAAATGATGGCCTCGGTGGGGCAAGTGGCCTGGCAAGCCGTCTGGATCTCGCCATCGTGCACCTTGCGGTCCTGCTTCTCCGCATCGATTTTCGCGGAGTTGATTCGCTGTACGCAGTAGGTGCACTTCTCCATGACGCCGCGGCTGCGCACCGTGACATCGGGGTTGTGCAGCAGCTTCAGGCTGGGAGTTTCGTAGTCGGAGTACAGATAGAAGTTGAAGCGGCGCACTTTGTACGGGCAGTTGTTGGAGCAGTAGCGGGTGCCCACGCAACGGTTGTAGACCATGTCGTTGAGTCCTTCCGCGCTGTGGTTGGTGGCCTGCACCGGGCAGACCAGCTCGCACGGAGCATCCTCGCAGTGCATGCAGGGAACCGGCTGGCTGTAAATCGCGGGGGCGTTGATTTCGCCCTGGTAGTAGGAATCGACGCGCAGCCAGTGCATGGCGCGGCCGCGGCGCACCTGGTCCTTCCCCACCACCGCGATATTGTTCTCCGCCTGGCACGCCAGCACGCAGGCGCCGCATCCCGTGCAGGCGTTCAGGTCGATCGCCATGCCCCAGGCGTGGCCCTCGTATTTCCATTCGGGATAAATCGTCAGCTCGCGCGGCGGAGCCTCGGCCCCTTCGTGCACGGATTCGGGATCTTTCTTGTAGTCTGCAATGTCGCCCTTGTGGATGATGTGGCGTGCCGGATCGAGCGTGTGAAAATCCTGCGTGGTCGCGAACGGATACTTGCCCGAAATTTTCTGCGCGTCGAGCCCGTGATCCGCCCAAAGAGCTTTGGACGTCCGCAGGCCATACGGATTGAAGCCCACGCCGGTGCCTGCTTGTCCAGCCTTGGTGCGGCCGTAACCCAGGTGCAGCGTGACCGCGCCTTCCACGTGGCCCGGCTGCACCCACACGGGCGCGCGCAACGTCCGGCCCTCATAGGTCAACTGCAGCATGTCGCCGGTTTCCACGTTGAATCGGTGAGCCGTGGCGGGGCTGAGGATCGCCGCGTTGTCCCAGGTGAGCTTGGTGATGGGCTTGGGCAGTTCTTGCAGCCAGCCGTTGTTGGCGAAGCGGCCATCGTAAATGGTGGGGTCGGGGCGGAAGATCACCTCGAGTTTGCCCCCCAGCCGCGTCGTATGGGCGTGCTCCGAAATGGCCGCGCCGCGAATCGCGGGAGTCTTGGTGGGCAGCGCCGTGTTCGCTACCACGCCATCGTGCACCGCGCGCCGCCACCAGGCCTCGAAGTCCGCGCCCCTGAGCAGTTTTTGATTAACGCCCTGCCCCGCCCAGTAGCCCTTGACGATGTCGTAGGCACTGGTCTCCGGGCTGGTAGTGATCATCTGCAGGGTCTGGTACATGGAGCGCCCGCCGTAGAGCGGCTGAATCAGCGGCTGCTGGATCCCGCCGTAGAGCGGCTGAATCAGCGGCTGCTGGATGGTGACGGTGCCATCGAATGCCCGCGCGTCGCCCCACGTTTCCAGATAATGAGTTTCCGGCAGGTGCCATTGGCACACTTCCGAAGTCTCGTTTTCGTAGAGGCTCAGATGGACCCGCAGAGCCGCCTTCTGGATGCGGTCCCGCATTCCCAGCTCGACCGGCGAGGTGAAGACCGGGTTTCCGCCGAGGATCAGCAACAGGTCCACCGCGCCCGCATCCAGATCGGTAACCAGCTCCTGGAGCGACGCCACCTGGTCCGCGGGGTTGACCTCGATGGGATCGGTATAGAACACCGTCTTGCCCACGTTGCCCAAAGACGCGTTCATGACGTGCGCCAGCGCGTGCACGATGGGCGGCTGGTGTTCTCCCGCAATCACCAGGCAGGCGCCCTTGTTTCTCTGGAGATCCTGCGCAATCGGGCCGATCCATTTATATACGTCGCCGTTTTCGCCGTTCTTCGGAGCGTTGGCCACTCCGATGACGGCGGCCAGGGCCCAGGCGAACTCTTCCACGTCGGCCGCGCGCAGCGGAAGCCGGTGATCGGCCCGGGCGCCGGTGGGCGTGGGCATGGGCTCTACCACGTAGAGCCGGTTCATCTCGGTGCGATCGCCGCGCACTCTCCTGCCGGCCGCGAATTGCCGCGCATACCGCAGGCTTCCCGGGCCGGATGCGAGAAAATCCGAATCCAGCGACACCACGACTTTAGCTGGCGCCAGGTCATAGTAAGTGTTGACCGGCTGTCCGAAGGTTTGAGCGGACCCGGCGCGCGCGCTGTGCGGCCCGGCCGGATCCCACTGGTGCCACTTCGCGGCTGGAAACAGCTTCTGGATGGAGCGGATCTGGTCGCCCATGGTGGGCGACGTCACGGTCTCGGTAAGAATGCGGAGGCCCGCGCCGTTCTTGCTCTTCTGCGCATCCAGCGATTCTTTCAAGGTGCCCAGGAACGCGCCCCACGAGCGAATCTCTCCCTGGAACGTGAGAGCCTGCGAGCGGTCCGGATCGTAGAGCTGCAAGACCGAGGCCTGCGAGAAGATGTCGCATGCGCCCAGGGTGGCCGGATGCTCCGGGTTGCCTTCGATCTTGGTGGGACGCCCTTCGTGGCTCTCCGCCAGCACGCCATTGGCGACACCGCCCAGCGTCGCGGCAGTGGCGTAGAACAGCGGCCGGCCGGGGATCAGCTCTTCCGGCTGCCGCACATAGGGCATAATGTGCTCGGTGGGTTGACGGGTGCAGGCGGTAAGGCCGCCCAGGGCAAGGGATGCGCCCATCAGCTTCAGGAAATTGCGCCGCCCGTCGACGCTGTCCTCATCCTCGCTCCAGCCCACGGCCTGCCGCGGGAACTCGCGCTCCAGCAGATCCTGAAACTCCGGCGTCGACGCCAGGTCTTCCAGGCTGCGCCAATAGTCGCGCCCGCCCTTGATCCGCGCGCGTGCGGCGGCGAGGTCTAATTTCGCTCTTGGTTCAATCGGCTCTTTTGGTTCCATCATCGGTGGCAAGTGGAACAACTGGTCAGCAAACGCACATCTTGAATTTTGTATTCCGCCACGAGGCGGCGGCCGATCTCTTCCTGCTCGCCCGCGGGTTGATAGCCCATCGTCGTAATGAACTCGCGCGGCCTTACGAATTTTTCGGGGTGGCGATGGCAGTTGAGGCACCATTCCATCTGGAGCGAGTTCTCCTGCCACGTAAGCGGCATGCGGTCCACTCTTCCGTGGCAGCTCTCACAGCCGACTCCCTTATTGATATGAATGCTGTGATTGAAATAAACGTAGTCCGGCAGGTCGTTGACGCGCGTCCAGCGGATCGACTCTCCGGTGCGGAAACTCGCGCGCACCGGCTCGAGCGTGGGGCTGGTGTTCCAGATCTGCGAATGGCAGTTCATGCAGGTCTTGGTGGGTGGAATATTGGCGAAGCTGGAAGTCTCGACGGTGGTGTGGCAGTAGCGGCAATCCAGTCCCAGGCCGCCGGCATGGTGCGCGTGGCTGAAGGGCACGGGCTGTTCGCGTGCCTCGGTCGCGCGCGTTTCATACGAGGACCGGTCGAGCTCGGCAAAGACCCACGTCAGAAAACCCAATATGAAGACCGCGCCGTAGATGGTGATGCGCGAAAAGGTGTTCGTGCTGTGATGAAAAATCTGGGGCATGATCTATCGGAAAAAAAACAGCAACCATTCAACCCAGGGGCCCAGACGCCTATCGCCTTCCAGTTTCGCAGGTTTCCATCAAATAGATGGGATGCAGAACCTGCAGGTTTGTTTCAAGGAATACACCGCTACTTTCGTTCCCAAACTACTTACGTTCAAAAAGATACACGCAATTCTCGTGGTGGCTTTCGCGGTCGCCGGTCGAGACCGCGAACTGCGGGCCGCGTCCATTGCGCGTGCCCCACAGCGACGCGCCGGCGTACTCGCCGTCTTTGCGCAGCGCATAAAAGTTCAGATCGACCGCCTGGAGCCGCTTCTCGTCATTGTCGAAATTTCGCGCGACGCGCTTCAGGGCGTCGAGGGCGGCTTCCTTAGGCGACATGCCCAGGCGCATGTTCTCGACCACTGTATGAGCGCCGCAGACCCTCAGATTCTCTTCGCCCCGGCCCGTGGACCCGGCGCCGCCGACGTCCTGATCCAGCCAAAGTCCGCCCCCGATGATGGGCGAATCGCCGCACCGGCCGGGGATCTTCCAGGCCAGTCCGCTGGTGGTGGTCACGGCCGACATCTCGCCCTTCTCATTCAGCGCGATGCAATTGATGGTTCCGTGAGGCGGATTGGCGGCGTTTCGCAACGCCTCTTCCAGCAGTGCTTCATCGGCTTGCGGGAACAGTCGCTTCAACTCGCCGATCTTCTTGGCAGCCGGCGGCGCATCGATGCCCGATTCCCAATTGGTGTGCCCGTTCTTGTCGCGCATCTGCCGCTTCCAGACCAGCCACTGGATGCGCGATTCCTCGGTGAGCAGGTCCTCTTCTTTGAATCCGGCCGCCTTGGCGAAGCGCAGGGCGCCCTCGCCGACCAGCATCATGTGGTCGGTTTCGGCCAGGACTTTCTGCGCCACTTTGGAAGGGGTCTTGATGTTCCGCAGCGCCCCCACCGCGCCGCCGCGCCGCGAGGGACCGTGCATGCAACTGGCATCCAACTCCACCACGCCATCTTCGTTGGGAAGGCCGCCGTAGCCCACGCTGTTGTCGCGCGGATCGAGTTCGACGATGTTGACCCCGGCAATCACCGCGTCCAGCGTATCGCCGCCGCCCTTGATGATCTCCATCGCCTTGGCACAGCAGTTCACGCCGCCGTTGTTGCGATTGGCGCTGGAGATGACGACGCTCTTGGGCTTGGCCTGGCCCTTGACCGCCCGGATCCAAGGCAGCGCTGCCGCACCAAGGAGAGCGACTCTTCTGCTGAATGTAATGTCCTTCATGTGCGTTCTCCTTCCTCCAGGGCGCCCGATGGCGACATGGATCTCCGACCCGACGGAGGGCGAGAATTTACGAAAGATCTCACATTATGTCACAGGGGGAGGGGGATGGCGTAGTCCGGTTTTCGGGGCTTGCCGCCGCAATGATTGCGCGTTGGCTGGAGCGGCAGGACGACGACGGGATGGGGTGGGCTATCGCTACGAAATGGAGAGCCGGAGAGGAACTGGCAGGGGAGGCCCGGCTTGCCGCGGCGATGGATCAACGCCGGAAAAGCTACCGGCGGTCCGCCAACTCGGGCAAATAAGCCCCCCGGTGGAGGGCCGGGGTGTGGTGCGGCCAGCGTGGATGTGCTAGCCCTCTTCTTTGGGGTTAATGGATTGAAATGAGCGGCCCATTGCTAGTCGCACCCGCAACGGTCGTGACGACGGGATAGTCCCCATGCTCCAGTGTCGGCACCTTGAGATTCGCCTGGTACAGTCCAACAAACCCGGGCGTAAGACCGAAATAGGAAACCTCAGCCTGAATTCCCCCAATGGTAAACGAATATGGGGCAGTTACCCTCGCAAGTGGGGCCGACGGAGCAGCCGATCCAGTGGCCACGGCTGGATTGACGGGACCGGGACCTGTTAGATATGCCATCACGGTATCCCCCACACGAGCAGGGTTGGAGGGCGAGTTAATCGAATAATCCTGGTTCTGCACAACAGCCCGGTTGCCGGAATACGTGAAGATTCCGGGAGCGGCCTGCCGAATGCTCAACAAAATGGCGTTGCTGGATGTCCCGGCATTGCTCAAACTAAGCGAGACGGGCCGATCTGTTGGCACGTCGTACGGTATTTGTGCGTTGATTTGGCTGCCATTAGCGAAGAACACGGGGGCGGCCTCACCGTTCACAAGCACCTGAGCTGATGCTGATGATTGTGGCAAACTTCGTCCGAAAATCGAGAAGATCGCGCCCTGGGCAAGCGCCTGCGAATCAAAACTCGCAGCATTGACGACCGCGCTTGGGGGCGTAACAAACAGAGGCTGAGCGACACCCCCAACAGCGTATCCAGCGTCGCTCTCCATGAACAGAACAGCTTGTCCGTCTTCAACCACAGCTATGAAATAGTTTGCAGTACCGTTCTGGTTCTTGACGCTCGCCGTACCAGAGCAGTCGCCTGCGACCGAATAGGGCCCCTGACCGGTAGAGGTGACCGTACTCCCGCTGACATTTGCCATCCCGGTGGCGTTCATGTTGCCACGGCCATCTCCGGTTGCGCTCCCAGCTTGCGAATAATAGTACCCATTCCCTGATAGGAAGGCTGCGCCAGTAAGGAGGTATGCATAACTGCCGCTCAGCGAGGCCATGCTGCATTGGATGGACCCCGCGCCTGCCGTTTGGCGGTATGCCCGCCCTGCAACAACACCACTCGAACTCGAAAACGCGAGTATTGCGCCCTGCCCGCCGTTGACCATTTGAAAGGTTAATGAGCCAGCCGGCTGTGAGTTGACGGAGAGTGTCATGCTTCCCGTGCAACTCGCCTGCATCGAGTACGTCCCAGCCAGAGTGTACGCTGAGATTGAGCCTCCCACACTCGCGTGGGAGTTCCCCGAAATGCCGCCCTGCCCATCGGCGGCAAGCTTCCCCAACTCGACGTAAGGATAGACTTGGGTCCCCGAAAGCAAGTCGCCACTGAGCAGGTAATAATAAATCCCGCTCATGGTTGAATTCGTGCAGACGCCCCCGCCGATCTGCGGTTGCGCTTGTAGTACCGTGGCCAGCAATAGAGCCAAAATCAAGCTACCCGGAAGCGATCGGATTGCAGTTCCTTCGCAACATTCGGATTGATGATATGACAGGGGCGCCACAGCGCGGGGAACCCGGCCAAAAGATAGCATGGAAGAATTAGGCTTCATGCGTTTTAGTTCCCGCAGGCTGGCCTTCTTCTCATCTCTTTTGCAGATTTGCAGATCTCGCGAGAGGGAAACGCCCTCACCAAGCGCTGGGTCTAAGGTCCAACGGCTGCGGTGTCCGCGACAAAGACGAATTCGATTTGTCGCGGAGCTATCAATTGCTTTTTGAGCAAATCGGGTCTATTCTCAGGCGATGCAACTCGCCGCATTGCTCGATGGTGTAGAACAAGGTGGTGGCAAGCTCAAACGGGTTCGGCCACCGAAGAGGGGCGCCGTGGGATGACGGACACACGCCACAGAGGAATCGGCGCTATGCTCGTGCTGGTGGGCGTCGGGCTGTTCGTCTTCTATGCCTTCAGTCTCAGTTTTTCGGCTTCCGATGGTTCGGTCGAACTCGGGCAGGGTTGGTACATCGCCGGTGCCGCCCCACATTGGCACGTCGAGGCGGGATACGAACTCCGCGCGCGGGTTGGACTGGCTGTGGGTGCCGTTCTGGTGGTTGCTGGGCTGTTTGTTAGGAAGGCAGCGAAGTGAGCGACGAAGAGCTCTGAAATCTGTAAATGGGGTGCGGTATGGTGTAGACAATGAGTACTCCACCCACCGATGACGACGACCGCATTATTTCGCAGTTTGAGCACGTTTTGAGTTCAGTGGTCCTGGGCGCAACGGCCAAATTCTTAGAAGTCAATCGCCGCAACGAAATGTACGCGTTCGAACTGTGCTTCCACGGGCGAACGGTCAGAGCCGAATTCTCTTACGACCGCATTGACGATTCGATATCCGATCCGGGACCACTAAAGCAAGCCATTGGAGAGGCTCTGCGGCCGGCAACAGGGGGAAAATGATGCCTGGCGCAAAGGCTCCAATACGGCGCATGGCCTCGGTGCATGGCCAGGTGCTCTTCCAGTCTGGCCAAACTGCTGAACAGGCGCCGGCACGTCTGGCAGTCATATGATGGCTCGTCGAATTCGTCGCCGTCGCGGAGCGTGGGTGATGCCGCGATTGGATGTCACAAATTGTGACTTCCAAAGTGTGGGGTTACTTCTTCTTGGGGCTGGGCGGTATCCGCAAGCTACTTCTTCTTGGGGCTGGGCGGTATCCGCAAGCCGATGGCCCTGGTGATTGGCGGGTTCCTAAGCCGCTGAATGCTTGTACAACCTGAGACAGGATTGAGGCCCGCTGCTGCTGGGTGCGCGTGGTCCGCTTTTGGGCTCCTTCCAACTGCTCAAATTTGCGACGAGGTCTTTGTGGCTGGTCGGCGGTTCACGCATTTGGACAAACGCGCGCATAATCGCGATGTTCATCCATGCTGTTGAGCACAGAGGAGAGCATGGCAAGCCGTGTTCGGTGAACGCATAGGGCAGAGTGGCGCCGGCCGCCGCGGCCTTCGTTTGAGGTGCCAATTTGGCACCTCAAAGATTCGGCTCCTTCTTCGGTAAGCTGAAACGTGAGGCCCGTGGCGAGGCGGCCGGGGTTGCAGCATACCCGTGGTTGACGGCCCTCGTGGGCGCCTGGAAGAGGTCGGCCAAATCGCTGTCGAGCACGACCCTTAGGGCCAGGAGGACATGGATTCTGGCACCTCCAGGGGCATGCGCGTCTGGTCGGAAGCTGCCAAACGTGCTGTAGCACGTCGGACAGTCGTGTGCTTGCTCATCTTTTCCGTCTTCATCGCGGAGCGTCGCGGAAGAGAATTGGAGATCGCGAATTGCGATCTCCAATTGTTGGTTATTTCTTCTTGGGGCTGGGCGGTATCCGGAAGCCGATGGCCCTGGTCTGCGGTGGGTTCTTGAGCCGCTGAATGTCTCGCACAACCTGCACCAGGACTGAGGCGTGCTGTTGCTGGGTGCGCGTGGTGCGCTTTTGGGCCTCTTCCACCTCTTCGATTCTGCGGGCCAGGTCCTTGTGGCTGGCCAGCAGTTCACGCATCCGGACAAACGCGCGCATAATAACGATGTTCATCTGGATAGCGCGTTTGCTGTGGAGCACGGATGACAGCATGGCCACGCCGAGCTCGGTGAAGGCATAGGGAGGTCTGCGTAGCCCCATCTGGGCGGCCGGATTGGAGGTCACAATTTGTGACCTCCAATTTTCGAGCTCTTCTTTGCTGAGCTGGAACATGAAGTCTTCGGGGAAGCGGTCACGGTTCCGGCGTACGGCCTGCTTGAGGGCCTTGGTGGGCACCTGGTACAGTTCCGCCAGGTCGGCGTCGAGCATGGCCTTTTGGCCACGGATGAGGTAGATTCTGCGCTCTACCAGTTCCACGGGCACGGGCGACTGTTCGATAGGCGAGGGAAGTTTTTCGGACATGTGGCGTGCGGTTTAATAATACCGCTGTCTGATATCGATTATAGTGAAGATGTTCCCGCTCTGCCCCAGTGCATCGGGCTTGAAGAATCCACACCCCGGAAGGTCCCGGCATTCCGGGGTGTTTGCATTTGGGAGGAGGTCCGAAAATCTCGCCGCGCCATTGTGATATCATGCGCCACAAAGGACGAAAGAGTATGAATCAAACGCAGGACAGCGATTTCCATCTCAACCGGCGCGGTTTCCTCAAAGCCACGGGCGGTGGCTTGAGTGCGGCGGGTCTCGCCGTGAGCACGGCAGTCGAGGCCGCGGCGCGTCCCCTCACCGAAAAGGAGAAACTGGCGCGGATGGCGTCCAACTCCTGGCCGATCCGCTACATCTTCAAGACGCGGTCGGGAGGCCGAAATCCCAATCCCCGGAACGAGGAGCTGAAGAAAAAGTACGGCGAGCTGACCATGCTCGACTTCCCCCAGTTCACCAAGGACACCTTCCCGGGCGTCATCCACATGGATATCTTTTCGGGGCTCTTCGGCGACGTGAACGACGACAGCATGTACGTTCAGGTTCCCATGATGACGGGCACAGTCCTTCGCTCCACGCGCGAGTTCGACCCATCGAGCGCCGCAGGCAAGCAGTGGCTGGACAAGCTCGCGAAGAAGATGGCGGCCACCGGCACCAAGTGCCAGCACATCTCCAACAACGCACCGCGCGACATCTGCGAGCCGGACGCGGAGAAGCGCAAGGCCGGCGTGGAAGTCGCCAAGAAGTGGCTCGACGGCGCCAAAATCCTGGGCGCGAAATCGATGCGCGTCAATAGCGGCGGGCCGCGGATCGTGCCCCTTCCCGTCGTGACGGCGGACGGCTATCCCAAGAACGACGAGCTGGCCAAGTATCTCGCGAACTGTATCGAATCGTTCAAAGAGATGGCGGACTACGGCGGGAAGGTGGGCGTCAAGGTGACGCTCGAAAATCACTGGGGACTGACGGCCAATCCGATCAATATCCGGATCATCGTGGATGAGGTCCATAGCCCCTTCTGCGAAGCCTCGCCGGACTTCTGCAATTGGGAGCACCAATACCTGATGTACAACGGGCTGAAGGATCTCGCCCCGTACGCGCACACCAACGTCCACGCCAAGTACTGGAACCGGTGGAAGGACAACGATGTCAAGCGCTCGGTCAAGATCATGATGGATGCCGGGTTCGAAGGCACGTTCGCCCTGGAATACGAAGACGGGCCGTGGGACGGCGTGGAGGGCGCGAAATACCT
>OMOG01000397.1:0-13135 GCA_900290305.1 Candidatus Sulfopaludibacter sp. SbA4
CTGGAACCCTTCGGGGTCTGCACCACACCCAGGGCCCTCTCGCAGCATCTCCAAAACTGCACGTTGACCCTCGCCGATCACTCCGTTGCACGGAGCGACGGTATCGAGTTGAAATTCCGTCACTTACATGGAAATAGGCGGGTCATCGACCTGCGCGAGGAGAGCGGGGGCGCAAATTGTAAAAACGACCCTGAATCTGCGCCCCCCGATTTCGAACCGTCTTCGCAACCCGAAGAAACAGAGGAGGTTACGCCGTCATGAAAAACAAACTGACATACCGGGCCAATTTGCGCCCCCCAAGTGCAGGCGCTGAGAGCGAAATGCCGCTTACTTTGCGATTCTGAATTGTTGTGGGGCGGGCCCAGGACCGCTTCGTCAGGTAACCGAATTCATCTGCGTTCATCGGCGTTGATCGGCGGCCAATATTCATGTGCCGGCTTTAACCAGTGCTTCCAGAACTTCAATGGGCCGCCGATCAATGCCGATGAACGCCGATTCTGGTAGGGGTAGCCGACAGTCTTCCCCCGCGGGATACCGATGGAACCGTCAGCCGGAGCCGATGGAGGGAAACTGAATCCATTACCATGAGGTCTGTATGGCAGTTCTGCCGCCCCACGGCCAAAGTAAGTGGCGTTGCGCTGAGAGCGTGCGCCACGGTTGGATTCGAGGCTGCACTTACACCTTGGCCGGGCCACCTATCTTCAGTTAACTGGACGGATAAGTCCACAACGGCGCCACTTACCGGCCGCCGATAAACCCGGTAAGATCGCCGAAACTGTTCCTCGAAACAAGGGTTACACTGTAAAGATTATCGGCCCTTGGTCGTCGAAGAAATCTGAGAAAAAGGGCACTCGAAGGAGACTGAATGGGGATGAAGACTCTGCAACTCGTCCTGGTGGGCATTGTAGCGCTGGCCTCCGCGTCGGCCCAGACCACAATCACCATTGCGCCAACCACGGCGCAGGTGCACCTGGGCACATACTTTCAGTTCGCAGCCCATGTGACCGGACCGGCGAATACCACGGTTGGCTGGACGGTCGCGCTGCCGGCGGGGGCGACGGGCTCGCCTGGCTCGATATCGGCCGGCGGGCGCTACACTCCGCCTTCAGCCATGCCCAGCGTCAATTCCGTTACCGTGACCGCCACCAGCGTGGCCACGCCGACGGCCAGCGCGAGCGCCCAGGTCACGCTGGAGAATCCGTTTCCGACGGTGGCTTCCACCAGTCCGGCGTCCCTGCCGGTTGGCTCGACGGTGGCCACCCTGACGATCGGCGGCAGCGGATTTGTTACCGGAGCGCAGGTGCTGTTTGGAGGCGCGGCGGTCGCCACCACCTATGTATCCGCGACGCGCCTGACCGCAGCGGCGAATCCCGCGGGATACGCCAACGGCACGCGGGTGCCGGTTGCCGTGATGAATCCCAACCCGGGATCGGCCACCTCTACCGACGCGGTGACGGTCGAGGTGGGGTCGACGGACGGCCCGCCGGTGATCACGGCGACCGTGGCGTCGCGGTTCCTGGATCAGGCGGCTTTCGGCCCGGACCCGGCCACCGTCGCACACGTGCAAAGTCTCGGGCTGCAGGGCTACATCAACGAGCAGCTCGGGGTGCCGATTTCTCCGTATCCGGGCCCCAGCACGACCGGTTTCGGGTTGGACCAGGTGCAGGCGCGTTTCTTTTCCAATGCGGTGCACGGGCGGGACCAACTCCGGCAGCGCGTGGCGTTAGCCCTGGGCGAGATTTTTGTGGCTTCGGCCGTGGAGGAGAGCACCCCGGAACAGCTTGTGCCGTATTTGCAGATACTGCAAAATGACGCGTTCGCCAATTACCGCACCCTGATGCAGGACATCACCCTGAGCCCCACCATGGGCGAATACCTCGACATGCGGAACAACGACAAAGCCAACCCCGTGACCGGCACGCGAGCCAATGAGAACTATGCACGCGAGCTGATGCAGCTCTTCACCATCGGTCTGCTCCAACTCAATCTCAACGGGACGCTGCAGTTGGACGGCAGCGGCAATCCGATTCCCACCTACGACCAGACCACCATCCAGAATTTCGCCAAGGTATACACGGGTTGGACGTACCCCACCAAGCCCGGCGCGGTCCTCCAGAAACACAACCCGCCCTATTTCATCGGGCCGATGGTGGCCTACGAGGCCAACCACGACACCACCGGCAAGACTCTTCTGAACGGACTCCTGGTGCCGGCCGGCCAGACCGCCGAGCAGGATCTGAAGACGGCGCTGGACGATATTTTCAATCATCCGAACGTGGGGCCGTTCGTCGGCAAGCAGCTCATCCAGCACCTGGTGACCAGCAACCCTTCTGCGCAGTACGTAGGCCGCGTGGCGGCTGCCTTTAATACGGGCGTGTTCAATGAGCCGGGGTACAACCAGGTGGGATCGGGTGTCCGCGGCGACCTGGTTGCCGTGGTGAGCGCGGTCCTGCTCGATCCGGAGGCGCGGGCGGGCGACAACGGCCCGTCGCACGTGCCTCCCGATACCAGCGGCCACTTGCGGGAGCCGATGTTCGTGGTGCCGTCGATCCTGCGGGGCCTGGGGGCGACGGTCAACGACACCAACTACCTGGCGGCGCTAGCCACGAACCTGGGGCAACAACCCTTCTATCAGCCGACGGTGTTCAGCTACTTCACACCCGGCTACCTGATCCCCGCGGAGTTTACGCCCAACCTGACCCTTCTCGGGCCCGAATTCCAGCTTCATTCGCCATCCGCGGCGGTGACGCGTTACAACACGGTGAGCTCGATCGTCTACGGCAACCTGGGGGCGGGCACGGTCATCGACTTCACCCCGTTTTCCAGCCTGGGCGGCGCCGCTAGCCTGCAATCTCTGTCGGATCTGATCGGCCAGCGGTTCTTTTATGGCCAGATGCCGGCCGCGGTAAATACAGAGCTTTCCCGCGCCATGACCGCCATCGCCGGCAGCACCGCCGCTGCCGCGTTGGCCAGGGCGCAGGCCGCGCTGTACGTAGCGCTTTCGTCTTCTTACTACACGGTTGAGCACTAAGAAACATTGGGGAGAACTGACACCATGCTGATGACATCGCGAAGAGATCTTTTGAAATTCGGGTTCCGCGCGCTTTCGGCCATTGGCGCCGGCAGCGTGGCCGGCCGTCTGTGGCAGGTCAACGCACTCGCCCAGACGCCTGCGTGCCCCAGCGATTACAAGGCGCTGGTGTGCATCTTTATGTTCGGCGGCAACGACGGCAATAATACCCTCATCCCGGTGACCACGCCGATCTCGAATCCCCACAACTCCTACGCCAACTATGCGGCTATCCGTGGCGGGCTGGCGCTGCCGCAGGCCAGCCTCAACATGATCAATACGGCGAAGGGCGACCAATATGGCCTGCATCCCGGCCTGGTCGAGCTGGCCAGCCTCTACAACAACAAGAAGAACGTGGCCGTATTGGCCAACGTCGGGACCCTGGTGGCGCCCCTCACGAAAGTGGAGTACCAGGGCAACCAAGGGTCTATCCCGTTGAACCTGTTCTCGCATCTCGACCAGCAGACGGAATGGCAGACGTCGCTCGCCCAAGGCTTCGCCACCACCGGATGGGGCGGCCGGCTGGCGGACGCCATGCAAAGCTGCAACACGGGAAAGCTGCCCATCATCGTCTCGGTGGGCGGCAACGCTCTCTTCGCCACGGGCTCCAAGACCAACCCGGCCACGGTGACGGCGGGGCAGGTGCTGGGGCTGCAGGGCTTCAACACCAGTGCGGCGTCCCAGGCGCGGCTGACGGCGGTGACCAACCTGATGGGCTTCGACAATGGACTGTCGCTGGTGGGGGCTTCCAATATCATCGGAAGCTCGGGCGCCAGCCAGGCGACGGTGTTGAGCCAGGCGCTGGCGGGCGGCAAGCCGCTGACGACCGTGTTCCCCAACACGACTCTGGGGGCGCAACTCCAGGAGGTCGCCAAGATCATCAATGTGCGGAGCGCGCTCGGCATGAACCGCCAGATCTTTTTCGCCTACCTGGGGGGATTCGACACGCACGACAAGGAATTAACCGACCAGGCCACGGGTCTGCAGACGGTGAGCCAAGCCATGAACGCCTTCTACAATGCCACCGTGGAAATGGGCGTCAACCAGAATGTGGTCACATTCACGGAATCCGATTTCGGCCGCACGCTGCAGCCCAGCGGCGGCGCGACCCTGGGAACGGATCACGCGTGGGGCAGCCATCACTTCATCATGGGCGACGCGGTGAAGGGCGGCGATCTCTACGGCGTGTTCCCGACGCAGGAACTGCAGGGCCCGGACGACGCCAACAATCGCGGGGTGTGGATTCCGCAGGTGTCGCTCGATCAATACGGCGCCACGCTGGCCACGTGGTTTGGAGCCAATCCGGCCGCGGTGTTTCCCAACCTGGGCAACTTCACTTCGGCGCCGCCGGCGTTTCTGTAGCAGGCGTTCCTGCAGCGGGCGGGGCAGGCTCGGGGAAGATGTAGGCTATCTGTCCCGGCGGCGGAAGGTGATGGGACGTTGCCAGCCGCTGAAAGATCTCGGCTGCCGCCATATCCAGACCCTGCCCGAACACCAGTTCGTAATTCTTGGAGCCTGTCTTCGGTTCTCTGATGGAGATCAGCTTGCTATTGGGGCCCCCGAAGTTGTCCTGCAGATTTTTGAGAGGTTTCGCCAGCCCTTCGCGCGATGTGTCCGTAGCAATCGTCACGTGGTATCGTGTACTCCCGGACAGTTCATTGAGTATCGCAAGATCGCCAACCGTGGCCTTCACCAGTGACAGGACACTTCGGAGATCTTCCAGTTGCTGATTCGCCGTGGAGAGCTTCTCGTGGTCATCCTTGGCTTGCGCCTTGGCTCTTTCGGTATCTTCGTTGGCATCCTTGGCCGCCCACGTGGCCAGGCCAAACCCGCCCAGGGTGAGTAAGACCAGGATCGCTTTCAGCCGGGTGCCGGCCTCTTTGGTGGTGACCACTCCGACCACCGAAATGACGGTGGTAATGCCGAGCCCAAGTAACGTAAGGAGCATGCGATGTATCGTACTATTCCGAACGCAGCGCCGCCACAGGGTCGATCCGGACCGCGTGGATTACGGCAGGCAGCGCGGCCAGCAGCGCCGCCGCCAGAATCGCCAGGGAGGGCAACGCGAGCATGGCCGGGTCGGTGGCCTTCACCTGGTAGAGCAGCGCTTCGATGTATCGCGCCGATGCCATTCCCGCCGCGAGGCCCGCGAGCGCTCCCGCCAGCACCATGCGGAAGACGTCCGCCGTCACGCGGCGCGCGATGTCGCCGGCTTCGGCGCCGATGGCCATGCGGATGCCGATCTCGCGCCGCCGCTGGAGCACCGAGTAGTCCAGCACGCCGTACAGGCCGATGCCCGCCAGCAGCAGCGCGACGGATGCGAAGAAGAGCGCGAGCATCGCCAGCAGCCGTTCGCGCAGTGTCTGCGCCCGGACCAATTCCGCTTGCGTGCGAATGTTGCTGACGCGGCATTCGGGACTGGCGCGCGGCACCTCCCGGCGCAGCGTGGATACCAGCGCGAGCGGGTTCGCAGTGGACGTGCGGACGACCAAGGTTGCGTCGCGGAGCGGTTGCGGCGCGCCGTGATCGTCGATCGAGTGAAAGGGAACATAGGCGACCGGCACGATGGGCTCGCGCATGCTGCGGTAGGGAGCATCGCGGACCACGCCCACGATGGTGAAGAGCAGGGTCCCTTTGGCAAATGACTTTCCAATCGGGCTCACACCGTTGAAGTATTGCCTGGCGAAGGTTTCGTTGACGAGCGCGGAGCCGGGAGACGTGTCACCAGGGCGGAAATCCCTGCCATCGACGAGGGGAATTTTCATGGTCTCGATCCAGCCGGGCGAGACGTGCAGGAAGTAAGCCAGAACCGGTCCGGGAGGCGCGCCGTTGACGGAGACAAAGCCGTTCCAGCCGCCCCCGGTGAGCAGCGGCCACCCGGCCAGCGCGACTGACTCGACGCCCGGCACGGCGCGCAGATGTTCGGCTAGTTGATCCCAGAAGACCGGCGGCTGTGCGCGCCCGGCGACCGTATCGAGGGTGAGCACCCGTTCCGCGGAGAAGCCGATGGGCCGGTGCGAGAGTCTCTCGAAGGTGGCGGCAAACAGGCCGGCGACGAACAGCACGAGGAAGCAAAACGCCACCTGTGCCGCGATCAGCGCATGCATGGTGCGGCGGCGTGAGTGTGGGTCTGCGCCGCCTTTGAGCGCGCTCGCCGGCTTGATCGCGGAAGCACGCAGCGCGGGGGCGAGTCCGAACAGGAGCATCACCGCGACGGTCAACGCCAGCCCGAATCCCAGCACGCGCCAGTCCGCCGGTAGATACAGGCGCGCCGGATTGTCCGGCGGATTGATCCGGCTGACGACGAACGGCGCGGACCACCAGGCGAACAACGCGCCCAACGCGGCCGACAGGAACGCCAGCCAGGCGCTCTCCACCAGTACCAGTTGTACCAGCCGCCATCGTCCCGCGCCGATCGAGACGCGCAGCGCCATCTCGCGGGCCCGCGCCGCCGCCTGTGCGGTCATCAGGTTCGCCACGTTGGCGCACGCAATCAGCAGCACCAGTGCCACCAGCACACCGAGAGCCATGAGCGATACGCGGTAGTCGCTCTGCAGGCCGGAAGCGCCCGCGGCCGCCGGCTCCAGCACCACCTTCTGGTCGAGGATTTTGGCGATGCTCTCCTTCGTCATGCCGCTGAATCCCTTGGCCCGCTCCTCCTCGAAGGCGTGAGAGGTTGCGTCGAGTTTCGCGCGAACGGGTCCGACGGCAACGCCCGGCTTCAGGCGCGCCAGAGTCTGGTGCCACGTCCAGTCGTCATGGACGGCGCCAGGGTGCATCATCGTGGGGACGAAGATGTCGGTGACGGTGCCGGTCTCGGTTCCGGTGAAAGCCGCAGGGCCGACGCCGACGATTTCGAAAATGCGGTCGCCCATGCGAAAGGTGCGCCCGATTGCTTTCGGGTCCCGCCCGAAGCGGCGCGACCAATAGTCGTAAGAGATCACCGCGTAGGGATGCGCGCCTGGTTTGAGGTCGTCATTTTCGGTGAAGAGGCGCCCGAGGGCGGGCCGGAGTCCGAAGGAGTCGAACATCCAGCCGGAAACGTATTGCAGGTAGGCCTTCTCCATCTCCTGGACCGACCCGTAGGTCACGTCCGTCCGCTCGGCATAGGAGATCGCCAGCAACTCGGCTTGACTGTGCACCGCGGCGCGCATGAGGCGGAACGACGGATACGCCCATAAATCGGTGGCTGCCGGCTTCCCGTCGAAATCGATTCCGCGCCGGCCGGCAACGTACAGGCGCTCCGGATCGGCCACCGGCAGCGGCCGCAGCAGCAGGGCATCGATGAGCCGGAATGCCGATGTGCAGGCGCCGATGGCCAGGGCTAACGACAGGACAGCCGCGGCGGACGTCACCTTCCTCTTCATGAGCTGCCGCCAGCCAAAGGCGGCATCGGCGCGTAGCGAATCGAACCACGGTACGAGGCGGATATCACGACTCTCCTCGCGGCGGCGCAGCGCGGAGCCGAACGCGCGGCGCGCCTCGGCCGGGTCGCGGCCCTGCTCGATAGCTTCCGCGATGTGCGATTGCAATTCTTCGTCGATCTCGCGGCTTACACGATCGCCGCGAAGTACGTTGGCCATGCGCGACCACAACGACATATCGTCTCCTTTATTCCGAACGCAGCGCCGCGACCGGGTCGATCCGCACCGCGTGGACTACCGCCGGCAGCGCGGCCAGCAACGCCGCCGCCAGCATCGTCACAGACGGCAGCGCGAGCATGGCCAGATCGGTAGCCTTCACCTGGTAGAGCAGGGCCTCGATCGATCGCACCGATACCATCCCCAGCGCGAGGCCCGCGGCCGCGCCCAGCACCACCATCGAGAGGACGTCCGCCGTCACGCGGCGCGCGATGTCGCCGGCTTGCGCGCCGATGGCCATGCGGATGCCGATTTCGCGCCGCCGCTGAAGCACCGAGTAGTCCAGCACGCCATACAGGCCGATACCCGCCAGCAGCAGCGCGACGGCCGCGAAGAAGAGTGCGAGCATCGCCAGCAGGCGCTCGCGCACGGTCTGCGCGCGGACCAGTTCCTCCTGCGTGCCGATGTTGCTGACGCGGAATTCGGGACGGGCACGCGGCACTTCCCGCCGCAGGGTGGATGCCAGCGCGAGCGGGTTCGCACTGGACGTACGCACAATGAATGTCGCGAATCTTCGGGGACGCAGCCCGCCCTTCGCGTCTTTTGATGGAAAAGGAATGTAGGCTACCGGCGCCATGGGCCCACGGATGTCGACGTAGCGCGCGTCGCGAACCAGGCCTACGATCTCGAGGCGGCGGCTTCCGCCGTTTCCGAACGATTTTCCAACTGGATTCTCACCGCCGAAGTACCGCTTCGCAAATGCTTCGTTGACGATCGCAACGCTGGGATGCACGTCACCGGCGCGGAAGTCGCGCCCATCTACAAGCGGAATCTTCATTGCCTCCAGCCAGCCGGGGGAGATTCCCAGGAACCAGGAGGTGTCCTCGCTCGGGCGCGCGCCGTCGATCGAAATATGGCTTCGCGAACCGTACCCGCTCAACAGAGCCCCCTCGGACAGCGCGGCCGTCTCGACACCGGGGACGGATCGCAGATGTTCGACCACCTGGTCCCAGAAGACCTGGGGCTGAACGCGTTCCGGCACGGTTTGGAGAGTGAGTAGCCGCTCGGTGGAAAAGCCGATGGGTTGAGTGGACAACCGGTCGAAGGTTGCGACGAACAGGCCGGCGACGAACAGCACCAGAAAACAGAAGGCGGCCTGCACCGCGACGAGGGCACGCATCATACTGCGTCGCGAGTGCGGGCCGTCGCCGCCCTTGAGTGCGCTGACCGGCTGGACTGCCGAGGCGCGCAATGCGGGCGCCAAACCAAACAGGAGAGTCACGCCCAGAGTCAGCGCCAGGGTGAATCCGAGCACGCGCCAATCGGCCGGGAGAGACAGGCGCGCCGGATTGCCCGGGGGGTTGATCCGGCTGACGACGAACGGCGCGGACCACCACGCGAACCACCCGCCGATGGCAGCCGCCAGGAACGCGACAATCGCGCTTTCCACCAGGACCAGTTGCACCAGGCGCCAGCGCCCCGCGCCGATGGAGACGCGCAAGGCCATCTCGCGCGCCCGCGCCGCCGCCTGCGCCGTCATCAGGTTCGCAACGTTCGCGGAGGCAATCAGCAGCACCAGCGCTACCAGCACGCCGAGAGCCACGAGCGATCGGCGATATTCTTCCTGAGTTTCGGAAACGCCTGTGGGTGCGGGCGCGAGCAGCACCTTCTGGTCGACGAAATGATCCAAGGTCTGTTGGGGCCATCCGGCGATGGCCTTCGCCCGCCCCTCGCGGAATGCCCGAAAGGCCGCTTGCAATCTCTCGCGAACCGGTTCGACGGCCACGCCGCGCTTCAAACGGAGCAGCGTCCGGAACCAGCTCGCATTTGGGTCGTCGACGTTGGCGTTCATCATGGTGGGAACGAAGATGTCTGTCATGGTGCCGGGCTCCGTGCCGGTGAATCGCTCCTCCACGACTCCGACAATCTGGTAAAGGTCGTTGCCCATGCGGAATGTGCGCCCGATGGCTTTCGGGTCGCGTCCGAAGCGGCGCGACCAATAGTCGTAGGAGATCACCGCGTACGGATGCGCGCCTGGTTTGAGATCGTCATTTTCGGTGAGCAGCCGCCCCGCGGCGGGACGGAGTCCGAATGAGCCGAACATCCAGCCGGACACGTATTGCAGGTACGCCTTTTCCATCTCCTGGTCCGACCCGTAAGTCAGATCCCAGCGGTTGGCGTACGAAATGGCCAGCAGAACGGCGTCATCCTTCACGGCGGCGCGCAGTTGGCGGAACATCGGATACTCGCAATTGTCGCCTGTCTGGAATTTTCCGTCGTATCCGATTCCCTGATACGAGAGGGCGTACAGGCGCTCGGGCTGGGCCACGGGCAGAGGCCGCAGCAGCAGCGCGTCGATCAGCCGGAATGCCGAGGTGCACGCGCCGATCGCCAGGGCCAGCGACAGGACGGCGGCGGCGGAAGTCACCTTCCTCTTCATGATCTGCCGCCAGCCGAAGACCGCGTCGGCGCGCAGGGAGTCGAGCCAGGGGAGAAGGCGGACGTCGCGGCTCTCCTCGCGCCGTTGCAGCGTCGAGCCGAATGCCCGGCGCGCTTCGGCGGGGTCGCGGCCCTGCTCGATGGCTTCCGCGATGTGCGATTGCAGTTCTTCGTCGATCTCGCGGCTTACGCGATCGCCGCGAAGTACGTTTGTCAGGCGCGACCACAACGACATATCACCCTCCATAGTGCCAACCGCTTCCTTCGTGCCAACCGCTCCCTAACGGGGTGCCCTCTGGGCCCGGCTCTGAAGCATCGGAGCGGTTGCCGCAGGCTCATTCCGAACGCAGCGCTGCGACCGGGTCGATCCGCACCGCGCGGATCACCGCCGGCAGCGCGGCCAGCAACGCCGCCGCCAGAATCGTGAACGACGGCAGCGCCAGCATCGCCACATCCGTCGCTTTCACATGGTAGAGCAGCGAAGCCATGTATCGCACTGATACCGTCCCCAGCCCGACGCCCGCCACCGCCCCCAGTACCACCATCCCGAAGACATCCGCCGTCACGCGGCGGGCGATGCCGGCGGCCGGCGCACCGATGGCCATGCGGATGCCGATTTCGCGCCGCCGCTGCTCGACCGAGTAATCCAGCACACCATACAGGCCGATGCCCGCCAGCAGCAGCGCGACGACCGCGAAGAACAACGCCAGCATCGCCAGCAACCGCTCGCGCACGGTGTGTGATTGAACGATCTCCGTCTGTGTGCGGATGTTGCTGACGCGGAATCCGTGCCCTGCGCGTGGGACCTCCTGGCGCAGGATGGATGCCATCGCGAGTGGATCGGCGCTCACGGTGCGCACGATGAGAGTCCCGTCGCGTATACCGGCCGATGGAAACGGGACATAGGCCACCGGCAGGGTTGCTTCGCGCGGATCGCGGTACGCCGCATCGCGGACGAGGCCCACAATCCGAAAACCGGTTCGCTGGGGGTACGTGGTTTCGAAAGATTGCCCGATTGGATTCTCACCGTTGAAGTACTGCCTGGCGAAAGTTTCGTTCACGATCGCCACGCCGGAATCGGTGTCGCTCGCGCGGAAGTCGCGGCCACCGATCAGGGGAATCTTCATGGCGTCGAGCCAGCCGGGTGAGATCTGCAGAAAATACGCCAAGACGTCGCTGGGCGGGCCGCCGTGAAGCGAAAGGATGTTGTTCGACATTCTCCCGCTCAAGAGCGGCCAGCCCGCCAGCGCAACCGCCTCGACACCCGGCAGAGCGCGCAGACGATCGGCCACCTGTTCCCAGAAGACGAGTAGCTGAGCACTTGCCGCAAGCGTATCCAGGGTCAGAAGCCGGTCGGCCGAGAAGCCGGTCGGCCGCTTGGACAAACGGTCGAGCGTGGCTGTGAACAGTCCGGCAACGAAGAGCACGAGAAAACAGAAAGCCACTTGCGCGGCGATCAGCGCATGCATCGTGCGGCGCTTCGCGTGCGGGTCTTCCCCGCCCTTGAGCGCGCTCGCGGGCTTGACCGCCGAGGCGCGCAGCGCCGGCAACAGACCGAACAGCAGGGTGGCGCTGAACGTCAACGCCAGTCCAAATCCAAGCACCCGCCAGTCCGCCGGAAGGGATAAACGCGCGGGATTGTCCGGCGGATTGATCCGGCTTACCACGAATGGCGCCGACCACCACGCGAAGACGCCGCCGATCGCGCCGGCAAGGGACGCGAGCAACGCGCTCTCGACCAGTACCAGTTGCACCAGGCGCCATCGCCCCGCGCCGATGGAGACTCTGAGCGCCATCTCGCGCGCCCGCACGGCCGCCTGCGCGGTCATCAGGTTGGCCACGTTGGCGCACGCAATCAGCAACACCAACGCCACTAACATGCCGAGGGCCGCGAGCGAACGGCGGTAGTCTTTCTGCATCCCGGAGACACCCGCGGCCGCGGGCTGGAGCACCAGCTTTTCTCGGAGGCCCGCATCGAGCAGGCGCTTGGGATGGTCGGTAAACCCCTTCGCCCGCTCATTCTCAAATGCCCGATAAATGGCGTACAGTTTGTCGTGCAACGCCGCGATGGAAACGCCCGGCTGCGGCCGGACAAAAGTCCGCAGCCAAAAGTTGTTGGGGCTGGCGAGCGTGCGCGGGTTCTTCATCGCCATGGGAAGAAAGACGTCGGTCACCGTGCCGGTTTCCGTGCCGGTGAAGCGCTCCTCGGCAACGCCGGCGATTTCGTAGAGGCCGTCGCCCATCCGGAATGTGCGCCCGATGGCCTTCGGGTCATGTCCGAAGCGGCGCGTCCAATAGTCGTAAGACAGAACCGCATAGGGATGCGCGCCGGGCTCGCGATCGTCGTCTTCGGTGAGCATCCGCCCCCATGCGGGCCGGAGCCCGAAGGAATCGAACATCCAACCGGAGACATATTGAAGTTGCGCCTTCTCCATCTCCTGGTCTGGCCCGTAGGTCAGATCCACGCGCCCGGCAAACGAGACGGCAATGAACTCGGCTTCATTCTTCAGTGCGGCCCGCCACTGGCGGAACATCGGATACGAGCAACTGTCCCAGGTGCTGGGCTTTCCCTGCGCATCGAATCCCTCAATGGAGATGGCATAGAGCCGCGCGGGTTCCTTGACCGGCAGCGGCCGCAGAAGGAGTGCATCGATGAGCCGGAATGCCGATGTGCAGGCGCCGATTGCCAGGGCCAGCGACAGGACGGCCGCGGCGGAGGTCACCTTCCGCTTCGTGAGTTGCCGCCAGCCGAAGACGGCGTCGGCACGGAGGGAATCGAGCCACGGGAGGAGGCGGATGTCGCGGCTCTCTTCGCGGCGGAGCAGCGCCGAGCCGAACGCGCGGCGCGCTTCGGCGGGGTCGCGGCCTTGCTCGATGGCTTCCGCGATGTGCGATTGCAGTTCTTCGTCGATCTCGCGGCTCACACGATCGCCGCGAAGTACGTTTGCCATGCGCGACCACAATGACATATCATCCTCCTTACTGCCAACCGCTCCCTTCGTGCCAACCGCTCCCTTCGTGCCAACCGCTCCCTTCGTGCCAACCG
>OMOG01000397.1:13145-13454 GCA_900290305.1 Candidatus Sulfopaludibacter sp. SbA4
TGCCAACCGCTCCCTTCGTGCCAACCGCTCCCTAACGGGGTGCCCTCTGGGCCCGGCTCGGAAGCATCGGAGCGGTTGCCGCAGACTCATTCCGAACGCAGCATGGCGGCCGGGTCGATGCGCACCGCGCGGATCACCGCCGGGAGCGCGGCCAGAAACGCCGCCGACAGAATGGTCACCGACGGCAGCGCCAGCATGGCCGCGTCGCCGGGCTTCACCTGATAGAGCAGCGCCTGGATGGATCGCACCGATGCCATCCCCAGCGCGAGGCCAGTGAGCGCGCCGACGGCCACCATCCGGAAGACGTCC
>OMOG01000476.1:0-17755 GCA_900290305.1 Candidatus Sulfopaludibacter sp. SbA4
GGCACGCAAGCTGTACGCCAAATAGCGTGCAAAGTTTTACGCCAGATAATTTGCAAAGTGACACTGAGGGGAAAAGGGCCGGGCCCAAAGGGCACCCGTAAGCGGTCCCGCTTCGCCTAANNTAAGGGAACCGTCTGGTCCACCACCAGAATGCGGCCGGCGGGCAAGTCGAACTTCGTGCCGCCGGCATGCATGCGCAAATGGCCTTGCAGCGTTTGGACGGCCACGCGGCCGGCTGTCTGGTGTTCATGAATCGTACTATTGCCTCGGATCGCCGTGACCACCACGCGCAAGTCCGGATAATGGGCGATGGTTTTGGAGTTTCGGCCGCTTTGCCAGTACGGTTCTTGCCGAAGCTGTTCGATTTGTGCGGCCAGGTCGAAGGCGAGCCAGGGACCGGCCGTTGGTTCCATGGCGCGGGCCGTCCCGCGAGAGGGTGCTAGTTGCGACATAATGCTATCTCCTTTCATTCATGGCAGCCACCACTTATGAGGCCAGAACTCACGAACGACCTCCAAGCCCATGCCTGCCCCTATGGATGTTCCTAAGTTGACGCCGGCACTGCGAAAGTTGTGGTTACTTGGCGGTTGCCACAATCGTGAGAGCAGAGCGGCGCCGGCGAAGGCCAGAATGCGCGAGCGGGAAATGCGCCGGGCGCCGTCGTCGCCGCGAGCCACGAAGGTGCTCCTCAGCGCGTATCCGACGCGGTTACCAAAGCCTGACTGCCCGGACGGGACATAGCGGTTATCCTCATGAAACACACTGGAAGCGCCAAAAGACAGGGTCTCGAACGCGATGTGCTCCGCGAACAAGCTTCCATATCGAAGGCCGTAGCCTTCCCCGCCCTGCTTCCATTCGCGCGGCCGATCTCTCCATTGGCCGAGCCCGGCGCCTGCCGCGCTGCCGACCAGGGAAAACGGCCTGGCGGTATCCTTCCAATACTGCCTCAGGCGCTGAGCTTCGGTCATTGGGCGATAGGCTGGATGGATGGCCGTGGGGCTCACTGGAACTACTCTGTCGGCGCCGCCGGGCGTTTGTGCGCAAAGGCACAACGGTGTGGCGAACAGTACGGATACGGCCAATGCGGTGCCTGGTGCTCGCCGCCATCCCCTCATACTTACTAGTAAGCAACCGGCATGCCAGAGTCGTCCGCTTTTTCTAACCAATCCGGTTCTTGCGCTTGCGGATCAATCCGGATGGGCCACCAGGAGCGCGATGGGAAAACGGCGCAGTATCGCCGCCAGAGGCACGCGCCCCGTGCCCGGCACTTCCAGAGACTCCCCGGTAAAGAGATTCGACCAGCGGCGCGGGGCCGTCACGGGAAAGCCCAACTCGGTGTCCGCCCATACGCGCTTGCCGATCGGAGGGCCCGCCGATCTCGATAGCCTGGCCGGAAAGCGGGGAGCGACGGCGGCGACCCACGCCATTCCCGAATGCCGCGCGCAGGCCATCACGTGATCGGCGCGCCGGCCGCCGGCCTCCAGTGCCAGGTAGTCGCCGCCTTGAAACACCGCCGCATTCTCCCGCCTGCAAGTCAGTACCTTTTGGATCACATACTGCTTCACAGCGCCATCGCGCCAGTTCTCGAGTAACTTCACAGGCTCGCAGTCAGTGAACGCACTGAGAAGTGTTTGGCGCCTCTCGAAATCCACCGGACGCCGGTTGTCCGGATCGACCAGCGAGAGTTCCCACAGTTCGGCCCCCTGGTAGATATCGGGTACGCCGGGAAGGGACAGGCGGAGAAGCGTTTGCGACAGCGAATGGAATGCTCCGTACGCCGCAATGCGTTGCTGGAACGCAAGGAAGTCGGGCAAAAAGTGGTTTTCGGCATGGGGCGTCAGGATCGTCGATACAAACTCGGCGACCGCTGACTCGTAGCGCCCCTCCGCGCTGGACCAACTGGTATGCAATTTGGCTTCCCGCCACGATTTGACCAGGTAGGCTTGCAGGCGCTCCTGGTACGCTCCCATGTCCGATGGGTCGAGCGGCCAGGAGCCCACCAGCGTCTGATAAATGAAGAACTCCTCGTTCGGACCCGGAACAGACGAGCCATTCAGGACGCGCTTCAAGCGCGCGTTCCAGCGGCGCCAGCGTTTCACCGAGCGCCTCCAGGCATCCGGCGTCTCCGCCAGCACCTGGATTCTGGTACGGACATCCTCGCCTCTCTTGGTATCGTGAGTCGTTCCGGCATTGAGCGTGTGAGGCCAGCACCTGGCCCTCGCCTCGGCGAACTGCCGGAATTCCTCGACGGACCAGGGGTGGTCCTGCCCGCCTACTTCGTTCATGGAGATGAGCCGGTTGTAAATATAAAACGCGGTGTCCTCCTTGCCTTTGGCCATAACCGGCCCGGAGAATTGCTGCCAGCGCTGCACGAATTGCCGCCAGCGGGCCCGGTGCTCGGCGGGAAGCGAGGACGGGCAATCGAGCAACAGCACGCGCCGCACAAAATTCCAGATCGTCTCGCTCACTTGGGGATTGCGCCGCCTCGCCTCCTGAAACGCCCGGTCGATCTGCAAGAGGTCCGGAGGGCGTATCTGGTACGAGCGGGTATACGTGCGGTACACCGGCAGGCAGGCAGTCACTTCCATCAGCGCCGAGGTCAGCCCCTGCGGGCTGGCATCCTTCGCATACCGGTCCTGTTCGGCCAGCAGATTCAGGTGCAAGCTGAGTGAAAGGGCTTCGCCGGCGAAGAGCTGCGCAATCACGCGCTTCTTTTGTTCGTATACGACATCGGCCAAACTCGCTGGCCCCCCCGCGATTTGCGGGTAGATCTCAGCGATTCGCTCCAGGCCCTCGGCATCGGTCGTGACGCCGGTTACCGCATTGATAAAGTCATAGCCCGTGGTGCCGGAAACCGGCCATTCCCGGGAGAGTGTCTCCTTCTGCTCGAGTATCTTCTCCACCACGATGTAACACTCCGGCAGTCTCTCGCGGAGGCGCCGCAGATACTCGGCGGGGTCGTAGAGGCCGTCGATATGATCGATTCGCAGACCGGTGACCTGACCTTCGTCTACCAGTTGGAACACCAGCGCGTGAGTTGCCGCGAATACGTCGGGTTCCTGGATATTCACTCCCACCAGGTCGGTAATGTCGAAAAAACGGCGATAATTCACTCGTTCCCGGGCGACCTGCCAGTAAGACAGGACGTACGGTTGCTGCCCCAACAGGTCATCCAGCGGATCGAAGCTGCGCGGATCGCCTGCCTCGCCGTTGTAGATGCGGATACTCTCGTCGAGACGCGTGTGGAAGCAGCCGTTGGCGGCGTACAACTCCCATAACCGGCGCTTCAACTCATCCTTTTCGCGATAGCGCCTGGCGATCTCTTCCGCGTCCGTAGCGGTGCTGGGCGGCAACGCCTGGATTCGGCTGCCGATCGCCGCGATCTCTTCCAAAAGCGGGGCGCAACCCTCGTTGCCGGCAAGCGCGCGCTGCATGTGAGCGATGATGCTCCCATAGGTGGCTGGATCGATTGGCAGTGACCGGTCGAAGTACTGCACGGCAAAACCGTCCGCCGAGAACCTGAGTGCGAATTCCTTCCGTTCCAGCACTTCGGCATAAGGAGCGCCCAGGATCGGCCAGAGCATTTTCCCGCTGCGCGGATGGGATGGCGGGTCCCATTCGATATCGAAGTAGTATGCATACCGCGAGCTGGGGCCGTTCTCCAGGACGTCGTTCCACCAGGGGTTGGAAGTGTGAGCGGCCATGTGATTCGGTACGATATCCAGCAGCAGGCCCATGTCGTGCCGTTTCAGCTCGGCGCTGAACTCCAGGAATTCGTCTCGTGAGCCCAGTCTCGGGTCCAGGCTGGTCGGATCGGCCACATCGTAGCCGCTGGCCTGGTCGGAGCGGGCGCGAAAAATCGGCGAGGCATACACATCGCTGATTCCCAACCGGTGAAGGTAGGGAACCAGTCTGCGCGCTTCGCGGAAGCCGAAGCCGCGCCCAAACTGCAGGCGGTAAGTAGAGAGCGGTATTCTCAAGTCAGTCCACTTGGGCCGAGAGACTCTCGCCCAAACGCCGGAAGCGTTCCACCCACACGGCCGCTTCCTGGTCTCCGCCGGCGGCGCGCCCGGCGAATCCGTCATACACCGTCCGGCGCATTTCAAACCAGAGATTCTGCGGCCTCCATAAGATCACTTCAAACGGCAAAGTGCGCGCCAGTTTGATTCGGGCATCGATCCGGTCGAGCAGTGTCGGATCGTCCGGGTTGGCTGCGAACTGTTCCAACAGACGCTCGATGGCGGTTCGGAGAGTGAACTCCAGAGTGGTGGAGTCGAGGTTCACGCTGGCCGCGCGAACCTGCTCCAGAAGGCTGTGGATGCGCTCGGCATCCATCGGTTCCGCCGCGAGCTCCCGCCGCAGCAGGCCGTTCAACGCGAACTCCGCCGCTGTGGCGATGGGTTTCGGCAGGGGCACGCCCAGGTCGCGGAGGAATTGAATTAATACCGCGTGATGTTCGTGGATCTGGCGGTACGCTGCTTCGGCTTCCGCCAGGGTAGTGTCCAGAATATGCCGCAGCACCATGCGCTGGTCGTCGCGGAACAACGACTTGGTGGAGTAATTCACATTGCCAAACTCCCGGTCGATGGCGCGGAAGGTCTCCGGAATGTCGCCCCTGGAAAACACGTCCGCGATCCGCTGGGCCATCGCCTCGTAGGCATCGCGATCCTCGCAGGCGCGAACGCCGCAGCTCAGGTTGTGATCGCCCAGGTGCAGGGCGCACAGGATGAAGCATTGCGACTCGTGCGTAATCTCCGACAACACCATGATACGGGCCAGCGCCAGCCTGGTCCTTCCCGCATCTAAGTTGCGGTAGTCTTCGGCGGTAATCGTGAAGCAATAAATCCGCTCGGGATTAACGTGCGGCTTAAACAGAGAACTGATGCCGTAGTGCGCCGCCACTTTGTCCAGAGTGACAATCGCCGGCTTGACCCATTTCTCGTAAATGCGCCTGCCGTCCCCATGTTCCGGGAGATTGCTTTTGGCCTGCGACAAGGCGTTGAGGAAGTCTTCCTCCACGCCGTTGTTCCAGAACTCGTGGGACAGTTGGATCGCGCGCCCCGCATACTGAATCACCTGTACCGTTTCGAGGCCGGAGAGATCGTCGAAGAACCAGCCGCAGCTCGTGTACATCAGCATGGCGTGGCGTTCGAGTTCCAGCAGTTTCAGGACGCTGCTCACTTCGGGCTGGTTCAGCTCGTGCGTGGCGTGGCGGCGCAGAAATCTGCAAACGCTCTTTTCCCCGCGGTCGAGCACCACGTCTATATAGTCGTTGCGCGCCGCCCACGGGTCCTTGAGAAACTCTCCGGCGGCCTGCTCGAAGCGCGCGGCCAGTGTGTCGCGCAGCGAGTCCAGGGCTGCCCGCAGCGGCGCGCGCCAGGCTTGATTCCAGCCGGCGCGCCCGGAATTGCAGCCGCAGTCCGACCGCCAGCGCTCGATGCCGTGGACGCAGCTCCACGAGGAATTCTCGAAGATCTCCACATCGTGCGTCGGCGGATGCATCGCGAGGTACTGGCCGTAGTTCGTGATCTCGGCCAGTTCTTTAGATTGGATGTAGTCCAGCGCATAAGTGAGCGCCATCTCGCCGCGGCGGTGATGGTGGCCATAAGTCTCCCCGTCGGTGGCGACATTCACCAGCTCGGGCCAGGTCCGCTTGTCGGAAAAAGCGTCCACCAGCCGCTGAGCAAAGCGCTCTCCGTTGTCGAGGAGGCCCTCGAATGCGACGCCATGCGCGATCGGCCCATCGTAGAAGAAGAGACTGATGTTCCGCCGCGACGGCAGCCGCAGCCGGTACGGCATGGTAGGGTCGATCCGGCCCCCGGACACATCGTTCCACTGCCGGGTGCTGATGCGGCGGACCCGCGAAGCTTGCCGGGGACTCAGAATCGTAAATCGGATTCCCTGTTGTGCCATCAAATCGAGCGATTCCAAATCGACCGCCGTCTCCGGCAGCCACATTCCTTCCGGCGCCCGGCCGAATCGGTGTTGAAAATCGCGAATTCCCCAAACGATCTGAGTCAGTTTGTCCCGGCTGTTGGCCAGCGGCAGAATCATGTGAGAATAAGCCTGCGCGATCGCCGAGCCATGGCCCGGGTAACGTTCACAACTCTCCTTGTCACCCTCCACAATGGCCCGATCCACCTCCGGGGCGTACGCGGCCAGCCAGGAGTGTAGAGTAGGACCGAAATTGAAACTGATCCGGCCGTAGTTATTCACGATCTGAGCCACGCGGCCGTCCGGATTCAGGATTCGCGAGGCGCCGTTCGGGGCGTAGCTTTCGGCCGTGACGCGCTCGTTCCAGTCGTGGTAGGGGTATGCCGAGTCCTGTAGCTCTACCGCCTCCAGCCAGGGATTCTCACGGGGTGGCTGGTAAAAGTGGCCGTGGATACAAACGTAACCCATCTCGATACGCCCCCAACGCCATTGGCCGCCTGTTGCACGTGTGCGGCCACTCGCCACACTTGCGCGCCATCGTACCTTTGGCGGGCTGTCGAGTCAAAGGCGCGCCAGCGCGCGGTCAGATTCTCCCGTAGAGCACTATCGATCGCGGACTCAGTGTCATCGGGAATTCACCGGAGAGCACACTCAGTAGCGCCGGTGCGCTGCCGGCCCCGTCCCAGCAGGCGTCCGCGGAATGTAATAACTTCGTCCACTGGCCCGAGGGAATCGGTATTTTCAAATCTACCGTCCGGCCGGAAAAGTTGAGTACCATCGCTACTTCGCTCGCGCCGGACCAGCGTCTGACGAATAACGCCTGCTCGTTTAAGGGTATCGCCTGACACCGATCCATCGACAGATCGGCCAGCGCGGGTGTATCTTTGCGCCGGTGAATTAGTTCCCGGTAGAAATCGCGCAGTAGCCCTTGGTGGGGCTTCTGCAACTCTTCGGGTGTAAGGCGGGAACACAAAAAGGTCCCTTCATCCTGCGGGTCCGGCACATTTCCCTCCCGGCAGAACCCCGCGAATTCCTCCGTCCGCCCACGCCTCACCGCATCGATGACGCCGCGATCTCCATGGCTGGTGAAATACAGAAACGGCGCCGTCTCCCCATACTCCTCGCCCATGAAGAGCAACGGCAGATAAGGCGACCACAACATCGCGCCGGCCGCGAGCTTGAGCGACTCGAAATCCACCAGCACGCTTAGCCGTTCCCCCTGCGCCCGGTTGCCCACCTGGTCATGGTTCTGCGCGCAGACCACAAACCGCTCGCCGGGCATCCCCCGGGCCGAGTTGCCGTAGCGCCGGCGGCGAAACGGCGAGTGCTGGCCGGAGTACACAAAGCCCTCCGTAAAGGCCGCAGCCAGGCGATCGAGCCCTCCGAAATCCTGGTAATAGCCCTGGCGTTCTCCGGTCAGCAGAACATGCAGCGCATGATGGAAATTGTCGCTCCAAAGGGCGTCGCACCCCAGGCCGCCCGCCGATTCCCGTTGAATGACCCGGACATCGTTGAGGTCGCTTTCCGCAATTACGTAGACCCGCCGGCCGAGCCGGCTGGCTTCTTCATGGACTGCGCTTGACAATTCCTGCACAAAGGGCCGGGCCGAGGAGTCAACAATTGCATGGATGGCGTCCAGGCGCAATGCATCCATGTGGAACTCGCCTGCCCAATAGAGCGCGTTCTCGATGAAGAACCGGCGCACTTCGTCGCAATCCGGACCGTCGAAGTTCAGCGCCTCCCCCCAGGGGGTGGCATAGCGCGTGGTGAAGTAAGGTCCGAAATCGCGCAAATAGTTCCCTTCCGGCCCCAGGTGGTTATAAACCACGTCCAAGACTACGGCCAAGCCCTCGCGATGCGCGGCATTGACAAGTTGTTTGAGGGCGCGCGGGCCCCCGTATGAGTTCTGGACTGCAAACGGAAACACTCCGTCATAACCCCAGTTCCGGCGGCCCGGGAATTGGGCCACCGGCATGAGTTCGATGGCTGTCACGCCCAAGCTTTTAAGGTAAGTCAGGCGCCGAGCGGCGGCGTCCAGCGTTCCTTCGGCGGAGAATACGCCGGCGTGCAGTTCATAGAAGATGTATTCGGCCAAAGGGGGATTGACCCAGGCATCGTCGGTCCATGGAAATGACGAATCGACCACTTCCGAAGGGCCATGCACGCCCTCTGGCTGGAGCCGGGAAGCGGGGTCGGGACGGCTCTTGTCGCCGTTCAAGAGGTACCAATAGCGGGTTCCCGGAGTCACTCCAGGAAGTAACAACCGATGATATCCATCCCGCCCCCTGACCATGGGCACAGTATCGGAATCGTCCCCCTGAAGTTGTAACCGGAGGCTCTCCGCGTAAGGCGCCCAAACCACGAATTCGCACCCCCGATCGCCCAGATACCGGGCGCCCACAGCATAGCTCCCGGCCACGACATCTTGGGATACGCTGCCCATCAGGAGCCTTTCCAGCCCTGTCGGGCGGGCTTCAGCCTGCGCGGGGCTGTAGCCCCGCCTCTCCGGAGTTGCCAACAATGCCCGGTCATTCTTGCGCCCTCTCTTAGCATTATCGGTGATGGTTGTTTCGGCGTCGCCTTCCAGGAGCCGGAATTTTCACATCGTTCTGACCAAGCAATTTCCTACCCACCATATACTCATGGTGTGTTTTCGTACAGACTCGAAGCTGGCACTTCGCGTGCCTTCCCAAGATGGCGTATGGCGACGCAATGTCAAACTGAGTTCCTTACTCCTGACTCCCGGCTTGCCCAAGATGTAGCTCGGATTGAGGAACTTGTGCGCGGTCTGGATGGCCAGTCCGGCACGCTTAACGCTCTGATGCGCGAGCATTTCGATTCGGCCCGCTTCTATCTGTTGAGTTCCATGCCGGGCGAATACAGGCTGGAATTAAGGCTTGCGGAGCATCTGCTGCCGCATATCGAGGACGACGCGATTCAAACCCGCGTGGCCGGCTTTCTGCGAAGTCAGGACATCCATTAGCGGGTCATGGGCTAACCCTTCCAGTGGGGATTCGATTGCTCAAATCTCATGGGGGGCACAAGATGAGATTTTTTCTGCCCGCGGCATTATTGTGCGCGTTTCTGATGGGATGCAGAACTAACGAATCCCCGGAAGCGCAAGTGGACGACCTCCAGATCGTGGCCCAAGTGAAGTCCAAGCTCGCCTCGGAAGTAGGGCCTACCACCGTGACGAATATTTCGGTCGACTCTACCAACGGAGTAGTGACCCTGGCCGGACAGGTGGATTCGGGCGAGGTAAAGGCCAAGGCGGAAACCGTTGCCAAAGCGGTGCCCAAGGTGGTTCGAGTGATCAACAATCTGCAAGTCGCCGCCAGGACGAGCAGGTCTATGCAAGTGGTCGGCGGCTGGCATCCGAGCCATGTGGGGCAGGCCATCGTTTTTTGTGGCCTGCCTTGTTGGACAGATCCCAGTTAGAGGGTTCGGCCAGTCTTGGTAGGCAGGCGCTTCCGCCTGCCAACCGTTCCAGTGGGGCAACCAATCCTGGCTGCCGCCGGCTTTCAGTCGGCGTATGCCGGGGTTTTAGCCCGGCGCTGCGCGGGGCTCTAGCCCCGCCTCTCCGGAGTTCCCAACACTGCCGAGTTATTCTTGCGCACTCTCTTAGCAGCCAGATTCGCTCAGTCATTGCACGGTAGTCGTCCCCATGGCCTGCCAATCGGTATTGTTGCCGCCGGCCCCATCGCGCCCCGCCACCCACACAATGCGGTTCCCGTCCAAAGCCGTTTGGAACATGATATTCATGGTCAGCACCAGCGTGCCACCGCTCTTCACCGCCGACGACTCTCCCCCGTTCACCGAGCATTGGCTGTTTTGCATCGTCGCCACCGCCCCGTTCAGCACCATCGTGCCCGCAAACGGCCCTCCCGCGTCCCCTCCATCATCCACCAGCAGCAGCGAATTCGTGGATGCCGCATACGCCAGATAACACGCGTTCCGCCCGTCGATGAAGTTGTTCACCAGCAGGTTCACCACTCCGAAATCGCCGGTTCCCCGGCTGTCGGTCAGCACCGCCGTGAACGTCTGCGCCGTCCCCGCTGCCGCCGCCCCGCGCGCCGGCGTCAGACTCACCACCGTGATGGTTCCCGCCGGCGTGAAGGGCGCCTGCCACACTCCCAGCGCCTGCCACCCTGAGTTTCCGCCCCCCACGCTGCGAGCCGCCATATACACCACCTTATTGCCTCCGAAACCGGCCGTGAAGATCGTATTCAGCGTCACGGTCAGCGTGTCTCCGCTGCCCGCCGCCGACGAGGCCGCGCCCGCCACGCTGCATTGGCTGTTCGAGACGCTTCCCGACCCGCCCAGAGTCAGCCCCGCCGAAAGTGTCCCGCCGTCATCCGCCACCAGGTAGAGCACGCCCGCCGTCCGGCTGTAAGCCAGGTAGCAGGCATTCCGCCCGTCCAGAAAATTGCCGATCAGGATGTTCACCACATCCAGATCCTGCCAGCCGCTGGGATCGTTGAAGGTGAAGATCATCACCTGGCCCGATCCGCTGCCCGACACCGGACTGACCGACACCGGATTCGGCACCGCGGTGCCTGTGCCGCCCGTCACCGACTCCGCGACCGCCGCCGATGTGCTCGCCGCATTGTTCGTATCGCCGCTGTAAGTCGCCGTCAACGAGTGACTGCCAGCCGTCAGCGTCGCGGTGGAAAACACCGCGGCCGCAGCGGCCACCGCACTACTCCCCAGCAGGTTCGCGCCATCGTAAAACGAGACGGTCCCGGTCGGATTTCCGGGCGTCACCGTCGCCGTCAGGGTCACGCTCTGGCCGGCAGCCGCGGGGTTGGGCCTCACCGACAGCACCGTGGTAGTGGGCTGTAAACCGACCGACACCGTCACCGCCGGCGAGGTGCTCGCCGCATCGTTCGCATCGCCGCCGTACGATGCCGTCAGCGAGTGATTGCCGGTCGTCAGCGTGGAGACATTGAAGCTCGCCGTGCCCGTGTTCAACGCCGCCGTCCCGATGGTACTGAGACCATCCAGGAAGGAGACCGTACCCGTGGCGCCGGAAGGCGAGACGGTAGCAGTCAGCGTAACATTCTGACCGGGGCTGGATGAAGTTGGAACGGCCTTCAGGGACGTGGCGGTTGCATTCTGGCTGACCGTCTCCGTGACCGCTGCCGAGACACTTGGGGCATGGGTGGGATCGCCGCCATAGGAAGCGGTCAGCGAGTGGCTGCCGCTGGACAGGTTGGACGTGACGAAGACAGCAATCCCGGCCATGGCAATCAACGGGGCGGTGCCAATGGGGGTTGAACCGTCCAGGAAGGTCACTGTGCCCGTGGCCCCGGGAGGAGAGACCGTGGCCGTCAACGCCACGGGCTGACCGGGGGTCGAGGGCGTAGGAGCGACTTGCAGAGACGTAACGGTCGCCGGCGGGTTGACCGTTTCGGTGACCGCCGATGAGACGCTCGACGCATAGTTGGCATCGCCGTTATAAGAGGCGGTCAGCGAATGGCTGCCGACGGACAGCGTGGAGGTGGGGAGGATTGCAATCCCGGCCATGGCAATCAACGAGGCGGTGCCAATGGAGGTTGAACCATCCTTGAAGGTGACCGTGCCCGTGGCCGTGGGAGGCGAGACAGCGGCGGTAAGCGCCACCCCTTGACCGTAGGTGGACGAGGTAGGAACGGCCTGCAAGAACGTGGCGGTCGCAAGCCGGTTGACTGTCTGGGTAAGTGGCCCGTTGACCGGCAAGGCGCTGTTGTAGTTGCCATCGCCCTCGTAAATGGCGTTGACGCTGTGAGTACCGGCCGTCAGCGTCGCGGTCGTCTGCGTGGCCACACCGTTAGACAGAAGGACCGCGGGCTGCGAGTTCCCGTCGATCGTAAAGGTCACCGATCCGGTTGGCGCCGGTCCCCCGGAGTATTCGGCGGCCGCCGTCGCGGTGAGTGTCACCGTTTGACCTGGGGTGGAGGGATTGGGCGCGAGCGCGAGAGTGACAACGGGCGAGGCAGGGTTGACGACGAGGGAGTAATCTGGGTTACCGCCGTTTGGCCTTACCGCTGCGATTAGAGTGTGTTGTCCGGTTTTGAGGCTGGAGGTGTAACTGTTCGGCGTCAGGGTTGCCGTGCACTTGGTCTCTCCGGGCAGTATTTCCGTCAGAACCGCTTGTGCCGTGCCCAGGGACGCACCGTCCGCAAAGTCCTGGAAGGCGACAGATTCCCCCGTGCATGGAAGCTGAGCGGAAGTTGAGTTCACATAGGCAATCAAGGTTAGCGGCTGCCCGTAGGTGATGGGACTGGCCGGCGAGGCGGTCAAGCTTGCGGTGATCTGCGCCGAGCCCACGCCCGCCATCCCAGCGGCCAGCGCCGCCATGCGAATCACACGTAGACTGTCCATCGGATTCCCTCTTTTCCCTCAGGCTGCGTCCGGCAGAATAGGCCCGGAATCCCCGCCGAAACGCGACTCCGCGAAATTCCGCAAAATCGGTTGCCCATGCAGTGTATCACCGCCGCTGCCCAAATTAAGGATGGAGACCGGCGGTATCCCCGTCCCACGGCCAATCGCTTAAAGACCTCTCCCAAGTGCTTTCGCAAACCCACGTACAGCGTTTTGCGTCGGCACTTCGGAATGAACACCACGTGGTATTTGCACTCCCATTTCGTATGGCTTAAACTCTCGTAGTCGTCCATCGTGTGAAATCTCCTCTTCGTGCGCTTGGCGGCTCACGATTGGAGTTTCCACGATGGACTCCCGGATCTGTCAAACTTCTACTGCCTCCCCGGCAGAGCCGGGGGCCTCTCTTATTGGGCTAGTTTTCGGTGGGCACCTTGTCGACCGAGTCGACGACCACGACGCCAAATGGGATCTTCTTACCAACGAGTTGCAGCCCGAGTTGCTCCTGCAAGGCGGTGAACAGATTGGGCGTGACCGGCAGTTGCGCGCCGCCGCCAGACGCGGCATTCGGCACTTCGCTTGAGAACTCGAGTGTGAAATCGTACTTCCCGGTCAGCCCGGTTTTGTCCACCAGCGGCTGTCCGTCCGGCAATCGCAGCATCCGGGCCAACTCTGAAATCGGTTCCTGCTGTGCCTTCAGGCGGATTAGCACAAAACCACCGCCCACGGAATGTTGAGCCACCATGCCGGGCCGATTGGACGGCAGATCCGGAAAACCATCGGAAGATGCCCTGGGCGCCGGCGCCGCTCCGTTGCCAGCCGTCGACTCCTTCAACTTCGTCCCGCTCTTCGCAACGATCGGTTCGTAGGAGGCGAATTCCTTCGATTGCATGTGCATCTTGAGGTGAAACCGTTCCGCCGGCAGATTCTGCATCATCAGGCGGAACTGCTGCCTGGTGGCGCCTTCCGGTAGTTCGGCTACCAGATCGAAGGTTTGCTCATCCAGCGGGGCCTTACTCGAAATCTGGAAGTAATCGACGGTGAAGTTTGGCTGTTCGCCCTCGGGATGGCTGCCAATACCCCGGTCCTGGTTGTGAGTATTGCATATGGCGATGTTGATCGCGCTATTGTCACGGTCGTTCCCCACACAACGGAGCTGCGGGGCTCTCCTTTTGAAATCGAGGTAGCCGTCCCGTTTCTTCAGCCGGAGCGTTAAATCGGGCACAAATGGCGGCCGTTGAGGAAGGCGTGCAGGACTGGTTCGGCCTCGCTCGAAATCGACGCGACTTCTAATCGCGAAGTCTCGCTGGCACCGAAGACCACTCCCTCACGGTCGTGGCTCCAAATGGGGCCGCCTTGTTACAATGAAACATTCCACACCATGCTCGATGAATCCATACAGGAACTGGAGTCCCGTTCCCTGGCACGAATCGCATCGGCGAAATCCCCGGAGGAGCTGGAAGCCGTTCGCGTGGACGCGCTGGGGCGCAAATCCGGACTCACGCAATTCAGCAGGGAGATGGGAAAGCTCGCGCCGGAAGAGCGCTCGCGCATCGGCAAGCTGCTGAACAGCGCCAAACAGAAGCTCGAAGAGGCGCTCGAAGTCAAGAAGCAACAGTTCGCCGAAGCCGCACTGCGCGCCCGCCTGGACGCCGAATGGGTCGACCTCACGCTGCCCGCTCCCGGCCCGCGGCGCGGACATCTGCACCCTATTACGCGCATCCAGCGCGAGTTGGAGGAGCTGTTCGTTTCGCTGGGCTTCACGGTGCTCGACGGCCCCGAGGTGGAAACCGAGTACTACAACTTCGACGCGCTGAACATTCCGGCCGAGCACCCCGCGCGCGATATGCAGGACACGTTCTGGCTGGATGGCGGCAACCTGTTACGCACCCACACTTCGCCCGTGCAGGTGCACGGCATGGAGCGGCTCGGTCCGCCGCTGCGCATGATCGCGCCCGGCCGCGCATTTCGCAACGAGAGCGTGGACGCTTCGCACGAGCACACGTTCTACCAGCTCGAAGGCATGATGGTGGATCGCGAAGTCTCGGTGGCGCACCTGCTCTATTTCATGAAGACGCTGCTCACGGCCATCTTCAAGCGCGAGGTCACGGTGCGCCTGCGGCCCGGCTATTTCCCGTTCGTCGAGCCCGGCTTCGAGCTGGATATCCAATGCCTGATTTGCGGAGGCCCGGGCTGTGCGGTGTGCAAGCAGAGCGGCTGGGTGGAGTTGCTGCCTTGCGGCCTGGTAAACCCCAACGTCCTGCGCATGAGCGGCATCGACCCGGAGGAGTGGGGCGGGTTCGCCTTCGGGCTGGGCCTGACGCGACTGGTGATGATGCGCTACGGCATCGATGACATACGCCACTTGCAGGGCGGCGACTTGAGATTTCTGGAGCAGTTTTGAATGAGCGGTCAGCTTTCAGCGATCGGCTCTCAGCCAAAACCGCCCGGCGTCGAGAGCTGAAAGCTAACCGCTGACCGCTGATGGCTTTCTTATGAAGTTCTCTTACAACTGGATTCGCGAGCTGGTGGAGGACCTGGATTACGCCCCCGGTCCCCTGGAAAGGCTCATCACCATGAAGACCGCCGAGTGCGAAGGCATTGAGGCGGCGGGCGTGCTGCTGGAGCGCGCTTGCGCGGCGCGCGTGGAGTCGGTAGAGGCGATCCCGGATACGCACAATGTGAAAGCAGTGGTGGATGCCGGTCGATACGGACACAGGATCGTGGTGTGCGGCGCGACCAATTGCCGCGCGGGCATCATCTCGGCGTATGTCCCTATCGGCAAGAAAATCATTCACGGCGTGGAAAGCGACGGCATGCTCGCCAGTGCCGCCGAGCTGGGCATCAATCGCGACCACTCGGGCATTGTGGAACTGGACTCGCAGGTAGGCGCGCCGATTGCCGGCTGCCTGGCCGACAGCGTGATCGAAATCGATAATAAGTCCATCACGCACCGTCCCGACCTGTGGGGCCATCACGGGATGGCGCGCGAAGTCGCGGCGATCCTCGGGCTCAAGCTTAGGGAACCGGCGAAGCTCGATCTGCTGCCGTGGAGCGCGCCCGCGATCCAGGTGCGGATCGAAGATCTCAACCTGTGCCCGCGGTACAGCGCGCTGGTTTTCGAAAACGTCGCCATCCGGCCTTCGCCGCTGTGGCTGCAGTGCCGGCTCACAGCCGCCGGTTTGAACCCGATCGGCAACATCGTGGACATGACGAACTTCGTGATGGCGGAGTTGGCGCAGCCCATGCACGCCTTCGACGCAGACCTGATCGAGGGCGATACCATCTTCATCCGGCCCGCGAAAGCCGGCGAGCATTTCCGCGCGCTCAACGGCGAGGAGTACAAGCTCGATCCCTCCAACCTGGTGATCGCCGATCGCTCGGGCGCCATCGCGCTGGCCGGGGTGATCGGCGGGGCCGGCACCGCCATCAGCGACAAGACCACGCGGGTGGTGCTCGAAAGCGCCAACTTTCAGGCAGCTTCGATCCGCAAGACATCCGCCGCGATCAAGCTGCGCACCGACGCCTCCATGCGATTCGAGAAATCGCAGGACCCGGCCAACACCGTGCGCGGCATCGCGCGCGCCATCGAGCTGCTCCGGGAGGTGTCGCCGGGCATCCACGCGGTGGGCGGGGTGGCCGACCAGAAGAAGGAGATTCCCGCACCGCCGCCCATAAGGCTGCCGGTCGCGTGGCTGGAGCGGAAACTGGGCCGCGCCGTCGCTTCCGCCGAAGTGCGCCGCATTCTCGAGAGCCTGGAATTCGGCGTCGCCGAAACCGAGCCGGGGGTCTTCTGCGTTTCCGTCCCTTCCTGGCGCGCCACCAAGGACGTGTCCATGAAAGACGACCTGGTGGAAGAAGTCGGCCGCATGGTGGGCTACGATTCGATCGCTCCACAAGCGCCACTGGTGCCGGCGTCGGTGCCACCCGGCAATCCCGAGCGAAAATTCCAGCACGAGGTGCGCAATATTTTCGTGGATCAGGGCTTTACCGAGGTCTACAACTACTCCTTCATCAGCGAGGAATCGGCGCGGGCATTCGGCCTGGAGCCCGCCGCTCACGTGCGAGTCACCAACCCCATCGCGTCGGACCAGGCGCTGCTGCGCACCTCGCTGCTGCCGGGCATCTGGCGGAACATCGCCGAGAACGCCAAGCATCGGGAGAGCTTCCGTCTCTTCGAGATCGGGTTGGAGATCCACGGGCAAGCCTCCGGTTTGCCTGCGGAGATCCCGCACCTCGTGGCCGCGATCTACGGCCGGCAATCCGATGGCCCATTAGACACAAGCGCCTCGCTTTTTGAATTGAAGCGCACGGCCGAGTGCCTGATGCCTGGCGCCCAAGCCTGTCCCGTCGAGGCCCGTCCATTCGAACATCCCGCGCGTTCCGCCAGCATCCTGTGGAAGGGCGCCCCTGGCCGCGCCTGCGAAATCGTCGGGCGCCTGTTCGAACTGCACCCGCGGCTTGTGGAATTCGGCCGCGCCGCCATCCTCGATCTGGATCTGCGGGCGATCCAACCGCTGGCCGCCGCGGATGCCAAGTACACGCCCATTCGCCGCTACCCGTCGGCGGCCTTCGACCTCTCGGTGATTGCCGCGATGCGGGAGCTCGCCGGCACGCTCGAAGCGGCCGTCGCTTCGTTCGCCGGCCCGCTGCTCGAATCCATCCAGTTTCTGCGGCAATACTCCGGCCCGCCGCTCGGAGAGGGACAGAAGAGCGTCTCCTTCCGCCTGACCGTGGGCTCGCCCGAGCGCACGCTTTCCTCCGAAGAAGTGAGTGAGATCCGCGCGCGCATCATCGATGGGATGCGCGGGTTGGGCTACGAACTGCGCGTGTGAGCACTCGACGCAGCAAGCCTGGCGGGTGGGTGAAGCGGCAGCGGGGCGTGTGCCGTTGGTGCGGGGCCGCCGTCCCCGAGGGGCGGTTCACGTTTTGCGGCGCGCACTGCGTGCACGAATGGAAGCTGCGCACCGACCCCGGCTACCTTCGCGAGCAGGTCTTCGCGCGCGACCGCGGGGTGTGCGCCGGGTGCGGAGTCGATACCGAAGCCCTGCGCAAGAACAAACGCAAGCTCGATTATGCGGCCCGCAGGCAATTCGAAAAGGACTGGGGATTACGCCGGCATCTCTGGGACGCCGACCACATCGTGCCGGTGGTCGAAGGCGGCGGCGAGTGCGACATCTCGAACATGCGCACCCTCTGTTTGAAGTGCCACCGCGCCGCGACGGCGGCACTGAGACAACGGAAAAATGAGAGTTAACCGCGGAGACGCGGAGGGCGCGGAGGAAGACGCGGAGAAGAAAAACCTGAGAGGGCCGAGGGAGCGGAGCGCGCTGAGAAGAACCTGGCCGGGCCCAAGGGGAACCTTCGCCGCCATTTCTCACAGTCTTCAGGTGGAGTGAACGTGGCGCAGGGGGTGCCCTCTGGGCCCGTGCCTGCCGGGGTACCCTCTGGGTCGGGCACT
>OMOG01000476.1:17765-17916 GCA_900290305.1 Candidatus Sulfopaludibacter sp. SbA4
GGTGCCCTCTGGGCCCGTGCCTGCCGGGGTACCCTCTGGGTCGGGCACTCATGCCGACGCCTGCCTGCGACAGTGTGTCACAACCGGGAAGCGTGGCGCAGGCTGTCAAGCCTGCTGAGCCGAGATTCATCTCGGCTTTCTTCTCTTTTCC
>OMOG01000161.1 GCA_900290305.1 Candidatus Sulfopaludibacter sp. SbA4
CGCTTATCCCCAACCCCTAACCCCTAATCCCCAACCCCCTTTTCCCGGCGCGTCTCCGGAGTCGCAGGTTATTCAATCCGGCCCCCGCCGGGGGCAGAGCTGAGTTCTGGCTCCTCGCCCTCCCGGTTTGGTTGCGGCTATGCTGCTCTGTGGGGGGCAGCCAATCTTGGGCTGCCGCCGGCTTCAGCCGGCGCTCCGCAACCCGCGAGGTTTCTGCCACTAGAGACGTTCCCGAATCGTCACCCGCTCGTGTCGACGCCTGGAGTTTGGCCATTCTGTCGAGCCAGAGGTAGGCAGGCCATCGTTTTTTGTGGCCCGTCATCGGTCGGGCTTTTAGCCCGGGCCGCGCGGCTTTAGCCCCGCTTACTCCATCCAGCAACTTCTTTTTCTGTCGGTTTTTGTGTTTCCATATTGTTCTCCTATTCTGAAATCAACCCCAAAACCCCTGCCACAAGCCCCCCCCAAAAAACCCAGTCACAAAATTTCCGGGAAAATTTCCTGAATGATTTCAACAACTTCCGCCTCTCAACCGCCTGCGATGCTGACGACCACCAATTACATTGGAATTGAGAGGAAATCATGCATACCAACCCCTACTCCCGTCTCCTCGACATCGTCCAAACCGGCGGCACCTTCACCGCCTCCGATGGCCAAGCCTTCTTTCGCCTCCCCGAACGCGCCCCCTCCCGCCCCTCCCCCCGGAGAGTCGCCGCCCCGAAGCCGTCTTCCTCGAAACCCTCCACCCGGCTTGGCCAGCCATCCTCGGAGCCCTCTGCTCCGCCGTCTCTCGCGCCTTGGCGAGCGGCACGGCCCTCAGTCGCATGCCCGCAATGAACCAGGCTACCGGACGTCACGCCAACGCCCTCGCCTGGGCCATGGCCGCCAGTCCTGCGCTCGGCTGCACCGAGGGGGAAATGCAGCTTGCCTTCGCTCCGCCGCCCCCGCACTCGCGCTTTGGCGAGCCCCATCCCATAGTCGCGGCCGTCCGCCATCTCTTCGAACAGCGCCGCTCCTTCACCGGCACTGCGGCCGAACTGTCGGACCTCCTCCGGCCGCTCCTGGACCCCCGGACGAGTCCCCAATCCCCACAAAGCGTCTTGCACCACTTCAAGAAGTGTGTGTTGACCCTCGCCGACAGCCGTATCGAATTGAAATTCCGGCGTTTACCTGGAGGCAACCGCATCATCGATCTCTCCACCGAGCCTTGTGACGATGATTTTCCACAAAACGACGAATCATCGTCACAAAATTCCGCCTCCCCTCCGCAACCCACAGAAACAGAAGAGGTTCCAGCCGCATGAATAAAAAATCGACATTCCCGCAAAACATCGTCACTCAGGTGTTTCACACAACCCCGGCCCCCGGCCCCAGGCCCCTGGCCCCATCCCCCCGGGCCAAGCCACCCTCTCGAAACCGCTCCCACCCGCCGATATGTGGACCAGGAGATTTTGTGCGCGCTCTGTTTTTGTCCATGGTTTGCGCCGGGCTGGCCGTGGCCGCCCCGGCGGCGGATGCGGTTGCTACCGCGCGGGGGCTGGCGACCGGTGGGAAGCGCCCGGAGGCGCTCGAGCTCCTGGAGAAGCGGCTGGCCGAGGAGCCGGCCGACGCCGACGCGCGCACCCTGCACGGCATCATTCTGTCCTGGGATGGCCGCTATGACGAGGCCCGCCGGGACCTGGAAGCCGTCCTCGCGCGCCACCGCGACTACGGCGACGCGTTGCGGGCGCTGATCAACGTCGAGATGTGGTCGGACCACCCCGAGCGGGCCGAGGCGCTGGCGCGGGATGCGCTGCGGCGCAATCCCAACGACACGGCGCTCCTGCTGGCGCGGGCGAAAGCGTTGCGCGCGCTGGGACAAAGCCGCGAAGCCCTGGCCACGGTGCGCCACCTCATCGACGTCGACCCGGGCAGCCAGGAGGCGGCCAGCCAGGAACGCGATCTGGGAGACTCGTTGCGCCATTGGACGGCCAGCTTCGACCATTCGAGCGAGTGGTTCAGCGACGGGCGCGCGCCGTGGCGGGAAGAACAGGTGCAGTTGAGCCGCCAGACCGGCCTGGGCAGCGTGATCGCCAGGTTCTCGCAGGCCGACCGTTTTTCGATCGTGAGCCAGCAGGTGGAGATCGACGCCTATCCCCACATCCGGCCGGGCACGTACGCCTACCTGAACGTGGGCTACTCGGCGGACGCGGCGCTGTATTCGCGCTACCACTTCGGGGCGGAGCTGTACCAGTCCCTGGGGCACGGCTGGGAAGGCTCGGCGGGCTTCCGCCAGATGCACTTCAGCAGCAACGTGAACATCTACACGCCGTCGCTCACCAAGTACTATGGCAACTGGATGTTTACCGGGCGGATGTTTCTCACCCCCGGATCGGCGGGCGCGTCGCGCTCGGCCGGATTCCAGGTGCGCCGCTACTATGGAGACGGCACGGACTACTGGGGGCTGCGCTACGGGCACGGCTCGTCGCCGGCCGAGACGCTAGGCATCTACGACCCGCAGATCCTCAACTCGACCTCCCTGACGTTCGAATTCCAGCGGGCGATGAGCCGGCGGCTGAGCCTGCAGTGCCGCTGGGGAGTCAGCCGCGAAGACCGTGTCTCGGCCAGCGGGCTGCGCCACTACCTGGCGGAGACGTCCATCTACTACCGGTTGTGAGCTATGACCTCCCCGCTCCATCCCCAGGCCCGCCCGCTGCCCGCCTTGGCCGCGACGCTCGCGCTCGGCATCTTCTATTGGGCATTGTTCCGCATGCCGCTCGGCGCCCGCGGAGCGGAGCTGAACCAGGAGGAATCGCGCCGCCTGCAGGAGGATAGCGCCGTAATGCGGCGTTTCGGCAAGTGGGACCGGGCGTTGAAGCCGACCCTCCGGCTGCATGCCGCGTACCCGGAGAGTTCCATCTACCTGGCGCAACTCGGGGAAATCTACGATCACCTTGGTCGCTACCGCGAGGAATCGGCCGTGTGGGAGGAGTTCCTGGACCGCTCACCGCGGCCCATCGAGGGCTGCCCGCAGGCCGGCCAGGCATACGAGAAGCAAGGGTTGGAAAAGCAGGCCATCGCGACGTTCGAGCGGTGCCTGGCGCTCCTGCCGGGCAATCCGGATTCGATCTTTTACCTGGCGCACGCCCTGGAGCGAAATGGAGAGACGGACCGCGCGGCGGCGCTCTACGCGCAGGGCGCGGCGTCGCAGCCGGCGTACGCGGATCTGGCGACCGGACTGGCCCGCGTCCGTCTCCGGCAGGGCCGCACGCAGGAAGCGAGGCGACTGGCGGGCGCGATCGTCGAACAACATCCGGACAACGTGGATGCCCTGCTGGTGCTGGGGCTGGCCTGCCGGCAACTGGGCGACCGCGCCGGCGCGCGAAACTATTTGCGGCGCGGTGTCCAATTGGCCGACGGCTACGTGGACTTCCACATCGTGCTGGGCCGCATGGCGGATGAGGATGGCGATCTCGAAGGCGCGATTCTGCACTACCAGAAGGCGCTGGCTCTCGACCGGTCGAATGCCGAGATCGCCCAGCGGCTGGCGCTGCTGCGGAGGGCGGGCGAATGAGACGGCTGCTGCTTCTGGCCGCGCGCGCGGTTTTTACGGGCTATAGCGTAGCCACGGCTGTCTATTGCATGCTGGCCTATCTGCCGTTCACGTATCACCAGGTGCATGCAGGCGGCCTTCTTCCGGGTCTGGATGCGGCCGTCCGCATGCATCCCTGGCTCAACCTGGCGGCGTTGGCCCTGGTCCTGGTTCTGCTGGCCGAGCCGCTGCACAGGGGATTGCTGCACGGCGGATGGCCGGGCCGGTTGGCCGCCGGCCTCGGGATCTGGGAGGCCGTCTGCGCCGTCGCGCTGATCGTCCACCCGGTGCTCGCGGGCTTGCAGAATGACGGGAGCAGCCTCGCCTGGGGGATGGTGGCGCTGATTCCACCAGCGTGGCTGGCGGCGATCGACATCTGTGTCCATGCGGGCGCGATCGAGTGGGGGAACAGGCCCGCCAGAGCTGCGCACCTTGCCGCGGCCTGGCGCTCGGCGATTTTCGTGGCCGTGTTGTACGCGGCGGTCGCGCTGGCGCGCCCGGCGCCGCGGCTCACGCCCGCTGCGGCGGCGCCGGCATTGGGTTGGAGCCTGCTGGTGCACCTTCTCGTCTTTCTCGCGATCTTCCTGGCTCTCGACTGGCTGGCACGTGTGGCCGCGGTGTTTCGCACGCCGGCCAGGGTCGAGTTCTGGCTGTGCCACCTGCTGCTGGCGGGCGCCGTGTGGGAGGTGGTCGAGGCGGTATTCTGTCCGGCGGTGGGCTTCGCGGGATGGCCCTCGTCTGGGTTTGCGGCTGCCTTGGGAATCGTGCTGGCGTCGCAGAACGCCGCCGCGGCCTTGTGCCTGGGAGCTGGCCGGACTGTGGACGACGGCATCGGGCTGGCGGTTTCGGCGCCGGCCTTGGGACTGGTGCGCTCGGCGGGCACGGGCGCGGCCGCGTTGCTGGTGCTGGGGACGGCGGGCGCCTACGCGGCGGTGGAAGCAGCGGCGATGGACTGGAACTTCCTGCTGCAGGAACTGACGGCCGCAGCGCTGTGGCCGGCGAGTTTCGCCTGCTTTTACGGGATCGTCTCGCGGCGCGCAGCCGCGGGACGCGGCGGGTCGAACTCCCGTGGCATGGCTTGGATTCTTCTGCCGCTGGCATTCGCGGGCGCGTACCGCGGACTCGAGGCAAGGCCCGCGGCTGGGGCGGTGCTCGAGCGATGGGCCGGCTACGACGCATCCTTCCGGCTGGCCCGTGTCTTCCTGGCGAGACCCCAGGGCGACGGATCGCTCGATCGGTTTCTGGCCCGCAACACCAACATCCCGTCGTCGGTGCACGTCGATCCGGCGCCGGTGATTCTCGCGGCGAACCTGGCGCGCTCGCCCGCGCCTCCGCCCCACATTTTCATCTTCACCATCGACAGCCTGCGGCGCGACTATCTTTCGCCGTACAACCCGGCAGTCACCTTCACGCCCGCGATCGAGGGTTTCGCGCGCGAGAGCACGGTATTCCGCAACGCGTTCACGCGCTACGGCGGAACGGGCCTTTCCGAGCCGGCCATCTGGGCGGGCGCGATGCTGCTGCACAAGCAGTACATCACTCCCTTTGCGCCCATGAACGCCCTCGAACGATTGCTGCAGGTGGAACAGTACCGGATGTTGGTGAGCCGCGATTCGATCCTCGACACGATCCTCGCGCCTTCGACCGGCGCCGTGGATCTCGATCCGCCGGAAGCCGTTGCCAGCTTGGATTTTGCTCGCTCGCTGGACAGGCTCGCGAAGGAGATCGACCGCCGCGCCGGAGACGCCGCGCCGATCTTCGCCTACACCCAGCCGCAGAACATTCACATATCGGTGATTCAGCGGGAAGGCGCTTCCGTGCCGGCCGGAGAGAGCTATCCGGGATTCTACGCCCCCTATGCATCGCGGCTGTGGCGCGTCGACGCCGCCTTTGGGAAGTTCATCGGGTTTCTGAAGGCCCGGGGCCTGTACGACAGGAGCATCGTCGTGTTGACCTCCGACCACGGGGACTCGCTCGGCGAGGAGGGGCGATGGGGACACGCCTACACCTTGTTTCCGGAGATCGTGCGCATTCCGCTGCTGGTGCATCTGCCGCAGGAGATGCGCGCCAAGCTGGCGAGCGATCCCGACAGCCCGGCGTTTTCAACCGATATCACGCCCAGCCTTTATTACCTGCTCGGCCACCGGCCGGTCGAGCGGAACGAGTTGTTCGGAGCGCCGCTCTTCACGGAGAGGCCGGAGGAGCGCCGCCACGTCGAAGCCGGAGGCGCCGGATATCTGATTGCGGCCAGCTACGGCGCGGTGTACGGAATGCTCAGCGGAAACGGGCGCGTTTTGTACGTGGCCGACGGCGTGAACTACCGCCGGTACCTGTTCGACCTGGGCGTTTCACGCGCCGAAGAGCGGCCGGTGAGCGCTGCGCTGCGGCGGGAGCAGGACGAGCGGATTCGCAGCGCGATTCTCTCCATCAACCGGTTCTACCACTTTGGAGAGGCAGGCGAGGTGCGCCATGAGTGACACTACGACCTTAGCGGAGCGCCTGGAAAAGTTGATCCGCACGAATCACACCGCGGGCCGGCACCGGCCAGCGCGGCCGGGGCAGAATGGCCACCGGCCAGCCCGTACGGACGGGGCGCCTTCCGCCCTGGCGTCACTTTCGGCGGCGGTCGCATCCGCGGTGGAAGAGCGTCCTGAGGCGCCGCCGGCGGGCGGCCCAACCCTCGCGCCGCCGCCCGCTGCGCCGCGCGTGCTGGTGGTGGAAGCGGACCCACTGCACCGCCAGGTGCTGGCACGGCTCGTGGAAAACCTGGGTTACGCCGTCGATCCCACAGGCACGGCGGTGGAGGGTGTCGCGGCCTTCGAGCGCCGGCCCTACGCGCTGGTCCTGCTGGATTGCGACAGCGGTGAGACCCGCGGCCTGGAGACCGCCGCCGCCCTGCGCCACGCGGAAGGCGGCGCGGAACGGACTCCCATCATTGCGGTGACCGCCCATGCGGGACAGGAGGATCGCCAGCAGCGCCAGGCGGCCGGCATCGACAATTACATTGCCAAGCCGATCCTGCGCGAGAACGTGGAATCGGTGCTGTCCCGCTACGCGCCGGCCAGGCCGGAAAGGCCGGACACCGTGTCGCGCTACCTGGCGCTCGACCGGCACAGGTTGGAGGAACTGGAACAAGCGGCCGGCAACTCCGAGTTGCTGCGCGGATGGATCGCCATGTTCCTCTCCGGCGCGCCGGATCTGCTCGAACGCATGCAGGCGGCGGAGGAGGCGGGCGACGCCGGCGCCCTTTGCGAAGCGGCCACTCAACTGCGCAGCCACAGCGGACAGATCGGAGCGCTGCGCGTCCAGGAAATCTGCGGGATTGTGGCGGCACTGGGAGCATCGGGCAGCCTGGCGGGCGTCGAAGCCCTGCTGCCGGAACTGTCGATTGCCCTGGAGCGCGCGGTAGGAGAACTGCATGCGCTGGAAGAGGACATTCGCCGCGGCCGCCGGCTGGCCGCGGCCGCCTCGTCCGGGGATCCTCCCGCCCGGCCGAACCGCGTGGCGGCCGGGCGCAACCACGCGCTGCTGGCCGAGGCGGATCCGCTGATCGCACGCTTCCTGGCCAACAGCCTGACAGGGGCGGGATTCGCGGTCACACAAGTCTCGGGAGGGGCTGCGGCGATCGAGGCCTTGAGCGAGAAAGTGTTCGGAGTGGTGATCCTCGATCTGGACGTGTCGGAAGTGGACGGGTACAGCGTGTTGTCGGAAATCCGCATGCGGGCGGACGCGGCCACGCCGGTGATGATTGTCTCCTCGCGCCACCAGGAGCAGGATATCCTCCGGGCCTTCGAGTTGGGGGCGGACGACTACGTCACCATACCGTTCAGTCCGCTGGAGGTGGTGGCGAGGGTGCGGCGCCTGGTGAGGCAGGGAGCGTACATCTCGTGACCGGCCTGATCTACTCGCCCCATTTTCGCCGCATCGAGCCGCTTCTGGTCTCGGGCACCCTGGCCTGCTATGCCGCGTGCGTGCTGGCAGTGGCCGGATGGCTGCGCGGGGTGGACGACCCGATGGTGCGCTATGCGCTCGCATTCATCGTCGTGCAGATCGCCATACAGGCAGGGTTGATTCTGGGCCTGGTGGTGAGTAAGGACTTGCGGTCGCGCCGGGACCGGGCGCGCGCGGCGCGGAGGCGAAGCCTGGAAGAGCTTCTGGCGCGGCCGGACTCTTCCCGCGAAACTCTGGAGATGGCGGCCGAGTGGCCCGATGATTTCCTGTCAGTGGTGGAGAATGCCATGCACGCGCTGGCGGGCTCGGCGCGGCGGCGCATCGCGGAATTGCTGGAAGCCAGCGCTCCCTATCGGCAACTGCTGATCGAGGCCGCCGGGGCCAGCCCCGGCCCGGTCATCCGCGCCGTCAACCTGCTCGGAAGGTTGGAGAACCCCGGAGCCCGGGCCGCCGTCGGGCGCTGCCTGAAGCATCGCGCCGAGGCCGTCAGGCGCGCCGCCCGCAAGGCCATCGTCATCGGAGGAGAAGAGGACGCGCGCCGCCAGGTGCTGGAGGGCGTGTGCTCGCTCCCGTTCTGGGAGAGGATCATCCTGTTCCAACTGGTTCCGGCAGATTCGATGCTGCACGATTTTTTGGCGAAAGGGCTCGCCTCGGACGACGACGAGAGGATTCTGGTGGCGCTCGAATTCGTACTGACGCGCCAGCGGCTCCTGCTCTTTCCGGTCCCGGTGAAGCTGGCGCAGTCGCGCAACGTGGAGGTCCGCATCAAGTTCTTCCGGGCCCTTCCGTTCCTGCGGCTGGAGGAAGAAGTTGACTCCGTCCTCGAACCCGGATTGCACGACCCCGATTGGCGGGTCCGGGCGCTGGCGGCGCGGGCCTGCGGATACCTGCGGGCCGAAGCTCTGGTCTGGAGACTGCTCGAGATGTGCGCTTCGTTCGACGATCCGGCCGAGGCCGGACACGCCGCGCGCGCGCTTGCGGCTCTGGGCGGCGAAGGGTGGGACCGCCTCCAGGAGGTGGTGGCCTCGGGAAGGGGAACGGGGCATCGGATTGCCGCCGAAGTGATCGAGAGGCGCATGTTGGGCGGCCGGGAGGCGCCCAGGTGAATCCAATGCTCCGCCATTGGCTCGTGAACGCCCTGGTGGTGTACGAGTACTGGGTGATCTTCTACCTGTTCGCACTGAGCACCATCTACTTCATCCTGGTGGTGGTGGGCTTTTTCGAAATGGTCCGGCACCGCCTTACCCGCCGCGATGCGGAAGAGAACAGCGTGCTGGAAGCGTCGGCGCTGGTGTCTCCGGTGTCCGTCCTGGCGCCCGCCTACAACGAGGAGGCTACCATTCGGGAGAGCGTCCGCGCCCTCCTGATGCTCTCCTATCCGCAGTTCGAAGTCATTGTGATCAACGACGGCTCGAAGGATGCGACCCTCAAGCTGTTGATCGAGGAGTTTCATCTCTACCGGTCGGCACGGTACTACGAGAGCACCCTGCCCGCCAAGCCGGTGCGCGCGGTGTATGAATCCATGGATCCGATTCCGTTGATCGTGGTCGACAAGGAGAACGGCGGCAAGGCCGACGCCCTCAACGCCGGGATCAACGTGGCGCGCTACCCGCTGGTGTGCGCGGTGGATTCGGATTCGCTGCTGGAGCCGGATGCCCTGCTGCGCGTGGCGCGGCCGTTCCTGGAGGATCCCAAACGGGTGCTGGCCGTGGGCGGCATCGTGCGTGTGGCCAACGGATGTGCCACGGCGGCCGGGCGCGTGCTCAGCGTCGACCTGCCGCGCTCGTGGATCGCGCGCTTTCAGGTGGTCGAGTACCTCCGTTCTTTCCTGGGCGGGCGCGTGGCCTTCAGCGCCTTCAACTGCCTGCTCGTCATCTCGGGCGCATTCGGGCTGTTCTCCAAGGCGGCCGTGCTGGCGGTGGGCGGCTACCGCACTTCCACCGTGGGCGAGGACATGGAGTTGATCGTCCGGCTGCACCACTGGGCGCGCCGCAGAAGAAGAGACTACCGGATCGTCTTTCAGCCCGACCCGGTCTGTTGGACCCAGGTCCCCGAGTCGCTCAAGATTCTCAAGCGGCAGCGCAATCGATGGCAGCGGGGCACGCTCGAAACTTTTTGGCTGCACCGGTCGATGATCGGGCGGCCCAGGTTTGGCATTCTCGGACTGTTCGCTTTCCCGTATTTCATATTGTTCGAGGGGTTGGGTCCGGCGGTCGAGCTGACCGGATACCTGCTGACGATCGTGGGGTTCTGCCTGCACCTGTTCGACTGGCCGGTGGCCCTGACCTTTTTCCTGGCCACCATGCTGTACGGGATGGTCCTCTCGGTGGGTTCGGTGGTGCTCGAAGAACTCTCCACCAGCCGCTATCCGCACGTGCGCAACATGCTGCTGCTGGTGGCGGCCGGAATCCTGGAGAACCTCGGGTTCCGGCAGTTGCTGACCGTGTGGCGCGCGCAGGCGTTCTGGGACCTGCTGCGGGGAAAGAAGCACTGGGGCGTGATGGAGCGGCAGGGATTCGGGCGGCCGGTTCCGAAAGCCGAGGTTGCCAAAAAAGAGGTTGCCGGCCGCGTTTGACGCGTACGGAGAATTACCGTACACTGGAATCGGATCGCCATGCGCCGTACCGCCCCAACCATCAGCCCCAAGAAGCCGCCCAGCCGGCGCGCCAGAATGTACCGTTTCGACGCCCGGCTCAATCGGGACCAAAAGCTGCTCATCCAGCGGGCCGCCGACCTGGAAGGCCGAAGCATGACGGACTTTGTGCTTCAAAGTGCCGAGGCCGCGGCGAAACGTACCATTGAGGAGCGTGGCATCCTGGTTCTGTCCGCCCGCGACTCCTTGACGATTGCCAAGGCGATTCTCAACCCGCGCGAGCCCGGGCCGGTCCTGCGCAAGGCGGTTCGTCAATACGCAACGACGATGGACAGGAAGTGAACGTAGAGCCTCTCGGGCCCTCCCACGACCGCGCCGCCTTTCATTCGGGCGTAGCCGAACTGGACCGGTACCTCCATCATCAGGCCAGCCAGGATGCCAAACGAAAAGTTGCCGCCCCGTTTGTGCTGATCGATTCCAATGGCGCTATCCTGGGCTACTATTCGCTGTCCGCCTATAGTCTCCGGCTGAGAGATCTGCCGGAGCCGTGGGCGAAGAAGCTTCCCAGGTATCCACTCCTTCCGGCGACTCTGGTGGGAAGGCTGGCCGTCGGCAAAGAGCATCGCGGACGCCATCTTGGACGTTTGCTATTGATCGATGCTCTCGAGAGAAGCTGGAAGAACACAGCCGAAGTCGGCTCCATCGGCGTGGTGGTCGAGGCGTATGACGAAGCGGCCCAGGCGTTTTATCGGCACCATGAATTCCTATCGCTGCTGGATCGTCCGGGCAAGATGTTCATGGCGATGAGCACCATCGAGAAGGCATTCCGGACACTCTGATATGGCCGCTCCCCTTCTCGAAGCCCGCGATGTCAGCAAACGCTTCGGAGGCGTTGCCGCGCTGCGCCACGCGCAATTCTCCTTGCGCCCCGGCGAAGTGCATGCGTTGATCGGGGAAAACGGCGCCGGCAAGAGCACGCTGGCCAAGATCCTCGCCGGCTCCGTCAAGCCGGATGCCGGCCGGATCCTGATCGACGGCCAACCCGCCGCCATCGCGAGCCCGCTCGACGCGCAGCGCCTGGGCATCGGCATCATCTACCAGGAGCTGGACCTGTTTCCGCACCTGACCGTGGGAGAGAACATCGTCATCGGCAACCTCTGCTTCCCGGAGGGCCGCCTGACCAGTCCGAGGAACGTGGATGCCTTCTGCCGCCCGTTCCTCGAACAGGCCGGGCTCGAATGCGGCGCGCGGCGCATGGCCGGCTCGCTCTCCATCGGAGAGAGGCAACTGCTGGCCATCGCCCGCGCGCTCAGCATGAACGCGCGCGCGATCCTGATGGACGAGCCGACCAGCTCGCTGTTTGACGACGCGGCCGAGAGGCTCTTCGGACTGATCCGCGAGCTGAAGGACCGCGGAGTCTCCATCGTCTACGTCTCCCACAAGATGGATGAGATCTTCCGCGTCTGCGATCGCGCCACGGTGCTGCGCGACGGGGAGACCGTCGAGACGGTGGAAGTCGCCGCCACGAACGCCGGCGAAATCATCCGCCTGATGGTGGGGCGCAATCTTCAGATTGCCGCCCGTCCCTATCGCCGCCCGTTGGGCGAAGTGGTTCTCGAAGCGCACGGCCTCACCAGCGGCAAGCTCAAAGACGTATCGTTCCAATTGCACCGCTCGGAGGTGCTGGGCGTGGCAGGGCTGGTCGGCTCCGGCCGCAGCGAGTTGGGCGCCGCCCTGTTCGGACTCGACCGCATACGCGCCGGCGCGATTCACCTCCGGGGCAGCCCGCTCCAACCCGCTTCGCCGCGCGATGCCATCCGCCGCGGCATTGGCCTGCTGCCCGAAGACCGTCGCCTCGAAGGCCTCATGATGCGCATGAGCGTCATCGAGAACAGCACGCTGGCGGTGCTCGCGCGCATGCAGAAGCTGGGCTTCATCCGCCGCCGCCAGGAGATTTCCGCCCTGGGCCCCGTGGTTCGGCAGTTGGCCCTCAACTGCCCGTCGCTCGCGTCGCCGGCCGCCAGCCTGAGCGGCGGCAACCAGCAGAAGGTGCTGCTGGCGCGATGGCTTCTGCTCGATCCGGACGTGTTTTTTCTCGACGACCCGACGCGCGGCATCGACGTCGGAGCCAAGCAGGACATCTACCGCATCATCGACGGCCTGGCGGCCGCGGGAAAGGGCGTGATGCTGGTCAGCTCGGAGCTGCCCGATCTCCTCCGCTGCTGCGATCGCATCCTGGTGCTCTCGAACGGCCGCCTCACCGCGGTTTATGATGCAAAGGAAGCGACCCAGGAAACGATCATGGCATCGGCTACCAGTTTCGGCCCCCATATGAGAAAACCTGTCAAGGACGCGCCCTGATGCTCGACCTGCTGCGCAGGGCCCAGAGCCTGGCAGCGCTCTCGGGCATCCTCGTATTGGCCATTCTCATCAGCCCGGTGGCGTCCGACGGCTCCCGCATCTTTCTCCAGCCGGGCAACCTCACCGACATCCTGCGCCAGATCTCGCTCATCGGCATCATCGCCCTGGCCATGACGTTCGTGATCCTCACGGGCGGCATCGATCTGAGCGTCGGCAGCCTCCTGGCCATCTCCACCACGCTCACCGCGATGGCGCTCACGCGCGCCTGGCCGCACGCGTCGTACACCAGCCACATCCTGCGCGCCATTCTGGCCAGCCACATCCTGCGCGCCATTCTGGCCGCGGTGGCCGTCTCCACGCTGGCGGGGGCGGTCAACGGCGCGGTCATTTCCGCCTTGCGGATCCAGCCATTCATCGTGACGCTGGCTTCCATGATCGGGGTGCGCGGCCTGGCCAAATGGCTTTCGAGCAACGAGAACATCGATATCGGATTCGGCCGCGACGTGGCCGCCGAATTTGCCGCCGTGTTCCGTCAGAAGGCTATCGTCATCGGATCGTACGCCTGCGCGGCGGCGCTGTTCTGGATCCTGCTGGCGCGGACCGTGTTCGGCCGCCACGTCCGCGCCATCGGCGACAACGAGAAGGCCGCCGAGTATGCCGGCCTGCCCATCCGGGGCACCAAAATCTGGGTGTACTCGCTTTCGGGCCTGCTCTCGGGCTTCGCCGGCGTGCTCTACGCCGCCGAGAATCACCAGGGCAATCCCAACGCCGGAGTGGCCTACGAGCTGGACGCGATCGCCGCGGTGGTAATCGGCGGCACGCCCCTCACCGGCGGCAAGGGGTCGATTTCAGGTACCATCGTGGGGACCCTGATTATGGGAGTCTTGACCAACATGCTCCGGCTCAAGAACGTCGACAGCAACGTGGAGATGATGATCAAGGCGGTGATCATCGTGCTGGCGGTAGCGGTGCAGGGGAGAGATTCGGACAAATGACTCGCGGAATCCTCATGGCGGCGGGGATGGTGGCGGCCCTGCTCGCCACCTCTTGCGCGAGCGCAGGGAAGAAGCAACTGGCCGTGGCGTTCAGCCAGGCAAACAACGCGGAGCCGTATCGCGCCGCGCAGAACGCCCTGATGGCGAAACTGTTCTCGCAGGATGCGGACGTAAAGCTGGCGATTTCCGACGCACAGCAGGACAACAGCAAACAGGTGGCGCAGGTGGAAACTTTCATCCGCCAGAAGCCCGATCTGCTGATCGTGGCGCCCAACGAGCGCGCCGCGCTCACCGCGGTGATGGGCCAGGCGATGGAGGCCCACATTCCCGTGATCTGCCTGGAGCGCGACATTCTCCAGCCGAACTACACCAGCTATGTCCACAGCGACAACGTGGCCATCGGGCGGCAGGCGGGCAAGTTCATCGTCGACCATCTCACCAAAAAGTACGGCAAGCCGAGAGGACAGATAGTCGCCATGCGCGGCCTGCTGGGAGTGGAAGGCGAGATCAATCGCGACCGCGGCGCGAAGGAGATTCTCGACCAGTACCCGGAAATCAAAATCATCGCCGACCCGGTGGCCGACTGGATTCAGGCCAAGGCCAAAGACCGCATGACGGAGGTGCTGCGGTCGCAGCCCAAGATCGACGTGGTATACGGCCACAACGACCCGATGGCCATCGGCGCGTATCTCGCGGCCAAGGAGCTGAACCGCGAGAAGGAGATGATTTTCGTGGGCGTGGACGGCTTGGGCGGGCCGGCCGGCGGGATCAAGAAAGTGATGGACGGCATCCTGGCGGCGACATTCGTCTATCCCCTTTGCGTGGACAAAGCAGTGGAGATCGGAAATCGCATTTTGCATGAGCCCGGATTCAAGCCCGACAAGGACTACACCATCGACTCGATCATGGTGACTCCCGAGAACGCCGCGAAAATGTACGAGAAGTTCACGGTGGGCAATTGAAGGCCGAGGTTACCGCTTCAGCGCCGCCTGCCAATTCACGATGACCGTCATCGGCTGGATGTCCGAAGCGTCCGTGACCGCAACCACAAAATGCTGCCCATCGCGCGCCACATCGAATCCGTTAGCCTCGGACGGCAGCGCCGGCATCGGAGACCGCAAGCGAAATAGAGCCGCCGGTTCGAGGGCTTGAAAGCTCGGCCCGGGCTTTATGGCAACGGCCATCAAGCGATTGTCGCCTGCAACGAAAAAAAGTTCCTTGCCGTCGCCCCGCCAGCGGGGAAGCACGCCTCCACCTGACGAGATCCGGTGGCGCTCGCCATACACCTTGGGGGTGTCGTCTGCCTGGAAGGCCTGCACATACACCTCATATCTTCCCGACACATTCGACGCAAACGCGACCCATTTTCCATCGGGAGAGAAAGCGCCTGATATGGCGGGAAACTGCTCCTCGATCAGCGGGACCGGCTTGCCCCGGCCGCCGTCAGCGGCCCCGATCGGCA
>OMOG01000577.1 GCA_900290305.1 Candidatus Sulfopaludibacter sp. SbA4
GCCAGCCGCTCGGCGGATTCGATCTGCTCTTTCGTCAGCGTCGGCGTATCGAGATCAATCGAGCAATAGTCGTCGGCCATGTGGAACGAAACCGTCGGCATATTGTAGAGGCGAAGGAACGCGGCCGAGAGCACGTGCTGCCCGGAGTGCTGCTGCATGTGGTCGCGGCGGCGGGTGGCGTCGATCTGGCCGCGGACGCGGGTTCCCGGCTTCAGCGCTGCTTTGTCGAAATCGCGATCTGCTTCGAAGTAGTGGACGACCCTGCCGTCTTCGGTGTCGGCAACTTCGGTGACGCGAAACTTGGCGTTGGCGTCGGAGGTGATCCATCCCGTGTCGTGGACTTGCCCGCCGCTTGTGGGATAGAAGGCAGTGCGGTCGAGGATGATTGCCGGACGCGGGGAGTCGAGGACTTCGCGGATTTCGGCGTCAAAGTCGTAGAGAAAGGAGTCGCGGTAGTAGAGGCGATCGGTCATGGCGGAGGAAACCATTTAACCACAGAGGACACGGAGGGGCACGGAGGAGTCGTAGAAGTAGGGATCCTTCGACTGCGCTCTGGCACTCGCTTCGCTCATGCCACGGCTACGCTCAGGATGACATACTACTAAAAGACTCAGTATGGGCCGATGATGCCGCCGATCTGGCGCGCGGCTGGCTTGGGTTGTACTGGCTGCACGGGCGAGTCGCCCGTGCCCACACTCGAATCTAGAACGTCCAGATACTTCAGACCGCTGCCGGTGTTGAACAGAACGACTGTGTCTTCGGGCTTGAAGAAATTGCTGATGCGCAGTTTGCGGTAGGCAACCAGACTTGCTGCGCCTTCGGGTGCTGCGAAGATGCCTTCGACTTTTGCCCAGTGGCGGGTGGCTTCGAGAATTTCTCCATCGGTGGCGCTGACTGCGGTGCCGTGACTCTTCTTGAGTATGTCGAGGATTAGATAGTCGCCGTAGGGCTTGGGGACACGCAGTCCTGAGGCCATCGTCGCCGCGTTCGGCCACATCTCGGAAGTGGCCGCGCCTTGCTCCCAGGCCTTCACAATCGGCGCGCAACCTGAGGCTTGCACGGTGATCATCTTCGGACGCTCTGACCCGATCCAGCCCAGCGCTTCCATTTCGTCGAACGCCTTCCACATGCCGAGCAGCCCGACGCCGCCGCCCGTCGGATAGATGATGCCTTGCGGCATTCTCCATCCCAACTGCTCGGCGACTTCGTAGCCCATCGTCTTCTTGCCTTCGACACGATAGGGCTCCTTGGTGGTGCTGACGTCGAACCATCCGTCTTTTTTCCAAGACTCGGAATCCTTGAGTTCGGCGACTTTGCGGGCGCAGTCGCTGATCAGGCCGTCGACCAGGGTGACGTGCGCGCCGTAGTAATTGCATTCGATGCGGTT
>OMOG01000530.1:0-127 GCA_900290305.1 Candidatus Sulfopaludibacter sp. SbA4
ACAGGCCTGTGACCCTCCGGGCGGATCGCGCGCGGCGGAAGGGCGACGGACGGAATAATCGATTGACGCGCCGTGCGGCCGAGTCCGGGCTGGCGGTAGTGGTTTCGGCTCGGCGCGTGCGCGCCGC
>OMOG01000530.1:137-10879 GCA_900290305.1 Candidatus Sulfopaludibacter sp. SbA4
TTGAGACCCGTCAGTAAATACTACGCCGTTAGGAAGGATCTGACCAGTGGTATCCCTGTCAATTTTCCAACGGCGCGTCAACCGCCCGGAACCGTCCAGCACGAGCATTGTGGCCGGTCGACGGCTAGGCGCGGCGAGCAGCGGCGCGCCAGACGCCATGCAAAAGAGAAGCGAACGAGTCAAGGTTCTGCCCATAAAGTTCTCTCTGATAATAACTACATGGCCCGAGCCCTGTTCCGGCCGGCGGTGGTGCGTGCTCTCTCCCGCGCCGGAGTCAGGCGGATCGCGCAGCCGCCTTCTGAGGCGACTCTTCGTATGTTGAGCAGGCCGGCTGAAAGCCGATTGGCCGCCCCATATTGCCTTCCCGATTATCTTCCGGATTTCGGAGGCAGGCCAGGTGGCGGGAACGGCTTCCAGGAATTCCGTTTCTTTTTGCCCTTCGTAAGCAGCGGGGTGATTCGCGACATCTGAAGCGCGGTATCAAATACGACGAAAAGCGAAGTCTGGTGCGCGCGGGTCCCTAGCGCCTGGCGTTCCAAACAAGTACGCGAACGCTGACAAAACCAGCTACAATCGGGTAACTTGGTCCGTAATTGACCGCGATCGCTCCGCTACTGTTCTCATGAGCGATTGCATCGATGAGGAGGCATCTTTGAATCGCAGAGGCTTTATAAAGAAAAGCGCCATCGCCGCCGGGTTGGCGGGTTCTGTGACGACCCCGCCGGCGTTGGCGCAAGGCGACGGTCGTACCCAACAGACAACCGGCGCCCCGCCGGCCCCGCCGGCCGACAACCGCTCCGCCGATTATCTTCGCCGGGTGCGGCGGGATGAGCTCCTGCCGAAGCCGCCGGCGATCCGGGATTCGAGCGGGACGGAAGTGAGAATCTCGCCCATGCCGCTGGCGGAACGGGTCCAGCGCAAGATCGTGCCGCGGCGAGGCTTTTGCAGCACCTCGCCCGCCAGCGATGCGCTTCTCCTCTCAGGCAATGGGGCAATGAGTATCGATACGGCGTGCGACCCCTACTCGGAGCAGATCACCTTCCGCCACGAAAGCCTGTTCACGCCGCATAGGAGGCCCTTCGAGGCGCCCAGGATCGCGAGTATTTTCCCGCACGTGCGGCAACTGCTGCTGGACGGAAAATACCACGAAGCCGCGAGACTCGGTTACGACGAATGGCACAAGACCGCCATCAGCGGCGGCATGGGGATGGGCGGAGGCGCGGGATTCTCTATGCGCCTGGAGTATCCCAGGACCGCGTCGGTGAAGAACTATCTCCGAACGGTGGATTTCGAAAGCACCGAGTTGCAAGTTCACTGGACGGACGAGCGCGGCGAATGGGTTCGTCAGCTCTTCGCGTCCCGGCCCGACAACGTCGTGGTTCAGCGGCTCACCGCTCCGAAAGGAGAGCCGCTGAACGTCCGAATCACCATGGGAAGGTCGGCGGGGGGCGGCCGCGGCGGAGGAATGGGCAGGGGAGTGGCGGCCGCGGGAGGGAGAGGAGGCGCGCCGGCCGGCACCGCCGGAGGGCGAGGAGGCGCCGCCGGGCAAGCGCCCGCACAAAGCAATGCCCAGCACGACTTCAACGAGCAGCGGCTGATCTTCAAAGGCGTTTTCGATCCTTCGGTGAACAACAGCGGCTACGCCGGCGTGACCCGCGTAATCCGCAACGGTGGCACGGCCCGAATGGACGGCGACACGGTCGTAATCGAGAATGCATCGTCCGTGATGCTGCTTACGCGCATCGAACAGCTTCCCGATTACAGCGAGGCCGAGGTGGAGGCCGTACGGAGGGCCGTGGAAGCGGTCACGCCGGACTACGCGGCGCTGCTCGAGCGGGCCCGCCAGGTCCAGTCGGAAATGCTCAACCGCGTGACCGTGGATTTCGGCGGGGCGGCGCAATACGGCATGTCCTCGGAGGAACTTCTGTCCGATCAGCGGTCAAGCCCGGGCTATTCGCCGGCCTTCCTCGAAAAGCTGTTCGAGATGTGCCGGTATTGGTTCATACTAACCAGCGGCAAGTACTGCACCATGTCAGCCGAGACCAATGCCAATATCAACCTGCAGATTGCGCCCGGTCCGCAGGGCGATCACCGGGAAGGCATGGACGCCTACTTCAACTGGATGGAGAGCCTGTACCCGGACTACCGCACCAATGCGAAGAATATTTACGGCATGCGCGGCGCCCACTATTCCCTCACGCCGACCAAAGACGAGGGCGTCGATAAGATGTACGACTTTGCAGGTTCGACCGGGGAGACGTGGCCCCACCCCTACTGGCTTTCGGCTGGAGGCTGGTGCGTGCGCCTGTTCTGGGACCACTACCTTGTTACGGGCGATCTGGATTTCCTCCGCAAGCGCGTGGTTCCGGCTTATAAGGATCTGGCGCTGTTCTACGAGGACTTCCTGACGGTCACTGACAAGAATGGGAACTACATCTTCGTCCCATCCTTCTCTCCGGAGAACAATCCTGGCAACCTGGACCCTTCGTGCATGTTAGTGATTAACTCCAGCATGGACATCGCGGTGTGCCGGGAAGTGCTGGCCAATCTGGTGGAGGCATGCGAACTGTTGGGCATTGAGGCCGACAGCGTGCCGAACTGGAAGGCGATGCTGGCCAAGTTGCCGCCCTATCTGATGGAGCCGGACGGCGCCATGAAGGAATGGGCCTGGCCCTCGCTGGCGGAGCGTTACAACCAGCGCCATATCTCGCATCTCTACGGAGCGTGGCCGGGTGACGAGATTGACCCGGACCGCACCCCGCAACTGGCAAAGTCTGTTGTAATCGCCAACCGGCATCGGGTTCCGGAGCGGCTGGCCGCTCATGGCCGCTGCCATCGAGCATTGGTTGGGGCGCGACTCAAAGACAGCTACATCGTGGATACGGAGTTCCGGCAACTGATTGAAGAAGGCAACGTCGGCCCGACGCTCAGGTGCTCTCACGACCCCTATGCCGGGCCGATGCCGGATGCGCAAGGCGGGCTGCAGACGATCATGATCGAAATGCTCGCCTACTCGCGGCCCGGTGTCATCGAGCCAATTCCGGCGCTACCGCCCTCGCTGGTCAAGGGATCCATCAACGGGATGCTGCTTCGCACCTTTGCGAGGCTCGACAAAATGTCCTGGGACATGGACGCCCGGACGGTGGATATGACGATCACCTCGGTCAGGAAGCAGGACGTCACCCTGATTGCGCGGCACGGCATCGAAGCCGTGTCCGCCTCGCCCGGCGTCCTGTCGGCGAAGCCGGGGCCCGGGAAGGCCGCCTGCGAGCTGCACCTGCCGGAACGAAAAGCGGTGGAAGTTCATTTGAAGCTGGGGCGCCGCAACCCCATGGAATGGGTCCATTGGGTCGCTTGACGATTCGCGTTGAACAGGCCAGGAGAGCAAATATGAAACGCAGAGATTTTCTTAGGACAAGCGGGGCCGCCGCCGGCCTGATGGGGCCCCTGGAAGCATCGCCGGCGCTTGCCGCGGCTGAGGACGCCCCGCAACAAACATCCCAACAGGTGACCACGCCGCCGGCGGACAATCGCCCGGCTGAGTATCTTCGCCGCGTGCGGAAGGACCCGTTCCTGCCGAACCCACCGGCGCCGGCGACCTCGTATGCCATCTCGCCGATGCCACTGGCCGAACGTCTCCGCCGGAAGATCGTACCGCAACGGGGCTTTTGCAGCACCGCGCCCGGCACCCTGGTCAGCGACGCTCTCGCCTCCGGCAATGGAGCCATGAACATCGAGCTGATGGGAGATCCCTTCGCGGAGCAGATTCTCTTCCACCACCAGAGCCTGCTCATGCCGTGGAAGCGGCCCTTGGAGGCGCCGAACGTGGCGGACATTTTCCCGCAGGTGCGGCAATTGGCGCTGGAAGGGAAAACCCGCGACGCCGTGGCGCTCGCCCTCCAGCACATGAATAACAGCCCGATCAAGCAGGATACAGAGCCGCACCTGACCGTCCCCGCGTTCCTGATGCAACTCGTTTCTCCGAAAGCAGCGGCGGTAAAAGACTACGTCCGAACGCTTAATTTCGAGAACGGCGAGATACAAGTCGTCTGGACTGATGAGCACGGCGACTGGCTTCGCCGGACTTTCGCTTCCAGACCTGACAACGTCATCGTTCAGTGGCTCACGGCACCCGCGGGCCAGAAGGTGAACGTCCGAATCTCATTGCAGAAGTCCGCCGAATGGAGCATGAGATCCGGAATGGACTGGGGCAGTCATGCGGGAATCGGCTCCACCGCGCCCGACCGGGCAGCGTTCACTCCGGGAGCCTCAGGCTCGCCGCCTAAAGCGACCCCTCCGAAGGGCGTCGAAGCCTGCGAGGTCCGGCAGGACTCGAACGAACAGCGGTTGATTTACAGGTGCCGCTTGGATCCTTCCGTGGACAACAGCGGCTACGCCGGAATGGTTCGCGTGGTACCGAACGGCGGCTCGGCCCGGGTGGATAGCGAAACACTGGTTGTCGAGGGTGCATCATCGGTGATGCTTCTGACGCGCATCGAATGGTTCGCGGACTACAGCGAGCAGAAGGTGGATGCCTTGCGGCAGGCCGTGGAGCAGCTCGCCGCGGATTATCCGGGCTTGCTTGACCGGCACCAGAAAGTTCAGTCGGAGGTCTTCAACCGCGTCACCGTGGATTTCGGGGTGGGTCGCAATATGGCATGTCCACGGAAGAGCTTCTGGCCGATCAGCGGTCGAGGCCGGACTACTCGCCCGCGCTGCTGGAGAAGACCTTCCAAATGGGACGCCACTGGTTTATCCTCGCGAGCGGCAAGTATCCCAGCATCGCGGCCGAAGTCAATTCGACTATCGACCTGCAGACGGCGGGCGCCGTGCAGGGCAACTTGCGGGAAGGCATGGAGGCCTGGTTCAACTGGATGGAAAGCCTGGCCCCGGATCACCGCGCCAACGCGGAGAACATCTTCGGCATGCGCGGCGCCTGTTATCCCCTGTTTCCGGACAAGGGCATCGGCGTTAGTCACTATTACACAGGCAACACCTCCATCGGGATCTGGCCTTATTGGATTTCCGCGGGAGGCTGGCGTCTGCGCCAGTTCTGGGACCACTATCTGGTCACCGGCGACACGGAATTCCTTCGCAATCGCGTGGTGCCGGCGTATAAGGAGCTGGCGCTGTTCTACGAAGATTTCCTCAGCGCCACCGACAAAAACGGGAACTATATCTTCGTCCCATCCATCTCGCCCGAAAACATGCCTGCCAGCACGGACCCGTCGGGCCCCACGCTGATCAACGCCACCATGGATATTGCCGTGTGCCGGGAAGCGCTCACCCATTTGATCCGGGCCGCGGAGATACTGGGCGCCGATGCCGACAGCGTCCCGAAATGGAAGGCGATGCTCGCCAAGATACCGCCATACATGCTAGAACCGGACGGGACTCTGAAGGAATGGGCTTGGCCCACGCTGCAAGAGCGTTACATCCATCGGCATGTCTCTCATCTCTACGGAGTCTGGCCCGGCGACGATATCGATCCCGATCGAACGCCGCAACTGGCTCGAGCCGCCGGCATCGCCGCTCGCAGGCGCACGTTCGATGCGTTAGCGACGGCGGTCGCAGGCGAGACCATGCCTGCCTACGATCGCTGCCATCGCGCTTTGGTTGGGGCGCGGCTCAAAGACAACGTCATCGTGGACGTCCAACTGCGGCAATTGATGGAGCAGGGCTATATCAGCGAAGCGCTCCGGTGTGCACGCGAGCCCTATGCCGTGCCTGTGCCGGATGCGCACGGGGGAATTCCCGCCATCATCATGGAAATGTTGGCTTACTCGCGCCCCGGCGTGATTGAAGTCCTTCCCGCCCTTCCACCTTCGCTGGTGAAAGGCTCAATCCACGGCATCCGGCTGCGCACGTTTGCGAAGCTCGACAAACTGGCCTGGGACATGGGGGCGCGAACCGTGGACCTAACGGTCACCTCGGCGAGAAAGCAGGACGTTACCCTGATTGCGCGGCACGGGATCGAAGCGATTACCGCTCCGGCGGGCGTCCAGGCGGCNNTCCGTCTGATACTGGGCCGCCGCAAGCCGGTCGATTGGGTCAAGCAGGCGGCCCACGCCTAACGTAGAGGTAAGACCGATCGGTCAAGCCGCTGCGCCGTGACGGCGATGGCTCTTCAGCCTGGCTCTTCAGCCTCCCCGTCTCGTACCCGGGCGGCCCGCCCCGATTGGCTAATTCGCTTACTATAAGGGTTTCCGCGAGGAAGTAGGGAGCTCCGAATACTGACAGGAGATTGGAAGTTGAGATCCACTTTATCCGCAATTGCTTTCCTGAGGGCCGCGTGGCAAAGGAGTAGTCCGATGAATCGTAAAGCTGAAGGCTTCGACCGCAGGAAGTTCATTGCTGGCGGCGCGGGTTTGCTGGCGGCCGCGAAGCTCGCGTCAGGGCAGCGGAACTCATACGCTGACAGCAATTTCGCGGGCGGCCCGATCCCGGGGCCGTTCCGGCCCAATTGGGAATCCTTGAAGGCTTACCGGTACCCCGATTGGTTTCGCGACGCCAAGTTCGGCATCTGGGCTCATTGGAGTCCGCAGTGCGTACCCGAGCAGGGAGATTGGTACGCCCGCGGCATGTACGTACAGGGCAATGCCCAATACAACTACCACGTCAAGACATACGGGCACCCGTCGCAATTCGGCTATAAGGACATCTGCCATATCTGGCGTGCGGAGAACTGGGATCCGGAAGAGTTGATCCGGCTCTACGCGAAGACCGGCGCCAAATATTTCGTGGCGCTCGGGAATCACCATGACAACTTCGACTGCTGGAACTCGAAGCATCAGCCCTGGAACTGCGTGAACGTCGGACCGAAGAAGGACATCGTGGGAACCTGGGCGAAGATCGCGCGCGCGCACGGGCTCAGGTTCGGGGTCACCTATCACGGCACGCCAGGACGGACTTGGCGGGAGTTTATGCCAGTCCGCTACGGCAGCGACAAGACCGGTCCGCTGAAGGACGTGCCCTACGATGGCGTTATGACGAAATCCGACGGCAAGGGCAAGTGGTGGGACGGCATGGATCCTCAGGATCTGAATGGGCGCCCGCACGACAAGAGCGATCCCTGTCCGGAGTTCGTCGAGAGTTTCATGTTACGGGTTCAGGACGTGATCGATCAGTACAACCCGGACCTCCTCTATTTTGACGACAACTCCGATTGGGACTTCGACCGGGGAGGCGGGGGCGTCTGGCTCGGCATGCCGGAACTCACGCCGCATATCATGGCGTACTACTACAACACCAACATGCGCCGGAACGCGGGCAAACTCGACGCGGTGTTCAATATTAAGAATGTTCCCGCCGCGGTTCTGAACACGCTGGTTCGCGACTTTGAAATGAGCCAGGCGGACGCGATCCAACCGGATCCATGGCAAACCGACGCCTGCATCGGAAGCTGGCATTACAATCGCTCGCTCCTGGAAAATCACAGGTATCGAACGCCCCAGGCCATGGTCCAGCTTCTGGTAAATGTCGTCAGCAAGAACGGCAATCTGTTGCTGAACATTCCTCTGCCCGGCCATGGCAGGCCGGACGACGACGAATTCGCTTTCCTGGACAAGTTCGGCGCCTGGATGGCCATCAATAGCGAGGCGATCTACTCTACCCGGCCATGGAAGATTGCCGGCGAGGGACCGACCCAGAGTTCCGGCGCCACGCCGTATGGCCGACTCCCGCAATTCGCTCCGGGCGATATGCGATTTACCACCAAGGGCGACTCTCTCTACGCCATTGCATTGGCTTGGCTTGCAGACGGCAAGCTCCTCATTAAGTCGCTTGCCACAGGCTCGCCTCATTACGGCGGCGAGATTGCCAGAGTAGGATTGCTGGGTTCGGAGTCCAACCTGGTGTGGTCGCGTAACGCGGACGGGGTCGCAATCACCTTGCCGGAGAAGCCGCCGTGCGATTTCGCGTATGTATTTAAGATCAACCCGTTGGCTTAAGACCCTTCGCCCCTCAAGGCAAGGCGGTGCTGCCAATCATGGCCGTCGCTCGCTTGAAGCGGGCGCGGGTAAGCCAGCAGAAATCCGCACGCTGCCTGGAAGGCGGCGGTAAGATTGCCCGCAGCAGGTTCGAACAATCAATGAGAATTCGCCGGCGGGCGGCCGCGCGTCGGGTCGTTTGGCGGCAACTGGAATGGATCGAGGATGGCGGTGTACTTCTCAATGGCCCCACGCAAAGCAGGCATGTTCGGCGCACCCTTTCGCAGCAAATCCACCGTTCGAGTGGGCGGATCGTACATCGCGATGAGCTGGCCTGCTTCCAAGAGGTTCGCCGAAATCTCGGCCAGGTCAAGCCCTCTTTCCCAGGTTGCGCCGGCGTCCGCCAGCCACTTCTTGTTGTTGGCGACGGCGCGCGTCACGAAACCCTCGCGATCCGGAACCGAGGGCATCACGTCCTCGTGCCGGTCCCGGAACATGCCGAGAAGCGCGGCCACTATCGTTGGATCGCGTATTGTGCCGTCCTGGTGAAACACGCCGTGGACGGTGCCCCACGAATGCGTGATCATCAACTCCCAGATGTACCAGCCCACGCCGGCCTTCATGTGCTCTTCGAGCGCCACGTCATAAGGATTGGCGCGCGCGATGCAGCCGATCTCGGTGTTGATCAGCGGTTTGTTGACCTTCGCCGCATAAGCTTTGGCCTTGGCGATGTCGGCGGCGATGGCTCCGCGGGTGGGCAGGTAGTTGTGAAAGGACAGCACGTCCTCGGTGTCGCCGTATTCGGGCAGATTGTCGGCGAAGGTGGCGCCGATGGTGACGGGCGTGACCGGGTCCAGTTCCTGCAGAGCCTTGACTATGTAGAGCGCGTGCTCCATCCGCTGGCGGTTGGCGGGACTTGGGGGCAGCGCGCAGCAGTCGGGTTCGTTCGAAGCGTCCCAGAACGCCAGCCCAGGCTCCTTGCCCACGGCTGAAATCAGGTCGGCGGCGAATGCCCGGGTCTCCGGCCAGCGGCTCTTGTCGGTTGCCTGGCCGCGCGCGTACATGAGCGTCGGCATCACGCCGATTCCGCGCTGGTTGGCTGCGCGCACCAGGTGCTGTAGGTTCTTCTTGAGCGTCGCCTTATCCTGGGCCCACGCCTGGTAAGGAATGAGCACGCGCATCTGGTTCAACTGGAGGCGCTGGGCCCAATCAAGGTCGCGCTCAGTCTCGGCCGCGCTGTACTTCTGCCAGTGTTCCAGGTGTCCGCTGCCTCCCGCCGCCATATAGTTGAACCCTCGGACGCCCGATAGGTCCTTGGGGACACGGCGCTGCGCGGAAGCAGGAACGCCCGCGAGAAGCAACAGCGCGATCAGCGTGGCGGCATGGAGTCTCTTAGAAGGCATGGCAGACGAAACCTCCGCAATTCGAATCGCTCGGCGCGCAACCGCCGGCGGCGAACCGAATATCGTAAGCCAACGCGCCGCCCTCTGCAATAGGCGCTTCGACATATGGCGCTTCGACCGGGGGGAATCGTTTCATGCCGCCCCTCAAACCCAGGGGGATGCTTCCTTGTTTCTGCCTCTCTGCAGCGTCGTTGTCCTTTTTTCGGTCGGCTCGCCTGGGCGTGGGTGCGCGACATGGAAGTGGTGCTGTCACGGTGCTTTGTGGGGCGGACCCCCTGGTCCGCAGCCGACCCCCTGGTCGGCTTGTCTCGTCTTAGATGAGAATTCCGCAGTTCTCGCGGAACTAGTCTGGTATGGCCTTCTACCGGCGTCGATTGCCGCACGTTTTCGAGACCGAATACCCCGTCTTTCTAACTTGGCGTCTCCATGACAGCCTCCCACCCAATCGAGTCTTCCCGGCGGCACTCAACTCCGGCCAGGCGTTCGCGGTAATGGACCGATTGTTGGATGAAGTCGGCGATGGGCCTTTTTACCTTGCCCAACCGGCCGTTGCGGACATGATCGTAGAGGCCTTCCAGTACAACGCCAACACCCTCGGCCACTATGTCTTACATGCGTTCTCAGTCATGCCAAACCATGTTCATTTGCTGGTCACTCCGGCCGTCGCACTGCCCAAACTGACGAAATCATTGAAAGGCATCACCGCCAAGCGGGCCAACAGCATGTTGGCATTGACCGGGAGGGCATTCTGGCAGGAAGAGAGCTACGATCACCTGGTGCGGCATGAGGGGGAGTTCGAGAAGATCCGGAATTACATCGAGGGGAATCCTGTCCGAGCCGGGCTGGTGATGGCTGCTCATGAATACCGGTGGTCGAGCGCGAGATGGGCGACCGGGGGGTCGCCCGCGGACCAAGGGGGTCCGCCCCACAATCGGCCAGCAGCCGTGAGTATCAGGTACGCTCGGATTTGCCTGACGGAGCAGCATTCCCGAAGAAACTCCACTTTGATGTCACACACCCCCTGGGCGTTCAGCCGAACTGAAAGTGCTGTAAAGTTGATAAAGCCTGGAGGCGTCCTTAAACAATGAAGTTCTTTACCATAGCTCTTATCCTGATTCCCCCTGCGTTCGCCCAGATGACAAACCTTCCCTGCGTGCCGCCGCCGGCGCCTCCGCCCCCTGCAAACGCCGCGAGCCAAGGGCGGGGCCGGGGCCCAGGGACGCCTCGAACTCCCCCACAGCAATCCGCCGCGGATGTGTCCGAAATCGCCAGGCTGACGTCCCTCCCCCCATGGGGACAGAACCTCGCGGATGGCGACTATTCCAATGGACCCGCCTATCCCACGGCGCCCGAACTCGCTAAACGGGCGGGGGTTCCCGAGGGCAAGGTGATCGAGTTCGTAATGAACTCC
>OMOG01000530.1:10889-12676 GCA_900290305.1 Candidatus Sulfopaludibacter sp. SbA4
TCAGCGTCATGTCTGCGTCTATGTTCCGGCGGGATATGCGGGCGCCGAACTTCCGGTGATCGTGTCCGCCGACGCCTACGGCATGCGCTATAACCTGCCGGCCATTCTCGACAATATGATCTATGACCAGCGCCTGCCCGCCATGGCTGCCGTCATGATCGATAACGGCGGCGCCGAACGGAGCCTGGAATACGACACTGTTTCATCCAAGTACGTGGAATTCGTGGAAGCCGAAGTCCTGCCGCGCGCCGAGCGGGAGGCGAACGTAAAGCTCTCCAGGAATCCCGATGCCCGGATGACGCTGGGTGGCAGTTCGGGCGGAGCGGTCGCGCTGACAATGGCCTGGTTCCGGCCTGACCTCTATCACCGCATCCTCACCTATTCCGGGACTTTCGTAAACCTTCGCAACGGTCCCGAAGCCCCGCTTGGCGCCTATGAATACATCGAGCACCTCTTCCCCTCAAGCGAGAAGAAGCCGTTTCGATTATGGATTCAGGTTTCTGAGAACGATAACGGCTCCAGGACGCCTTCCGAAGGCCGCCGCAATTGGGTCATCGCCAACTCCCGCCTGGCGAAGGTCCTCAAGGACAAAGGCTACGCGTACCAGTTCGTCTATTCCAAGGGTGCGGGCCACACGCAGCGGAAGGTGATCGACGATACTCTTCCGCAGGCACTGGAGTACGTCTGGCTCGATTACAAACCGCAGCGATGATGGCGCTGGCGTCGCGTCACCCCCGGCACGGATAGTGGGTCACTTTGAATTGCGGGCTTGCCGATTCGCGGACGAGTCCGGGCACTCTGCTTAAGAGGATGCGAAGCGCCTGCGCTGCAAAATGCTTGGAATGAACCTTTCTCCGGAGTGGCCGACGATGCGCTCGCATGTGCGGACGCCACTTCCCAGAAGGCCGTTTCGCGGGAGCCTGCCCTCTATCAGTCCTCCAAGAAACTTGTCCTCCGACTCAGGAGGACAACTTCCGTACAGCCGACAATCCTCCCAACGATATCGCATCCGAGTTCCGACGGAGGTCCTCTATTTCCCTGGACGGAATGGAGTTACCACGCCGAGCCAGGCGATCGCATCGAATGCCCTCGCGAGCGCCAGCCTATCGTAGAGCTTGAGCGGGTCTAATGTCGTCGGGACCGGTTGTTGCGTATCAAACCAAACGCGCAGCGCCCCGCTCCGGGGCAGCTTCCGCAGATCCATGACATAACGATCAAGCGTCGCTGCGGAGAACACTCGTGCAATTTCGTCCCCTGGTAACGGCGTCTCATCCGCCTTGAATCCCTCGCCGCGTCCGTATAGGGATGCGATGACTACGTAGTCATCTGAATATCGTGCCTTCAAATAGTATCCGCACGAGCGGAACGTGGCGATTGGGAACCGGTATGCGTCCGCACCCGTAATGTTATGCGCCTCCTTCTGCAGGTGCTAGATGTGCGCAAAAATAAGAGTCCTTCCTTCGGTCCGGTGCTGTATCCACTCAACGTTCTGCGCCATCGCAATCTCGCGCATTTCAAAGGCGTGTTCCCACCGAACATCTCGTTCGCAAGCTCTCGGCGCGGTAAATAGCTCCAAACCATTTCCAGGGAGGGCGCGCAGGTAATCATCGTCCTGCGACGCTGCAATTGCCTCCTGGAGCGCCCATTCATAATCGTCCACCGAACTGCCGGCCACTAACACATCGCGTTCCCGAATCATCGTGGCGATCAAATCCTGAACGCGTCTGGTCAATGCATCTCGATCCTGCTGATTGAGTGTGCGGTAGCGGTCGGCGCGGAGGTTCGCA
>OMOG01000530.1:12686-13490 GCA_900290305.1 Candidatus Sulfopaludibacter sp. SbA4
CAATGCATCTCGATCCTGCTGATTGAGTGTGCGGTAGCGGTCGGCGCGGAGGTTCGCAACGAGTTCGGTGTCTTCTGTCCTCAGGACGCTGCCAAGCTTCGGATCGGCCATATCGATGAAGTTCAAGGCAGCCTCAACGGAGCGGTACGCGTAGGGAAACAACTGGCCGCTCAGATCGTACCCATACAGGCGCACCTTGCGATTTGTCGGGCGAGAGGCATTCCAGGAACGAATCCATCGGACCAGTTGCAGGTTCTCCGGGTAGTCGCCAAACCCGTAACTGAACGCATTCCGCAGTGCGCGTTCGCCGGGATCGGGCCCGCCGAGCGCATAATCGTACAGCACCTTCGCCGTGCCAATTCCAGTTTCGAGACCTATCGCACGAACGCCGAGCTCTGCCACTGCATAACGAATGAACCGATTGCGTACGGCCAGCGGCTCATGCGCGCCATGAACGGGTTCGCCGAATGCGATCACCTTCGCGCTGCCAGTGGCCTCCCCAAGGTGCCGCAGATCCGCTCCCACCGGGGCGTCCTCGTTTATCTCCGCGAGCGGAACCGCGTTAATGGCCGCCCATTCGCGCAGCAATCGGCTCGCATCATTCTGCCCGCTCAATGGTTGTGTGAGCATTCCGCCCCAAAACAAGAGGGCGGGAATCAGATTGGCGCTTCCGCAAAACCGGCTCATACGTGGCTTCGGAACATTATATTCCACGCGGAGGGCCGTCGCCATCCCCAGTCTTTTCCAATACAGAATGATCCTGAGAGCGAAGGCTGTTTCCAATACAGAATGATCTTGAACATT
>OMOG01000190.1:0-10254 GCA_900290305.1 Candidatus Sulfopaludibacter sp. SbA4
GGTTGATGCGGATGCCCGCAAGCCGCAACATCGGCTCGGAGAGCTCTGCAATGGGTGGATAACGGACCGGGCTGCCCTGCAGCGCATATGCGCGGTTGGGACTCAACGAAAGCGCCGGTGTGGTGGGCGAGTTCAGGATGTCCGCGATCGCCTTGGGAGGCTTTTGGTAGGTGTCTGCCCCGAATAGAAGCAGAAATGCACAGGTGGCGACGCATAGCGTTCGGATGGTAGTTTTCATACGGATTAGGGGAATGTTATGTGACGGGAGCCCCAATGTCAATCGAACCTGCCGGGATGTTGGGGCTGGACTGCGGGGGCGGGAGATATCAATACCCCGTTCATCGCAATCTCAAGGTAATCCTGGAGCGCCCGCTGCGGCGTAATCTTGCCGTCGCGGCGGTACCAGCGGCAAATCCAAAGGATCATTCCGAGCAGGCTGAACGCGGCGGTGGTGGGGCTGACGTTCCGCAGTTTTCCTTCGGCCGCTAGCTGTTCGAGAGTCTGCCGGATGAAGTCAAAGTACGCGCGCTTTCTTGCCGTGATCACCTTGCGATGGGCCGGTGTCAGTGCCGTCATTTCCTCCAGGACGATGGTAACGGCTCCGACTCCCTCGATCACGCTCCTGGTATGCCGTTCGACGATCGTGCGCAAGCGTTCTTCGGCGTCCGTGGCCTCTTTGGCCGGGGCGACGATGCCCTCTTCCACACGGTCCATGGCATACATCATGATCTCGAAGAGCAGATCCTCTTTGCCGCGGATGTAGTGGTAGATTCCGGCCTTCGTCAGCCCGGCGGCTTCCGCGATATCGTTCATCGAAGTGGCGCCGTAGCCCTTGTGGCACATGATCTCGGCGGCCACGCGATAGATATTGCTGGCCCGTTTTCCTGTTGCCACGGTAAACTTCACACAGCGTATCACAAACCGACCGTTCGGTTTGTCTTTTCCTGAACACCGATCCCGCGCCTCGGAGGGCCGACGCTTCTTGCAGCGCCTAACGGCCAGGAACCCCGCCCTACGGGCACGCGGGGGATCCCTTGGACAGAGCCCGCACACGCGCGCGGGAAAGACTCAGCACCGGTGCCGCCCGGGGTAACAGCCGCGCGGACGTTCAGAAAACGTCGATTAAGACGATCGCTTACACCCAGATCGGGAGCTTTCGAAAGTCTACTCGGCACGGTATAGAGTCGACTGAATCGACGTCGGGTATCGTCGTCCTTTGGGCTTTATTCGTTCAACTGGGAGCGCCTCTTCCATAGGATCGCGGATTCCCCCCTACGTTATGAACACCTCGCGGATGGTCGCCAACAGATCTTGCCGCTCTAGTTCAGCGACGATGAAGGGCGCATGTCTTCGAAAATAGTCAAGGGATATGTCGTTCGAGCAGTAGTCGGTGGGCCACTTGACCCGACTCTTCAGGCAAGTGCCCTCGTCATTAAGCCCCAGCCGGTCGATCGTCGCTTGAACGCATTGACGATTGCCAGGCGCAAGATCTGAATCAGGCTTGACCAACATCGATGGAAAGTCGATGACAAACCATCCGTCCTGGATTACGAATGGATCCAAGACATCCCCGTACACGCCCTTTCAACCATTTAGCGTGGCACAAACGAGTCTGTAATTACTCCACTCGTAAGCTTCATCTGGGTAAATGGCCTTAGGACGAAAGTGCTCAACAGTATCCGCACCTGTATCATAGGGAATCCAATGACAACTGTAGGCGCAAATACCGCCGTAAGCGTCGTGTAGGTCCGACCCAACCTCACGCCAGTACTGATGGCTGCGCCATTGCTTTGACGTCGGGCTCGGATTGCCCTGAAGGAACAGCCGCCCTCTGAAGCGGACCCGATCGCTGAAGTTATCAGGCTCATCCTTCCGGTCAATGTGAATCATCTCCCGACACCCTTCTGCTGGGCGAAGTATCGCCATCGGGGCCAGAAATCGTCATCCGGAGCGAGGAGGCTGATTAGGCGGGAGTCCACATCCCGCACCTTCTCCGGCGAGGCGTCTGGTGCCAGTTGGAGCGCCTTGGCTTCCTCTATGGCACGCTCAGCCGGCAGAGAGCGCGCCTGACCCAACCCGAAGGCCTCCGAGACAAGCCAGAGGTCTGCCCGACCCCGCCTAACGAAAGGCAATTCATCGAGAACAACATCGCCCCCGACCAGCTTTAGGTGGTGAAGGTTGTCGCAACTCTCATCAAAGACCGTCTCGGCGGAGGCCAACACGAGAGGAGAGTGAGTTGCGATGTGGATCTGTGGCTTGATAGATGCCGAGAGGGCCGCTGCGACCCGCATAATCGCAGGAACTATAAGGCGCTGCCATAAGGGATGAAGATGCGCCTCCACTTCGTCCACGATGAGTACCAGGTACCGCTGAGGATCCCTCCGGATGATTGAACTGCTGACGAGGTGCTCCTGCCAAGCCCAGACGAGGGCGTAGGCGAGGGCGACTATTCGCTGAACTGCAGCCGACGCGTGCAGGATTGGCACTTCCCCGTATGGCATTTGAAGTGTGGGAATGGACCGCGAATCGAGCGCCAGGCGAAAGGGCTCCCCAGGCCGTAACCGTTCCGATTCGGAAGGAGACAGTTCAGTAAGACTGGAAATGAATGCTGCGTAGTGCGGCTTGTAGAGTTCACCACCCGTTTGCCACGATAGCCAGTCTCTCAGGAGGCCATTACAGACCCACCTCTCCTTGCCTTCTGGACTGTCATCCTGGGTCCCATCCCAGACTGCACTAGGGCTAAGGAAGATTCGTCCCGACGCTTTGCCTCCAACATGGTGTTCCGCCAGTTGGGATCGAGCGGGATCCCATATCGCAAAAGATCCATCGAATCGCGCATAAATCACTAAGCCGGGTAGCCGCCGAGCAGCCGGACTAACCACCCAAGCCTGGCGATCCCAATTGTAAGCTGCGGCAGAATCTTGCGGACGGCCCGTGAGTGACGTCAAGGAGAACGCGATCTTGGGTTGGCTCTTCATCGCTTCACGGCGTGGCAGCGCAGCATACCCTAGCCAATCGCCAGTAAGAGCCCACCAGAGACATTCGAGCAGAAATGTCTTACCGAGGCTGTTATTCCCGGTAATTAGATTGAGGCGCTCAGCCGGCTCGTACCGCAGGGCTTTCGCGGGACCGACGTCACGGATTTCGAGGAACCGCAGGGCTGCCCCAGCCGGCGGCGCCCAACCGGGTGGGTTTCCAATTACCGAGAGCAGGTCGCCTTCCGAAATTGGCGTCGGCGACATCCAGGTTGCGCCCGGTTCAGGCGGTTCGGCGTCGAAGAGCGCCTCGACCTCCTTTTCGGTGAGTTTGTATTCCGATCTTAGCTTCAGAATAATGTCGTTCGGAGACACTTCCAATGGCCACTCGCCATTGCGGAACAGCCATACGCCGAGGTGGAACGCCGGAATTCTGTAACCGCCCAGGTGGGCCTGCAATACCTGGACATAGTCGTTCCTCCATCCCCAGGATGACTCTCCTTTGGTGTGGATCAAGGTGTCGCCAAATGTGTCGGTGGTTACTCTTTGGAGCGATGTGCTCCCGTATCTCGGAGCGAGCCACCGATTAGATTGGTCCGAAGTCTTGAAGGGATTGTAGAACCCAGCATAACCCTGAGCTGGCTTGTAGTGCCTATCCAATACCCGCTGCGCAATCCTGGAGAAGACGATTTGCCGAGCGCGTCCGACGGGGATCTCTGCCTCCTTAAAAGCCAGAAACGCTATGCCAAAGAACGGGTTGAAATGGCCGATGAATGGCAGAGAAAGCTTTACCTGGTCGATGCTGAGAAACATCGTCATAGCCCGCGCAATTCGTTCACCATGAAATCGCAGAATTCCTCGCTCAAATCTATGCCTACTGCGCTTCTTCCTGATTTTAGTGCGACTCTTATAGTAGTCCCAGTTCCAGCAAATGGGTCAAGGACTCGCCCGCTCTCGCGACAGCCGATGTCGATGCATCTCTGGACCAGTTGTTCGGGAAAAGCCGCCGAGTGCAATCCGCCGTTGGATCGCCGACGGGCGGAAATTGTCCAGATGTCCTCGTCGCGACTCAAAGCGCCACGAGAAAAGTAGTAGCGGGGTGACTTGCTGAACATAAAAATCATCTCGTAAGTTCGCCAGGGCCGGTCTTTCGCGGTGGGCTCTGGGATTGCTCCCGTACGCGTCCAGACAATCGGCGATCTCAAAATCCACCCGCGCTCGATCATTTCCAAGGCAACTCTCCATGGAATGCCTATGATGGTCTTCCGCGGAACCCCTAGACCGCTCGCATCAACTGCACGAAGGCCGAATCGCCGCGCTGCACTCTTCTTATCTGTACCCTTGGGCTGGCCCTTCGCGGAATAGTACGTGTCCCCCAAATTGAGAAAGAGCAGGCCGTCCGGCATCAGAACGCGACGCACCTGCTCCATAGTGTCCGCGATACTCTTAACGAAGCCGTCAATCGTTTTCTCCTGGCCGATCTGCCCGGCCACTCTATAATCGCGCTGCCAATAATACGGTGGTGACGTTACCACACAGTCGAATGTGTCTGGGTGGAAGGCCTTCAGCACGCTGTTGGCATCACCCCTGTGGATCTCCCACTCGACACCTTCTCGTGTATGTCCCCGCCAGTCGTGTAGGCCCCACTCGACACCTTCTCGTGTATGCCCCCGCCAGTCGTGTAGGCCCGTAGGACGGTCGGTGCTATCGGAACGATGCCTCCGTTCCGTTGGCGGCGGCTGTGGTTGTGGGGTCTTCGTATCGGGCATAACGCAGATGCAGACGTCGAGTATTTTAGCAGGACATAGATGGCTGGTTCTGGCACTGCCGGCTTGACCGGTGCGAAGGAAGGGCTTGCAGACCGAATCCAGAGCAATCGTACCTGGCACCTGAGTCCCGTCCGGTGCCCGGTATGGGCATTTCGATCAGCAGCCAGTTCCGATTCGGAATCCCTTACGTTGGTGCCCATTCGGCTCCCGCCAGGGCTACTCTCTTGCGCCCTTCGCGCTTATGCCCATGTCCTGCACCATGGTAGACATGACCGTTTGGAAAGACCCCTTCTCCGTCTTCAATACCCCGTTCATCGCGATTTCGAGGTAGTCTTTGAGCGCCGCCTGCGGCGTGATCTTGCCGTCGCGGCGGTACCAGCGGCAAATCCAAAGGATCATTCCGAGCAGGCTGAAGGCGGCGGTGGTAGGGCTGACGTTCCGCAGTTTTCCTTCGGCTGCGAGTTGTTCCAGAGTCTGCCGGATAAAGTCAAAGTACGCGCGCTTCCGGGCGGTAATCACCTTCCGATGGGCCGGTGTCAGTGCCGTCATTTCCTCCAGGACGATGGTGACGGCGCCAACCCCCTCGATCACGCTCCTGGTATGCCGCTCGACGATCGTGCGCAGGCGCTCTTCGGCGTCCGTGGCCTCTTTGGCCGGCGCGACGATGCCCTCTTCCACGCGGTCCATGGCATACATCATGATTTCGAAGAGCAGGTCCTCTTTGCCGCGGATGTAGTGATAGATTCCGGCCTTCGTCAGCCCGGCGGCTTCCGCGATATCGTTCATCGAAGTGGCGCCGTAGCCTTTGTGGCACATGATCTCGGCGGCCACGCGATAGATATTGCTGGCTCGTTTTCCTCTACCCGAAGCTGGTATGGGCTCCTTGAGCTTGATCAGCGCGGCCATGGACCGACGGTACGACGCCGCGCCCTTTCCTGTCAACCGGAAACAACTGATAACAAATCGTAGAGAAGCTCGACAACTTCGTGAGATCGGACTCCTCAAGCCGGAGAATTCGGGGGGAAGATGCCATTGACACGGGCCAAAAACTCTGATATGTTTCACCGAACGGTCGGTTGCTTTAGAGGCGGCGAGGGGCCGCCAATCTGGCTTTCCGTTGGAGGGTTGGGAGCATGCTGCGAACATCCGGGTCGATGTTGCTGACCTTTGCGCTGAGCGTTGCGGTACTCGCTCAGGCGCCTACCGGGATCATCACAGGAGTCGTCACTGACGAGTCCGGCGCGATGATTCCTCACGCTAAAATCACGATTACCAACAAGGCCACGGACTTCACACGGTCCGCGGTGGCGACCGCCGAGGGGGCCTATACCGCTCCGGCGCTCCCGGCGGGCGATTACGAAGTTCGGTGCGAGCAGCCTGGCTTCCGTACCGTGGTGCGGGCCGCTAACGTGGAAGCCGGCAGCACCACCACCGTCAACCTGCCGTTGCAGGTCGGCACGACCAGGGAGGTGGTGACGGTGGAAGCCGCGACCGCCCAGATCAACTACGACAGCCATACGGTCCAAGGCGTCATTCAGCGCGCCAGTATCGAGGACCTGCCCCTGAATGGCCGCAGCTACATGCAACTGGCAAAACTCGAGCCGGGCGTGACCATCGCGTCGGGATCGGTGGCGCAGTTCAACTCGCTGTTTACCGTCAGCGTCCTGGGCGCCGGCAACCGCACGCTCTTCAGCATCGATGGCGGCAACGTCTCCGACAACATCGACGTGGGCGGCGGCATATCCTCCATGAACTTCTCGCAGGAGATGGTGCAGGAATTCCAGCTTTCGTCGGTCAACTTCGACTTGTCGACCGGCATCGCCGCCGGCGGCGCGGTGAATGTCGTGACGCGCTCGGGCACCAACGACTGGCACGGCAGCGGCTATTTCTACTACCGCGATCACAACATGGCGGCCTACCCCGCATTGCAGCGCAATCCCATCGATCCCAACCCGTTCTTTGCGCGCCGCAACCCGGGCGCCACGCTGGGCGGTCCCTTGAGGAAGGACAGGCTCTTTTTCTTCTTCAATTACGAGTACATGAACCAGGTGCAGGCGTTGTCTATTCAAAGCACCGATCCCGCGTTCGCGCCCCTCACCGGCACCTACGGCAGCCCCTATCACGCCACCAACGTCAGCGCTCGCATCGATGACCGCCTTTCGGACAAGCACAACCTGTTCGTGCGCTACTCGCACGATGGCAACTCGGGCTTCGGCCAATCGCTGGAATTCGGAGACCCCTCGAACTGGGCGCACAACACCAATTGGGCGGACCAGAGCATTATCGGGCTCACCAGCACCCTCAAGCCGACCGTCGTGAACGATGTCCGCTTCCAGTACAACTACTGGAACAACCACAACACTCCAGCCGCTGCTTCGGACTGTGCGGCTCCCTGTATCGCCGGCAGCCTGCCGAATGTCTTCTATTTCCAAGGCTCCAACATGCCGGCGGTGGGTCCCAACTTTAACGCCCCACAGGGCCGCAATACCCGGCGCTTCGAGGTGGTCGAAAGCTTGATCTGGCAAAAGGGAACGCATCGGCTCAAGTTCGGCGGCGACCTGAATCCCACCAAATCGGCGGGCCTTTGGGGATTCTGCACGCCCATGTGCGTAGGCGCATACTCGCCTACCTACATTCGAAACACGTTCGGTCCGGCGACGCCGCTGTACTTCCCGACCTTACCCACGGTGCTGAAGACCGATGCCGATGTGCTGAACCTACCGGTATTGAACATCAACAGCAGCATCTTCAGCGGAATCGGCGTGGGAGCAGTCTCCACGCCGGCGCCGTACGGTTACGATTCGCAGCGCTACTACGATCAGTACCGCGCGTATTTCCAGGATACCTGGAAGATCACGCCCAAGTTCACCCTGAACTATGGCCTGGGGTGGAACGCACAGAAGGGTTTCTACAATTCGAACCTGGCAAAGCCGCAATATCTGGCGCCAATCCTCGGGACCGGGCCGGATAACCTGGGGCCGACCGTCAACAACAACAAAGAATTTCAACCTTCCTTCGGGTTCGCCTGGAACCCCTTCCGGGACAACAAGACGGTGATCCGCGGCGGAGCGGGAATCTACTGGGACAGCACCCCCGGATACTATAAGCTGCGGGAAGCGCCGGTCATCGGGCCGGTCGGGGATGGCCGGAGCACGCTGGCCGGCAGTGCGTTCACGAATATATATCCGGGCATCGTCAATTTCGCCACGGGGGGCACGCCGCTTCCCGTCGGCGCGAGTCTCTCGTTGAACGCGCTCTATAACATGACCATCGGGCAGTTCATCAATCTGGTGAACCAGGAGCTGCCCAATATCGAGGCCCAGCTCGCTCCTCCCAACCCGCAGCGGAGCGGTGCCTATACGGTCAGCGGCATCGACGTAGCCAAGCAGGGCGTCGAGATCTATCCGACCCATTTCCCATTGGCGCGCAGCTACCAGACCTCCATCGGCATACAACGCGACCTCGGTAATGGCATCGTGCTCACGGCGGACTGGGCCCGGCGGCAAGGCGAGAATGTGAGCCTCGGGGAAGTCGACCTGAATCTCTTCAGCCGCTACATCAACGGCGTGCAGACGCCGGTGATTCCGAAATGCACCTCCAGCCAGGTATTCGTCCCCGGGATTGAGTGTTCCACCGGCACGATCACCTTCTGGACCGACCAGGGGCGCGCCGTGTACGACGCGCTGCTGTTGAAGGTATCCAAGCGCTTCCAGCGCCGCTACCAGTTCACGGCTTCGTACGCCTTACAGAAAGGCCTCGACGAGAGCGTTTGGGACGACACCAACTGGATGGCCGGCTACGGCGAGTACCTGCCGCGCCACAACCTGACTGTAGGGGGAACGGTGGAACTGCCCTGGGGCTTCAGTCTCGGTGTTTCTTCCTCGATCATCAGCCGGACACCGGTCACGGCCAACGTTCCCAGCCTGGATCTTCCAGGCACGGTGCCCTCCGGCAGCAGTGAGCCGCTCCCCGGCCTGGCATACGGGTGCCTCGCTGCGGGATGCAGCAAGCAGCAACTCGCGAACGCGGTGGCCGCATTCAACACAACCTATGTCGGCCAAAAGAACGCCAATGGCGGAACTATCGGTCCCTTGGCTTTGCCGGCCGACTACGAATTGGGCGATCCCACCTTCTCACAGGACTTCCGCGTGACCAAGGTGTTTCGCTATAAGGAGCGCGCCAAGCTTTCGGTGTTCGGCGAAGTCTTCAATGCGTTCAACATCGCCAATCTGAGCGGGTATTCATTCACCCTGGATACCAAGAATGCGAATCCCGCGGCACAGACGTACAGTTTCGGTCAACCGACGCAGCGCGTCAACCAGACATTCGGGTCGGGCGGTCCGCGCGCGTTCCAAATCGGCGCCCGGTTCAGTTTCTAAGTGGGACAGACAGTCATCCGCCTGACCCGACGCGAGGCACTCGGCCTCCTCGGACTGGGGGCGGCAGCCGCCGTGTTTCCGAAAGGCGCGATCATTCGAACCGTCTTGAAGGACTGCGCTCCGGAAGAGCTTGCCGGAGGGGCCACGCTCTTCCATGAGCACATGTCGCTCGCCGCGGATTTCATGCCCCGGTGGATGCAGTTCGCGCGTGAAACGCGGGCCGGCAATGCCGTGCGGAGCGGACAGCCCGCCGCGCCGCCGCCCGCCGCGCCCCCCGGATATTTCATGCAGGATGTGGGCCTCATGGCGGATGAAATGAGCGCCGCCAAGACCGACGGCATCGCCTGCATCGTGGACGGCGGCCATCCCGACATGGGCCGCGACATCGATTTTCTGCGGCAGATTTCGCGGCGGTCGGGGTTGCCGATCGTGGCGGGCGCGGGATTTTATGCGCAGCCGTTTTATCCCAAGGAGATTTCCACCTGGAGCGAACAAGAGATTCTCGATGCGCTCCTGAAGCAAGTGGATACGGAGCCCGCCGGCGCTTTCGGCGAGATCGGCTCCTGGGACGAGATCACCGGCGATGAGCGCAAGGTATTTCGCGCTGTGGGCCGGGCGCATGTCCAGACCAATCTCCCGATCTTCACGCACACTGGAATTCCGGGAAAATCGGCCATGGAGCAACTGGACCTTCTGGAGTCTGTGGGAGTGGATCCGCGGCATGTGGCGATCGGGCACCTGGGCAACCTGGTCGACCCTGAAGTCAAAGTGCAGAAGGCCATCTGCAAACGCGGCGCATTCGTTGGTTTCGACCGCCAGGGCGGTCCGGGAGACGCGCAACAGGTCCCCATGGTGATGGCGCTGCTCGAAGCGGGCTACGCGGACAACTTGATGTTCTCCGCCGATCTCTCGAATGTCGCGCAGACGAAGCACGGCGGCGGCCCCGGATATGCCAAGGCGCTGACGGTTTTCATACCCAAGCTCAAAGCCGCGGGCGCCGGCGAGCAAGTGCTGCACGGGATCATGGTGGACAATCCGCGCCGCTTCCTCGCCTTCGTCCCCAAGAAGCCGCGAAGCGCTTAGACCGTTCTACCTGAGGTCCAGGAACACGATGCTCGATGGAGTGCCGAT
>OMOG01000190.1:10264-10914 GCA_900290305.1 Candidatus Sulfopaludibacter sp. SbA4
CCCAAGAAGCCGCGAAGCGCATAGACCGTTCTACCGGAGGTCAGTGCCGATGCCCGTGTACTGGCCGGTGAAGGACAGGCGGCCGGTGCGCGGATCGATGCGGAAGGTGGCGATCGCATCGCCTCGCTGATTGCACGTGTAGAAGAAACTACCCGTGGGGTCGATATTGAAGCTGCGCGGGTAATCGCCCCGCGTCCATTCCTCGGCGACATAGGTCAACTCGCCCGACGGGCCCACGGAGAAGAGGGAGATGCCGTCGTGCAGGCGGTTGGCGGCGTAGACGAATCTCCCATCGGCTGCGACCATTACCTCGGAGGTGTAATCCGTTCCTTGGAAACCGGGGGGCAGGCTGGAGACGGTCTGCTTGGGCGTCAGGGTGCCGTTGGCAGCGTCGTAATCGAACTTGACCAGGGTTGAGGATTCTTCCTGCAGCGAATACATCCAGCGGGCGTTGGGGTGGAAAGCGAAATGCCGGGGGCCGTCGCCCGGGGGCAGCGAAACCGATGCCGGATTGTTCGCGGTCAGGGTGCCTTTTTCGGGGTCGAACCTCCAGATGAAGATGCGATCCAGGCCCAGATCGGTCGACAGCACAAGCTTGCCGGAAGGATCGGCCTGGATCATGTGGGCATGCGGGCGGTCGTGGCCGCTGA
>OMOG01000190.1:10924-19777 GCA_900290305.1 Candidatus Sulfopaludibacter sp. SbA4
GCGTCCTTCTTGACGTCGGTTGCGGGACCGAGCGAACCGTCCGGCCGGATGGGCAGCACCGCGATCGTTCCGCCGGCATAGTTGGCCACCAGCACATGCTTGCCGGCGGGGTGGACGCTCAGGTGAGCGGGACCAGCGCCTTGCGAGCTGACGGTGTTCAGCAGCGTGAGGTGGCCAGTGGAGCGATCGATCGAATATGCGCTCACCGAGCCGGAGCTTGCGCCTTCGAAAGTCGCGGTCTCATTGGCGGAGTACAGGTGCGTTTTGGAGGGGTCCAGGGCGAGGCAGGCAGGGTTCGCACCATTGGGGATCAATTCGCGCTGCGAGAGATTCCCGTTGGATGGGTCGATCTGAAACAGGTAGATGCCCTGTCCGTTGCCCCGGCTGCCTTCGGGGCCCTGCGGAGAGCTGTAGGTTCCGACGTACGCCAGAAGCGGCCTTTTCGGTTGCGCGGGCGCGGAGAGCGCGGCGGCGGCCGCGAGAAACACGGGAAGCGATCGCATACCCGCCAGTGTAACCGGTGGATGGAGTAATCTGAGAAGGAAGTCCTCGCAGGGGGGAAACATGAGGGATGCGCTTCGGTGGCTCCTCGCGGTCGCTGTGCTGCTCTCCATTGGCGGGAGCGGATGCTCGCCGTCCAGGAGGTCCAAAGAACTCGCCGTGTTGGATCGGGCTTATCAATCCGGCGTTCTGACCAAAGACGAATATGAAGCCAAGAAGGCCGGCCTGGAATCGCAGTCGGAGGCGCTCGAGGCGCTGGACAAGGCTCTGTCGGCCGGCGTTGTTACCCAGGCAGACTACCAGGCGATTAAGGCCCGCCTGATTGCCAAAGCCGTTATGCTGGCGTCACTCGAAAGAGCGCGCCAGGCAGGCGTCTTCAGCCAGAAGGAATATCTCGCCAGGAAGGCTGCGCTGCTGGCCGCCGACGCCACAGCCGCTCCGCCGGCAGAGGCAGACGCCGCCGCAGCGCCGTCCGCTCCGTTGGATCCTGCGCCGGAGCCGGCCGACACTGCGGCGCCCCCGAGCCCCAAACCTGTCGCGGCGCCAGGCGGTCTGAAGACCATCAATCCCCCCGAAGGTGGCCAGATCGTCTATGGGCAGGTAGAGGGGCAAACTACCGAAGCAGGGGCCATGGGCGCGGTCCTGCGCTCCCTGCACAACCAGCTCGGCGAACGGCCTCAGGTCGGAAAACTCTTCCAGGTGCGCGGCACTCAATCGGTCGCCGCGTTCTTCAGCGTCAGCCGGCGAACCCAGGGAGGCGGTCAGATCGCCGGCCTGATCATCGCGACGAAGGCCACGAGCGATCGTGTGGAGGCTGCCTTGATTTCCGACGACGCGGCGCGATTCCCTAAGACGCTGAACCCCATGATGAAGACGCTCTTCGGCGTGTGGCATCCCCTCGAAGCGGCGCGCAGTGCAGGATCGGAGTCCAGCTCTCCCGCGCCGCTCCGGCAGATCACGCTCGAGGACCGTTCGGCAAGTGTCGGGCTCCCCGATGGTTGGAAGATCGTGCCCAAGATGAGCATGATGGGCACCATCGTAGCGACGGGTCCGAACGATGAGTCAGCCGAGCTGGGAATCACTTTTCTGGCTTCGGACACGAACAATCCCACGGTCCAGCAGACCCTTCAAGCGCTAAGGAACGGTCGTCTCCGCAACACGGCGTACGCCACGGCGAATTACTACCCTTATGGCGGGGATATGTCCAAAGCCTTCGTGTATTTTATACAGAACGTGCGCCGCAAAGCCGGATTGCCCCAGGCTACCTACAATTTCACGAGCGTCACTCCCGTGCCCGGCTCTTCTCAAGAGCGCTGTGTGCACATGGCCGGAACAGTGGACACGGGGGACGGAAAGGGGCCGAGGGAGCTGAACGCGGTGTATTGCACCACTCCACCGACTCCCGCCGCCGGGATCTGGCTAAGCTCGGCCTATGCCACGAGCGCCCCCGTGCAGGTGGCCGCCCGGGAACGGGCAACTTTGGCCGCGATTCTCGCAAGCTTCAACGTGAACATGAGTGTGGTCAACGCGCAGGCGGCAAAGATCGCGGCGCCGGCCATCGAGCAAATCCACGCCATCGGCAGAGCCGCCGCGATGCAGGCCGCCGCGGCTCATGAGCGCAACGATATCCAGAACAGCAGCGTCTACCAGCGCTGGGACAACCTGGACAAGCGCAGCCAGGAATTTGAAAACTATCAGCTCGGCTTCAGCGTTATCTCCGATACCGAGCACACGGCTCACGGCACGTTCTGGAACGAGGATGCCGACGCATTGGTGAAGCAACATCCCGACCGGTTCGAATACGTGAGTGCTCCCAATTATTGGAAGGGGATCGACTACTGATTGCAGCCATGATGGATCGATTCCCGATAGTCGTCTTGGCCGCAGCGCTGCTTGCGGCCACTGCCTGCCACCGTACGGACAAAGCCGAGCAATTGGCCGCGCTCGACAGCGCCTACCAGTCCGGCCTGTTGACGAAGGACGAGTACGATGCCAAGAGGCTCGCGTTGGGGGCTGCGGCCCCCGCGCCCGCGGCCACGCAAGCTCCGGATGCCGCTCCGGTGCCGAGCCCTTCACCAAGTGCCGCGCCGCCGGAGGCAATCCAGCCGCCGGCTCAGCCTCTGCCGGCCGTGCCGCCGTCAAGCGCCGCTCCGCCAGGCGTGCCGCCGCCAAGCCCGCCATCGGCGCGGGCCAGTGGCGCCGATACCAGGGAACCTGAGCCGGCTCCGCTCGCCGGCTGCGAAGACGCGGAGTATAAATCGGGCGGGCAGAAGGGCGCCGTGGAGCGGTTCTTTGCCGCGCCTCCGGAGGTGGTCAGGCGTGCGGCAGTCACCGCGCTCGGCAGTCTGGACTTCTATATCCACAAGGCTTCGAGCAACGAAATCGAGGCCAGCAAAAAGCGGCACGCCGGCGCTATCGTCGGGGCCGGCGGGGAGCGCGTGATCCTGACCTTCCAAAAGACCGAGCGAGGAGGCCAGCGCGGCACTCGCGTGATTGGCCAGACCAAGAAGAGCTTTGTCGGCCACCTGGCACAAAAAACCTGGACGGACGCCGTGCTGGCTCAGATGGCGTGCAAGCTACGCGAATCCGGCCGGTGACGCAAAGTCAACTCATTCGTGCCGCCCAGCGCAGATACCGCAGCAGATCCCTTCTCTCTTTCCACGCAAAGCTCCAGAACTGGGCGAACGTGATGCGCTCGGCGTGGAGTCCCGAGTAGGTCTCGATGCGCCAGCGCAGATAGGGGCTCCTCCACGGGCGCAGGCGGTAACCCCGCGTCAGCCGCCAGAGCACTCGGAGCATTGCTCTAGATCCTCCCTTCCGACGGAGGCCGCGAACCGAGCGTCCCGAAGAGTCGGGACGCCGCAGGCAGAAGTGCCTGCGCCACCATTTACTTGGACGATTGGATGCCCTTGCCCGCGGGATTTGCCTGGTCGGGAGTCGCGTAGTAACCGCTTCGCGTACGAACCGTCGGCTTGCCGGGAGCGTTCACCGTGATCTTGATCTGCCGGAAGGTTCCGTCCATGGCAAGGTTGGTGGGAGTGTACTGGATGGTGTACTGGTTGCGAACGTCGCGGGCCACCTGCTTGGCGATTTGGTCCACTTCGTTAACCTCTTTGGGGAAGAACGCTTCGCCGCCGGTGGCCGTGGCAAGGTCCATCAGGGCGTGCTTGGCGCGCTGGGCCTCGCGGCGCTCCTCTTCGCTCAGCAGTCCGATCGAATAGATCAGCACTTCGCTTTGCTGCGAAGCCTTCACCAGGTTCTCCAGGCTGATTACGCTGGAATTGTCGTTGCCGTCGGTGACCACCACCAGCACCTTCTTCTCCTTCTTTCCCTTCTCCTTCAGGTGGTCGATGGACATCCGGATGGCGTCCCGCATGGCGGTGCCCCCGCGGGAATCGATGCGCGTGAGCGCCTCCTCGAGCTCTTTGATGTCGTTGGTGAATTCCTTGCCGTGCGGAAGATCGAGAAAGGCCTCGTCGTTGAAGTTCACCACGAAGACCTCATCCTCGGGGTTAGAGGCCCGCGCCAGTCCCAGCGCGGCGGCTTCCACCTTGGCCCGCTTGTCGCGCATGCTGCCGCTATTGTCGACGATCAGGCCGAGGGAAACCGGAACATCCTCGCGCTTGAAGCTCTTGATGGGCTGCTGCACTCCGTTTTCGTAGACGGTGAAGGCCTCCTTCGGCAGGTCGGTCACCAGGTGGCTGTTCTTGTCCACCACGGTGGTGTGGCAGACCACCAGGCGCACGTCCGCGCGAATGATGGTGGGAGTGTCGTCCTGTGGAGGGGTGGCGGGTGGCTTGGCCTGCTGGCCCCAGAGAGCCAGGCCGGCCAATACGGCGAGTGCGATCGTGATGTGAAATCGTTTATTTAGCGGGAGCATAATAGCCCTGTTTCCAGAATGGCCGAAGCGTCGGCATCCCGCGAGGTTGCACCAGTTTGACTACGACGCGGCGGTATTTTCCGTCATGATCCTGGTTGAGCGGCGCATATCCGAGAACGTACTGGTTTCGCAATTCGACTCCGATCTTGGCAGCGATATCCGGCAGCTCGTTCAGGTTTTCCACGGGGTACTGGCGCCCGCCGGTCTGTTCGGCGATCTCCGTCAGCAACCCCTGTCCGGCGGCCTCTTCCGGGGTTCGGCCGCGCGCGGACATTGCCTCGTAAATTCCGATGGCATATATTTGGACGTCGGCTTCCTTCACCAGGTTCTTGATTTCGGGTTCCGTGTAGCGGCTGTTATTATCGCCCCCGTCGGAGATCACCAGCAACGCCTTCCGCGGATTCTTGGCCTTCTTCATTTCGTGAAGTGCGAGGTAGATGGCATCGAGCAGAGCCGTCCGCCCTTTGGACTGCGTAAAGGTAAGACGGTTCTGGATCTCCTCCAGGTTTCCCGTGAACGGCTGGAGCAACTCGGCCGCGTCGCTGAATTGCACCAGGAAGAACTCGTCCTCGGGGTTGGCGGTCTTGAAAAACTGCGCTACCGCCAGGCGCGATTTTTCCAGTTTGTGGCCCATGCTGCCGCTGCAATCGAAGACTACGCCCACCGACAGGGGCGCGTCTTCACTGGAAAACTGCGATATCGTCTGCTCCTTCTTGTCCTCGAGCAGCTTGAAATTCTCCTTGTCCAACCCGGTGACGAATCGGTTCAGCGGATCGGTGACGGTTACGGGGATCAACACCAGGTTCGAATCCACACGGATGTTGGCTTTGGGGAGCACCTCATTCTTGGGCATAGTCGCAGTCGACGCGCGAGGCGTAATCGCGACTGGTGGTTGGGCAAACGCCCCAGCCGCCGATGCCCAGGAAATGGCGCCGAACACAAACAGCTTGCGGTAGGACGGCAGCATGACTTGCTGGCCTTTCTTTTCCAAGTCTAGCATAGGGCTTTTATGGTATGATCGCGTGTGCCGCGTAAAATCTTGGGCGTGATTCCGGCGCGCTTTGCCTCCACCCGCTTCCCCGGCAAAGTCCTGGCACAAATTTCCTCGAAAACCATGCTGCAGCACGTGTATGAGAGATGCGCCCAAGCGCGCTATCTCACGAGCACGACTATAGCCACAGATGACGACCGCGTCTACTCGGTTGCAAAAGGTTTTGGAGCGCACGTGCGGATGACCCGCGCCGACCATCCGTCGGGCACCGACCGGGTGGCGGAAGTGGCATCGGCCGAAACCGCGGAGATCGTGGTCAACATCCAGGGCGATGAGCCCTTGATCGATCCGGCGGCCATCGATGCCGCCATTCTGCCTCTGGTGCACGATCCCGAAATCGTCATGGGCACACTGAAAAAGCGAATCGAGGATGCGCGCGAAATTACCGATCCCAACGTGGTGAAAGTGGTCACCGACCGGAGCGGCGACGCGATCTATTTTTCCCGCTGCCCGATACCGTATGTAAGAAGCACACAGGCAAGAATGCCTGTGCCACATGGGACGACACAGGCAAGAATGCCTGTGCCACATGGAAGCACACAGGCAGGAAACACACAGGCAAGAATGCCTGTGCTACGGGACTACTTCAAGCATGTGGGGCTGTATGTGTACCGGCGCGATTTCCTGCTGCAGTATTCCGCCCTTCCTGTCGGACCTCTCGAACAGGCGGAACGGCTGGAGCAGTTGCGCGCCCTGGAAAATGGCTACAAGATCCGGGTAGTGGAAACGGAATACGAATCCTTGGGGGTGGACACTCCCGAGGACCTGGAACGGGTGTCCAGGTTGTTCGAAGCTTCGTTGTGCGGGAGATGAGGGTATGGCTAAGTACATCTTCGTGACGGGCGGCGTGGTTTCTTCCCTGGGGAAGGGCATCGCCGCCGCTTCCATAGGCTGTCTGCTGGAGAGCCGCGGGCTCAAGGTCACCTGTCAGAAGTTCGATCCCTATCTCAATGTAGACCCGGGAACCATGAGCCCCTTCCAGCACGGCGAGGTCTTCGTCACCGACGACGGGGCGGAGACGGATCTCGACCTCGGCCACTACGAGCGCTTTACGCACGCCAAACTCACGCAGAGTAACAATCTCACGTCCGGGCGCATCTACGAGCAGATCATCGCCCGCGAGCGGCGCGGCGATTACCTGGGCAAGACCGTGCAGGTGATTCCGCACGTCACTAACGAGATCAAGTCCGCCTTGAAACGCGTGGCGCAGGACGTGGACGTGGTGATCGCCGAGATCGGCGGCACGGTCGGCGATATCGAATCGCTGCCGTTTCTCGAAGCCATCCGCCAGATGCGCCATGAGCAGGGGCGCGGCAACGTCATCTTCGTGCACGTGACCCTGGTGCCGTTCATTGCCGCGGCACAGGAGTTGAAGACCAAGCCCACGCAGCACAGCGTCAAGGAGTTGCGCGCCATCGGTATTCAGCCGGACATTTTGATCTGCCGCTCGGAGCGCTTCATCCCCCAGGAGATGAAGGAGAAGATCGCGCTCTTCTGCGACGTGGATGTGGACGCCGTAGTGACGGCGCTGGACGTGAAGTCGGTCTACGAAGTCCCGGTGGTGTTCGCCAGCGAGCGGGTGGATGAAATCGTGCTTGGGCTGTTGCGGACCGAGGCCCGGCCCCGCGACCTGAGCCGCTGGAACGCCATGCTCGAGAAACTGCAAAACCCGCGCGACGAGGTGTCGATCGCGGTGGTCGGCAAGTACGTGGAATACGAGGATTCCTACAAGAGCCTGAAGGAGGCCCTGCTGCACGGCGGCCTGGCGCACCAGTTGAAGACCCAGGTGAATTGGGTGGAGGCCGAGGGCGTGGTGGGAGAAGGATGGGACCGGCAACTGGACGGCTACGACGGCATCCTGGTGCCCGGCGGCTTCGGCAAGCGCGGCATCGACGGCATGCTGAACGCCATCCGCTACGCGCGCGAGCGCAAGGTGCCGTACTTCGGTATCTGCCTGGGTATGCAGACTCTGGTGATCGAATACGCCCGCAATGTCTGCGGAATGGAGGACGCCGATTCCACCGAGTTCAACCCCGGCACGCCGCATCGCGTGATTTTCAAGCTGCGCGAGTTGAAGGGCGTCGATGAGCTGGGCGGCACCATGCGGTTGGGCAGTTGGCCGTGCCGGCTGGCGACCGACAGCTTCGCTTACCGGGCATACGGCCAGCGCGAGATCCACGAGCGGCATCGCCACCGCTACGAATTCAACCGCGAATACGAAGAGCGGCTGAAGGCCGCCGGCCTGCGCATCACCGGTGAGACGCCGGACAACACCTACGTGGAGATCTGCGAAATCGGGGACCATCCCTGGTTCCTGGGATGCCAGTTCCATCCCGAGTTCAAGAGCAAGCCGATGGAGCCGCACCCGCTGTTCAAAGCCTTTATCGGCGCGTCATATGGATACCGGCGCAAGAGGTTGGCGCCGCTGGTTCAAGACGCGGAAACGACGGAGTACGCCGACCCGCGCGAGGAGCCGCAGTACTCGCGTGCCGATTGAGTTCAGCGCGTTCGCCCAGGGCAGCCCTCTGGTGCTGATCGCCGGCCCTTGCGTGATCGAGAGCGAAGAGCATGTCCGGCGCATGGCGCAAGGGATCCGCGAGGCGGTGGGCGAGTTCATCTTCAAAGCATCATTCGACAAGGCCAACCGCACCAGCGGCGGCGCATACCGCGGTCCGGGACTGCGCGAGGGACTGCGCATTCTGCGGGGTGTCAAGTCCGAGGGATTCCCTATCCTGACCGACATCCACGAGGCGTGGCAGGCCGAGCCGGTGGCGGAAGTAGCGGACATTCTGCAGATCCCCGCGTTCCTGTGCCGCCAGACCGACCTGTTGGAGGCGGCCGGCCGCACCGGGCGCATCGTCAATATCAAAAAGGGGCAGTTCGTAGCGCCGCACGACATCCACCGGGCTGCGGAGAAGGTGGCCGCGACGGGCAATCGACAGGTGCTGCTCACCGAGCGCGGCTCATCGTTCGGCTATAACAACCTGGTGGTGGACATGCGAGGGTTGAAGATCATGCGCGATGCGGGCTGGCCGGTGATCTTCGATGCCACCCACAGCGTGCAATTGCCGGGAGGCGCGGGCGCAGCTTCGGCCGGACAGCCGCAGTTCATCGAGCCGCTGGCGCGCGCCGCAGTGGCCACGGGCGTGGATGGCGTGTTCGTGGAAGTGCACGATGCGCCGGAGAAGGCGCTGTCGGACGGGGCGAACGCGCTGCGCCTCGATCTGCTGCGCGATTTCTGGCGGCGGCTGACGGCGATCGATGCGCTGGTGAAATCGCCGGGGTGGTGAGGTCTACGTGCTGTTGGCAGGCGAAAGCGCCGGCCCCACCTCGGAGAAGGCAGCACTGGTTTGGTGGCGCAGGCGGTTTCGCCCAATGCCGCTTACTTTAAGCTGTAAAGCTCTTGGCTGACGTCGGCCCG
>OMOG01000159.1 GCA_900290305.1 Candidatus Sulfopaludibacter sp. SbA4
GGAGACAGCGCATTTGCTCCGGTCGCCGGCTAATGCGCGGCGGCTCTTAAAGGCGCTGGGCCGTGCCGAGAATGGGGAGAGACGGGCCACCACTGTCGCCGCGTTGCGCCGGGAGATGGGGCTTGAAACGAGGGGCTGACCGGGATGCCGTTTTCCACCCCGAATTTCTGGAAGATCTGCGATCCTGGATCAAGACGGACCGGCGCGTCGCGTTGCGAATCCTCGACCTGGTAGAGGCTGTGCTGCGGGATCCGTTTGATGGCATCGGCAAGCCGGAGGGGCTCAAGCACGTGCTGGCGGGATGCTGGTCGAGACGCGTTACGCAGGAGCACCGGTTGGTGTATCGGGTTACCGCGGCACGGATCGATTTCTTGCAGGCCCGGTATCATTATTGAGTACCGCTTCTGTCTTGCTGAACTTGCCAAATCCCGGCTCCGGGTATAGTATGCTTTCTTGCCGGGCGCAGCAACAGGCTCAATTCTAACTGGCAGGCCGTTGGGACTGCCTCGGTACTGTAACGCGCTCAGCCGATAGGCCCGATGATGAATTCAAAGCGGGACTGGAAGTACAAGCTGATGATGGGCGTGGCCCTGGTACTGGGGGCCTCGGCGTTGAATTTTGACTCCTGCAATGGAGAACGAACCACACCTTACTGCGAGACCGCGAGTGGAAAGACGGACCCTCTCTGCAAAGTGTTTGGCCCGGGGTATACGCCCATCGGTTATGTCCCACACGTAGTGATTCCTGGTCCGCCTGAAACCGATAGCCGGCCGCCGGTACGCCGCGGTCTCCATCCGGAACTGCTGGGGCCGAAGGCGGTCTTCGGAGGCGCAGCCTGTCCTTCGGTGAATTTTTTGCAGTCTGTCTTTATCCTCGCGGCTAACACTGCGTACATCGCCGGTTTCCAGCGTCAACCCGACGGATCGTTCACGCGGTGGCTGTATGACTACTTTGCGCCGTACTCCGTCGTTGAGTCCGACTCCGCGTTCCTGAAAGGCGTCTACAGTTGTTCGGCGGGGGCCATCGCGAGCACATTCAAGAATCCGCCGGGATGGACGCCGCTGAAGCCCCAGTTGGGAACTACATCCCATGGTGTAGTCTTCGCCGATCTCCTGGGCAACGGCACCCCGGTAATGTTGACGGTCCTCGCTGCGGGAGCGGGGAGCGGGGGTATTTTCGTCGGGCAGCCGGCCACCACCAGCCTGATGGTGGCCGTCCTCAACCCGGACGGGACCCGCAAGTCCACCAATTTCTACACGGCGGTCCCTTCGGGTGCGCAATCCCTTCTGGTGGGCGACTTCAACAACGACGGCAAACTGGACGCCGTGGTCATCGGCAATTCCAACAGCAATGGCATCGCCGTTTACTTGGGCAACGGCGATGGAACCCTGAAACCGCCGGCGTTTTACTCCGGCAACCAAGCCACCTTGCAAGCGGTGGCCTTCGATTTCAACGGCGATGGCAACCTCGATCTGGCGGTCGTCAACGGAACTTCCAATGATGTCTCGATTCTGTTGGGTAAGGGCGATGGAACATTCTCCGGTCCCGTGAATTATCCGGCGGGGCTGACCGGAGCGGGCTATCTCGTCGCCGGCGATTTCAACGGGGACGGATCCCCGGACATCGCGGTCCTCGGCAGTTCCGTTTCCGTGCTGTTGGGCAACGGCAATGGCACCTTCCGGACCGCCATCATCACTCCGCTGCACTCGAGATCCATCGCCGGCATCGCAGCCGGCGACTTCAATAACGACGGTAAGCTCGACCTCGCCGTAACCGACTCGGCCCTGGATACGGTTTCGATCCTTCTCGGAGACGGAACCGGCAGGTTTCCGGCCGCGAACGCCTACGTGGCCGGGGACACGCCCACCAATGTTTTCGCCATGGACCTGGATGGCGACGGCAACCTCGATGTGGTCCTGGCTACCGGCCACCCCGACCTGCTGGTGCCGGACGAACCTCCCATCCTGGTGCTCTTCGGCCGTGGCGATGGCACGCTCGCCGGTCCGCCGGCGTACCCCGCGGGCGGTACCGTCAACGCTGTGGCCATCGCCGATTTCAACGGAGACGGCAAGCCCGACATCGCGGCTGCCTCCGGACAACTCTACATCCTGATCTCGAACGGCGGCGGCAATTTCAAAACCCCGGTTGCGATCAATCTCGGTGCGGGAGTATCGGCCAGCAGCGTGGCCGCTACCGACCTCAACGCCGATGGCAAGTATGACTTGGTGGTAGGTGACGCCAACGGGAGCGGCGTCTATGTCCTGTTGGGCAACGGCGACGGCACATTCAAGACGCCGGTCCCATACTCCACCGGAGGTGGCGACGTGAACTCCGTGGCGATCGCCGATTTCGATGGCGATGGAAGACTGGACGTCGCCTTTTGCGGCTACGTGAATCTTCTCCCTCCCACCGGAGCCGCCGGCATCCTCCTCGGAAACGGAGATGGCACATTGCAGGCCGTCGGTAAACTCAGCGGATTCGGCTCCGCTCCGGCCTCACTGGCGGTAGGCGATTTCAACCATGACAACAAACCGGACCTGGCACTCGTCGACCAGGGCTACCAGAACCTTACGGGTGGCGTCATTGTCTATCTCAATGCCGGCAACGGCGCTTTTCAGAGCCCGGTCACTTACACCGCCGGCATGTATCCCGTTTCCATCGCTGCCGCCGATGTCAACGGCGACAAGGTCCCCGATTTGCTGGTGAGCACCAGGGACCCAAATTACAACTCCAACGGCCAGTGGGACGTGGCGGTGCTCTTGGCCAATGCCAACGGAACCTTTCAGACCCCGTCGTACCTCGCCACCCAAAGCACTCCGAACGCGATCGCGGTCGCGGACCTCAACGGAGACGGCATTCCCGACCTCGCCGTCGGGCACTGCTGCAGTTACTCACAGTTGACGTATCTCCTGGGGAACGGTGGCGGCACGTTCCAGGCGGAAACCGCGGTTCCCACCATCGTCGCCGCCGACACGGTCGGGGCGGCGGACCTGAACGGCGACGGCAAGCCGGACCTGGTCGTCGGCTTAGGCCAAGTTGTCGGGTACGTCTCCATCTTCCTGAACACCTCCACCAACGTGCTGCCGGCGGCCGCGGTTTCTGCCAATCCGCCTTCGGGCAACGGCACGGGCGGGCAGTTCACCTTCACCTTCTCCGATTCCGGCGGCTACCAGAACCTTCAGGTCGTCGATGTCTTGATCGCCAATGCGCTCGATGGGCGTCATGCTTGCTACGTGGCATTCGCTCCGTCTTCCACTGGCGGCTCCGTCTACCTCGTCGACGATGCCGGCGACGCGGGCGGGCCGTATCAGGGCC
>OMOG01000158.1 GCA_900290305.1 Candidatus Sulfopaludibacter sp. SbA4
TTGTGGTGTTTCCCGTGGTGGATCTCCATCGTCATCTTGTCGATGTAGGGCTCCAGCGCATCGGCGGCATAAGGCAGCGGCGGTAATGTGAATGGCATAACGATTTCCTTTCTCTCCTCAAATTGCAGTTTTTTCGTAGGCATCGGCGAGCCGGAACATGGTGGTCTCGTCGAAATGCCGGGTCAGGATCTGCATCCCCACGGGCAGTCCCTGGGCCGTGGTTCCGCACGGGACGCTCATGCACGGAATGCCGGCCAGGCTGCCGGTGATGGTGTAGATGTCCGAGAGGTACATGCCGATCGGGTCGTCCACTTTCTCCCCCAGGCGGAATGCCGGGAAGGGAGAAACCGGCGCCACGATGGCATCCACCTCCTGAAACGCGTTGGCAAAATCGCGCGCAATCAGCGAGCGCACTTTTTGCGCCTTCAGATAATACGCGTCGTAATACCCGTGGCTGAGCACGTAGGTGCCCAGCATGATGCGGCGCTTGCATTCGGCGCCGAAGCCCTCGCCGCGGGTGTTGCGATACATATCCGAAAGCGTATCCGAGCCGGACGAGCGGAAGCCGTACCGCACGCCATCGTACCGCGCCAGGTTGGAGCTGGCTTCCGCGGTGGCAATAATGTAGTAGCAGGCGATGGCGTAATCGGTGGCCGGCAGGCTGATCTCGCGGACCTCGCATCCGCCTCTCTTCAGCACCTCGACTCCCCGGGAGATCAGGTCGCCGGTTTCGCTCGTCAAGTCTTTTAGATACTCGCGGGGCAGCCCGAGCTTCAAGCCTTTTACGTGGCCGTCGAGATGTGCGGGATAGTCCGGAACCGGGGCATCGGCCGACGTGGAATCGGCGGGGTCGCGTCCGGCAATTACCCGCAGCACCGTGGCCGCATCCTTGACCGTCCGCGCAAACGGGCCGATGTGATCGAGCGAGCTGGCGAAAGCGGTGAGGCCGTAGCGGGAAACGCGTCCATACGTGGGCGTCACCCCGACCACGCCGCAGAAGGAGGCCGGTTGGCGCACCGAACCGCCCGTATCGGAGCCCAAGGAAACCACCGCCGTGCCCTGTGCCACCGCGGCCGCCGACCCGCCGCTCGAGCCGCCCGGCACCCGGCTGGGATCCACCGGATTGCGTACCGGTCCAAAGGCCGAATTCTCGGTCGAAGAACCCATCGCGAACTCATCGCAGTTGGTCTTGCCGAGGATCACGCCGCCGGCACGCTCCAGCCGCACAATGGCTGTGGCGTCGTAGGGCGGAACGTAGCCCGCCAGGAGCTTGGATCCGCATGTGGTCCGGACGCCCTGGGTGAGGATCACGTCCTTGACCGCGACCGGCACGCCGGCCAGGGCGCCGGGATCTTCGCCGTGGGCGATCCGCTGGTCCACACGCCGTGCCGCCTCCAGGGCCCGCTCGGGGCAGAAATGCAGGTAGGCGTTGGTGCGCGGATTTTCGGCTTCGGCGAAGCGCAGCGCCTCGGTGGCCAGTTCCGTGGCGCTCCAGCGGCGCGCCAGCAGGCCCTCCCGCACTTGATCGATGGTCATTTTTTGAGAAAATCGCTCGCTTGCCACAACTATTCTCTGTACGTAGCACAGGCATTCATGCCTGTGTGGTTTTCTTATGACCTACTATGAACGCAATCTTCCTCACTGGCATCCGGAAAACGCGGCGATTTTTCTCACCTGGCGGCTTCACGGCACGTGGGCGAAATTTGTAAAGGCAACACAGGCAGGAATGCCTGTGCCACGAGACTTTGCCGATTTCGACCGTACTATGGACTTTGCCACCTCGGGACCGAAATGGCTCGGGGAACCCGCCATCGCTCAGTGCGTCGTAGATGCCTTTCGATTCGGCGAGCGGCACCTCAAACTTTACACCCTCGTCGCCTTTTGCGTGATGCCGAATCACGTTCACATTGTCGTGGAGCCGCTCGCACCCCTGCCTAAAATCACGAAGTCCATCAAGGGATTCACTGCTCGTACTGCCAACCAAATCCTGGGCCGTACCGGTGAGCGCTTCTGGCAAGACGACTCCTATGATCGCTGGATTCGCAACGCGGATCAACGGGGTTCTATTGTGGAATACATTGAAAACAATCCCGTTTCCGCGGGGCTGATCGAGGCGGCCGAACAATGGCCCTGGTCCAGTGCATCTCACGCGATTACCGTTCAATTACCCGCGGCACTTTGAAGTATCCCGCCCCTGGCTGCGGCGCATTCGCCAGCGCCGCCTGGTTTCCCAGAGGCGGCACCGGGAGGTCGGCGCGCAAGGTGGCCGTCTCTTCCGCCTCGAACAAAACCTGCGCCATGGGTTCCACGCCGGTGGTATCGATTTCGTTCAGCCTGTCCATATGCTCGAGGATGCCGTCCAGGTCCGCCTGCAGTTTGACGACTTCCGCGTCGGTGAGCTTCAGGTTGGAAAGGCCGGCCACGTAGCGCACCTCTTTTTCCGTAATTCTCACGCCTGGGCCCTTTTTCGCGATGCCCGGTAGATGCCGCGCAGGACGGGGTCGGCGATTCCCTCGGCCTCGTCGGCCGCGGAAAAGAGTCCCGGCGCGGCCGCCTGCGCGCGTTGCGGCTCCCGCCGCCGGGGGACGATGCGAAATTCCAGGTCCTCGATCAGGCCGGCTCCCAGGCTCTTTTCGAGGTTGCGCATGACGAAGGGAGTGAGGGCGAACAACTGGCGCTGCCAGATGCAGTCTTCGACCTCCACCACCAGGCGGGTCCGGACCATGCGGGCCGCGCGGGTGTGATCCGCAATCTTCTTACCGACCGCCTCGGGCCACGCGGCGCAGGCCAGTTCCTCGGCGCTAATCGTGCCGCCGGGCAGTCCCAATCCCCGAATGAGCTTGCTGGCGCGTTCCATGTTGGTTGGATCGGCCCATTCTAGCACGGGCGGGTGACGACGGAGATCTCGAATCGTGTTTGTTGCCACCAAGCCGCGTACAATGGAATCGGGCGCCGCGGCCACATTTCCTGGTAAGCTTGAGAAGTGCGGGGTGAATAAGTGGCGAAACTGAGATTCCGCTTCAACGCGGCCAAATTCGTCAACGCTGTGGCGTATCTGGCGCAAGCGTGCCCGAACAGCACCAAACTGACCGTCTGCAAGCAACTGTACTACGCCGACAAGGAGCACCTGGTAAAGTACGGGCGCCCGATCCTCGGGGACCACTATTATCGGCTGGAACACGGCCCGGTTCCAACCCATGGTCTGAACATGCTCCGCCATCAGGCCGGTCCTGCCGCGAATGCTCTGCTGGATAAGTATGTCAGTGTGATCGGCAATTCAGTGCATCCAAAGCAGGCTCCCGACCGGAAGGTGTTCTCGAAGTCCGATCTGGTGGTGCTGGACCACGTCGTAAAGAAGTATGGAAAGCTCTCAGCCGCCGCACTGAGACGCAAGACTCACACTGAGTCCCCATGGTCGAATTCGGATGACCGCTGCCCGATCGACTATGAATTGTTTTTCGAGGGGCATCCGGGGTCGGAAGAAATAAAGGCCCTGGCGATAGCGGAGCAGGAGTCGCGGGACACGCTGCGACCCTATGCCACCGAATAGGATAGACCTCAGTGCCGGCAGTGTCCTGCACATCCGGGGGTTCTCGTCGCGGGGCCATCCTCCAAAAGACAAATACATCTTCATTATCGGTCAAAAGTCCGATTCCGAAGCTCTTGGGTTCCTGATCTCGTCGCAGCTCGCGTATCTGAGACAAGAGGTCTATAAGAACGAGGTAGTCAAGGTGCCACATAACTCAACGACATTCTTGCGGTTTGAGAGCATTATTCAATGCTTCACCATGGAGCGCCTGTCAGTCACGGCGCTCTGCGAGGGTTTCGAGAATGGGAGCATCGGTAACGCAGGAAAAATGCCGGTCAGGTACCTGCACAGGATCAGGGAAGTCGGTTGAATCTCAACTTCTGACTCAGTACGATATTGATGACGCCTTGAAGGTGCTGCCTAAAGAGAGATGATGTCTGCCGTAAAATGGATCGTCGAGAGATCCAATGGAAGGCATCGTCAAATACCCCAGAACTCCGCATTTGGCCGGGTCCGATGTACAACCCGGCGACGAAGATCTCGCAATTGTCGGAGCGTCCGGCCTGGAAGGAGTGCCGCTGGTGATCGAGGAGAAACTGGACGGTTCCAACACCGGGATCAGCTTCGATGCCGATGGGGTCCTCGTTTTGCAGAGCCGTGGCCACGCGCTGACAGGCGGCCCGCGCGAACGCCAATTCGATCTCTTCAAACGTTGGGCGAGTTCGCACCGCGAGTCGCTCCGGAGGATTCTTGGAAGCCAGTACCTGATGTACGGCGAATGGCTGTATGCCCGCCACACGATCTTCTACGACTCCCTGCCACACTACTTCCTGGAGTTCGATATTTTGGACCGCGATTCCGGAATGTTCCTCTCCACAGACCGCCGCCATACGCTGCTCGCCGGGTCCCCGGTACATTCGGCGCCGATTCTGGCGAGGAGTCCTGTCCCAGTCTGGGAGAAACTGCTCACTCGATCCCGATGCTCCTCGTCAGAGCTGATGGAAGGCTTGTACATCAAGTGGGAAGCCGACGGGCGCGTCCTGGGGCGCTGCAAATACGTGCGTAAAGGATTCCTCCAGGCAGTGGCGGACTCGGAGACGCATTGGATGGACCGGCCGATCGTGCCCAACCGGCTGCGCCCGGGAGTACAGCTTTTTGAGTCTCCATAATAATAGATCGACGTGCCGGCATACGGAGAAGATCTCGCCTGCATCCACGACGCGGGCCACAGCGGATTCGCCCTCGGCGCGGCGCCCGGACTCCTGCGCATTCTGCGGCAGCACGGCGTGAGGGGCGGGCTGGTCACCGATCTCGGCTGCGGCAGCGGGCGCTGGGCGCGCGAACTGAATCGCGCGGGATTCGAAGTCTTCGGCGTCGATCGCTCGCCCTCCCTGGTGCGGATGGCCCGCCGGATCGCGGCCCAATCCCGGTTTGCCGTGGGATCCCTGTGGCAGGCCCCGATTCCCGCATCGGACGCCGTGACGTCGATCGGCGAGTGCCTGAACTACCTGCCCGCGGGCCCTCCCGAGCGGCTTTTCAAACGCGTTTTTCACGCGCTCCGCCCGGGCGGTGTCTTCGTGTTCGACGTGGCCGGGCCGTCGCGCATCCCCGCCAATGGGCCTCGGAAGTCTTGGAACGCGGGCCGCGATTGGGCGGTGCTGGTCGAGACCGAAGGCGATCGCAACCGCACTACCCTCACCCGCCGGATCGTCAGTTTTCGAAGGATCGGCAATCGGTACCGGCGCAGCGAGGAGGTCCATCGACTCCGCCTGTACCACCCGGAGGCACTTTTGGAATCGCTTCGCCAGATCGGTTTTCATGCCGAGAGGCTGAAGTCCTACGGCCGCTTTCCATTGTCGGAGGGCATCACGGGGGTGATGGCGGTGAAGGGCGTATGAAAGACGCACTTTTGAGGACTCGCGCAAAACGGCCGCGGCGCGATCACTTCCTGTGCTGTATGGTGCCGCGCCACTGCCTTTGCGCTCCTAAGGAACTCGCGCAAAACGGCCGCGGCGCGATACTTCCTGTGCTGTATGGTGCCGCGCCGCGGCCTTTGCGCTTCGAAGGGTTTTCGTTGCCGCAATTCGTTCTTAGGATATAAAGGCGTCCTGCGTGGAGATGAACGCAAATCCGTGTTGCCGGATTCTTCACGCTCTCGTAAACTGGTAGGATAACGGCTTTTTCTGGATAGACGCACGATGGGGCTCCCGACACAAGGCATAGTGTGCAATAACTGCCGCCACAGCAATCCCTCGGGATC
>OMOG01000381.1 GCA_900290305.1 Candidatus Sulfopaludibacter sp. SbA4
AGCAGGCAAAGTTTCTTCTGACGCTGCCCCCAAACCAGGCCAACCTTCGCAGGGCCGTCTCAAGCGCCTATTATGCCCTCTTCCACCTTCTGATTCGCTCGACGGTCCTCAAGTGGAACGAACCGCTTCATCAGGCGCGAATCGCAAGAATTTTTGAACACGAAAGAATGAAGAAGGTTTCAGGGGCGACCATCAAAAGTATGGGCGCCGAAATTGATTTCGGCGATTCCAATTCGACCGACGTCGTCAGCCGCACAGAGCTCACAAACGTGGCTCAATCCTTCATCATCTTGCAGCAGGCTCGACACGATGCCGACTACAACCTCGAAAAGCCGCTCGACCCTGCCGACGCCATGGCGCAGGTCAACCAGGCCAATTCTGCCTTTGTCTCATGGGAGATGACTCGCAACTCGGAATTCGCCAAGGAGTATTTGTTCTCTCTGCTGTTCAAGGAGAAGGAGCGATCATAGGTCTCCTTGCGGAGCCGCCGCCTACAGCCGCGCGCCCCCAATTGCTCCTCGAAAGGCAGCATCCAGGATCGTTGCCACTTCCAGCCGCGGCAGCCACGCAAATGACTCTATGCGTACCCTTGACAGCCGCGGCCCCTGTGCCCCTCGCGGTGCCCCTCGCGCTTTGGCGAGCCTGGTGCCCGGCCCCTGGCCCCTGGCCCCTGTCTTAATGGACTCGCCCTTCCGCCGCCGGCCCCGCAGCCCGATGTGGCATCACGCCGCTCACCCACAAACGGAACCGGTCGAGGTACAGATAAATCACCGGCGTAGTGAACAAAGTCAGCATCTGGCTCACGATCAATCCGCCCACGATGGTGATGCCGAGCGGCCGCCGCAGCTCCGATCCAACCCCGCCGCCGATGGCCAGCGGGACGCCTCCGAGCATGGCGGCCATGGTGGTCATCATGATGGGGCGGAAGCGCATGAGACACGCCTCATAGATGGCGTCGCGCGAATTCTTGCCTTCCTGGCGCTCGGCTTCCAGGGCGAAATCGATCATCATGATCGCGTTCTTCTTCACGATGCCGATCAGCAGAATGATGCCGATCAGCGCGATCACGTTGAGATCCTGGTGCGTCAGGAGCAACGCCAGCAGCGCGCCCACGCCCGCCGAGGGAAGGCTGGAGAGAATGGTGATGGGATGGATGTAACTCTCGTAGAGCATGCCCAGAACGATGTAAACCGCCACCAGCGCGGCCAGAATCAGGTACGGCATATTCCCCAGCGACGATTGGAAGGCCTGCGCGGTGCCCTGAAAGCTCCCCTGGACGCTGGAGGGCATTCCGATCTGCCGCTCCGCCGAATCGATTTCAGTCACGGCATCGCCCAGTGACGCGCCGGGAGCGAGATTGAACGAGAGCGTCACCGAGGGGAATTGCCCCTGGTGGTTCACTGCCAGCGTCGTACTGGTCTCCTGCAGGCTCGCGAAGGAGCTTAAGGGGACCTCGTTGCCGGTGGAAGATCGCACGTAGATGCCGCGCAACGCATCGGGATTCTGCTGATACTGCGGGTCCACCTCCATCACCACGAAATACTGGTTCAGCGCCGTGTACATGGTGGATACGTCGCGCTGTCCGAAGGAATCGTAGAGCGCTTCGTCGATAGCCTGCGACGACAGGCCGAGGCGCGAAGCGGTGTCGCGGTCGACAACGAGGTTGGTTTCCAGGCCCTTGTTCTGCTGGTCGGTATTGGCGTCGCGGACGTCGGGCAGGGAGCGCATCTTGTCCAGCAGCTTCTGCGACCATTGAGCCAGGTCGTCCAGATTGTCGGCATGCAGGGTGTATTGGTACTGCGAAGCGCTGGCACGGCCCCCCACCGTGATGTCCTGTACCGCCTGCAGGTAGAGCGCCGCCCCTGGGATCTTGGAGAGCCTGCCCCGCAACCGGTTGATCACCAGGTCGGCCGTCATGCCGCGGCGGTATTGCTGGTCCTTCAACTGTACGAACACGCGGGCCGTATTCACGGAACCGCCTCCGGCGAATCCCACCACGTTGTCCACCGCGGGATCGTGCTGCACGATATCCACAAAGGCGGCGAGCTTGTCCCGCATGGCCGGAAAGGAAATGTCCTGGTCGCCCACGATGGAGCCGGTCAGGCGTCCGGTGTCCTGCTGCGGGAAGAATCCCTTGGGGACTGCCATATAAAGAAATACATTCAGAGCCAGGGTGGCCAGCGTCACCAGAATGGTAGGCTGCGGGTGGCGGAGAACCCATCGCAGGGTGCGCTCGTAGATGCTCAGGAGGAAATCGAAAGCGCGCTCTCCGCCCCGGTAAAACCACCCGTGCGGCCGGTCGCGTTCGGCCACCAGGAATTTCGCGCACATCATGGGAGTGGTAGTGAGCGAGATGAGCAGGGAGACTCCGATGGCCACCGCCAGGGTGACCGCGAATTCGCGGAACAGGCGGCCCACGATGCCGCTCATCAGCAGGATGGGGATGAAGACCGCCACCAGCGAGATGCTCATCGACAGGACCGTGAAGCCGATCTCCGCCGATCCGCGGAGCGCCGCCTGCAGCGGCGACATGCCCGTCTCCAGGTGGCGCGCGATGTTCTCGATCACCACGATGGCGTCGTCCACCACGAAGCCGGTCGAAATCGTGAGCGCCATCAGGGACAGGTTGTCGAGCGTATAGCCCACCAGGTACATCACTCCGAAGGTCCCCAGCAGCGAGAGCGGCACGGCGATTCCCGGGATGATGGTGGCCCAGCCGTTCCGCAGGAACAGGAACACCACCATGATGACCAGGGCGATGGACACCAGCAGCGTGAACTGCACGTCCGCCACGGATGCGCGGATGGTCGTGGTGCGGTCCACCACCACGCCAAGCTGGATGGCGGGTGAGATGGAGGCCTGCAACCGCGGAAGCATGGCGCGCACCCGGTCCACCGTGGCGATCATGTTGGCATCCGGCTGGCGGAAGAGGATGATCAGCACGGCCGGCTTGCCGTTGGAGAGGCCCGCGTTGCGGCGGTCCTGCACGGAATCCGCCACGTCCGCCACGTCTCCCAACCGCACCGCGTTCCCGTTCTGGTAGGTGACGATGAGCTTGGTGTAGTCGGCGGCTTTGTAGAGCTGGTCGGTGGTATCCAATTGCCAGGTGCTGTCCCCATTCGAAAGGCTGCCCTTGGGGCGATTGGCATTGGCGTTGCCAACCGTGGTGCGGACCTGATCGAGGCCGATCTTGAGGCCCTCGAGAGCGCGCGGGTTGAGTTCCACGCGCACCGCCGGCTTGGCGCCGCCGCCCACCGTCACCTGGCCTACGCCTTCCACCTGGGAGAGTTTCTGCGCCAGGATCGAATCCGCCGCGTCGTACATGTCGCTGACCTGGTAACTGTCGGAAGTGAGCGCCAGGATCAGGATGGGAGCGTCGGCGGGATTGACCTTGCGATACGTGGGATTGTTGGGAAGCCCGGCCGGCAGTTGCCCGCGCGCGGCGTTGATGGCCGCCTGGACGTCGCGCGCAGCCCCATCGATGTCGCGGCTGAGGTCGAACTGCAGAACGATATTGGTGCTGCCGAGTCCGCTGCCGGAGGTCATCTGGGTGACCCCGGCGATGCGTCCGAACTGGCGCTCGAGCGGCGTGGCCACTGAGGATGCCATAGTTTCCGGGCTGGCGCCGGGCAGACCGGCCGACACGCTGATGGTGGGGAAGGCCACTTCGGGCAGCGGCGCCACCGGCAGCATGCGGTACGCAATGATGCCGGCCAGGGCCAGGCCGGCAGTGAGCAGCGAAGTCCCGACGGGCCGTTCGATAAATGGGGACGAAATGCTCATGTCTTATGTGGCGCGGGCACTCGTGCCGGCGCTTGGGAGAGGGCGATTACTTTGAGAATTTGGGGCCGGCGTCTCCCTCACATTTATCCCCAGGGGAAATGGATCTTCGTTATGTAGCGCGGGCACTCGTGCCTGCCGCGCCGGCACTCGTGCCGGCGCTTGGCGAATGTCCGCAAGTCTCGGTGTTTGGCGATTACTTTGAGAATCCGGGCGCGCCGCCCGCACGTTAACTATATGCTGACGTACCGCCGGCGTCTCCCTCACATTTACCCCCAGGGAAAATGGATCTTCGTCACGTGGAGTTTGCACGGCGCTCTCCCCGTAGGCCGCTACCCTCCCGCCGCGAAGACGCGAGATGGCAGAGCTTTCGTTTGGATGGACCGATACCTGGACACGACCTCCGTTGGCCCCATGTATCTGCGGCAACCCGCCATCGCGCAAGTAGTGGTGACCTCTCTCTATCAAGGGGTCGCAGTGGGTCACTACGAGCTTGGCGCGTACTCCGTCATGCCAAATCACGTCCACGCACTTCTGCTTCCTAAAACCCCACCCAGCCAATTGATGAAGGCGCTGAAGGGAGTAACGGCGCGGGAAGCCAATCGAATCCTGAATCGAACGGGAACGAGTTTTTGGCAGGGGGAATCCTACGACCACTGGGTACGCGATCAGACGGAGTGGGACAGGATTGCGAGGTATATTGAGGAGAATCCGGTCAAGGCGGGGCTGGTAGTACGGGCGGAGGACTACCCTTGGTCGAGCGCCGGAGACGATGCGCCATGCGCCGGCACGAGTGCCGGCGCGGCAGGCACGAGTGCCCGCGCCACCAGTCATGCCTCCTCCAAATGGTCCGGCGACGGACGCGCCGCGGCCGGATGTCCCGCCACCCGCAGGTGCGCCAGGCGCCCGGCCAGGCGGTCGAAGAACAGGTAGACCACCGGAGTCGTGTAGAGCGTCAGGATCTGGCTCAGGATCAGGCCGCCCACAATCGTGATGCCCAGCGGCCGCCGCAATTCCGACCCGGTGCCGTTGCCGAAGGCCAGGGGAAGGCCGCCCAGAAGCGCCGCCATGGTGGTCATCATGATCGGTCGGAACCGCAGCAGGCACGCCTGGTAGATGGACTCCTCGGGCGACCTGCCCTGCTCGCGCTCCGCCGCCATCGCGAAATCGATCATCATGATGGCGTTCTTCTTCACGATGCCGATCAGCAGAATAATGCCGATGAGCGAGATGACATTGAAGTCGTTACCCGTGATGAGGAGCGCCAGGATCGCGCCCACACCGGCGGAAGGCAGCGTGGAGAGGATGGTGAGGGGGTGTATGTAACTCTCGTACAGCACTCCTAGGACAATATACACGGTCACCAGCGCGGCCAGGATCAGGATCGGCTCGTTCGAAAGCGAATTCTGAAACGCCGCGGCGGTGCCCTGGAAACTCGCCTGGATGCTGGCCGGGAAGGCGATCTGCTGCTCGGCATCGCCAATCACCTTGACCGCATCGCCCAGCGAGACACCCTGTGCCACGTCGAAAGACAGAGTCACCACGGGGAACTGGCCCTGGTGGTTGATCACCACGGGAGTGCTGGTGGTTTCGAAGTGCGTGAACTGGCTGATCGGCACTTGCGTGTTGTTGGCGGACCGGACGAAGAGGTCGTACAGGTCGGCGGGATTCCGCTGAAACCGCGGATCCACTTCCAGCACCACGTGGTACTGGTTGAGCTGGGTGAAAATGGTCGAGACCTGGCGCTGGCCGAAGGCGTCGTACAGCGTGTCGTCGATGGCCTGCGGAGTGATGCCGAAGCGCGATGCGGTGTCGCGATCGATCACCAGCGTCTCCTTCAAACCGCTGGTCTGCAGGTCGCTCGCCACGTCGCGCAGTTCGGGCCGCTGTTTCAATTTGTCCATCAGCCGCGGCGCCCACACTCCCAGTTCGGTTGCGTCGGCGTCCTCCAGGCTGTACTGATACTGGGTGCGCGAGACGCGATCTTCGATGGTCAGGTCCTGTACCGGCTGCATGTAAAGGGTGATGCCCTCCACCTGCTGCACGGCCGGTTGCAGGCGGCGGATGATGGCGCTGGCGTTCGAAGTGCGCTGGTCGAGCGGCTTCAGGTTGATCTGGATGCGCCCGCTGTTCATGGTGGCGTTGGTGCCGTCCACCCCGATGAACGACGACAGGCTTTGCACGTCGGGATCCTTCAGGATCACGCTGGCCAGGGCCTGTTGGCGCCCGCTCATGGCGCGAAACGAGACCGTCTCGTTGGCTTCCGAAATGCCCAGAATGACGCCCGTGTCCTGCACCGGGAAAAAGCCTTTCGGGATGAAAACGTAAAGCAGAATCGTGCCCACCAGGGTGGCCGCCGTCACCAGCAGGGTGGTGGTCTGGAAGCGCATCACAAACTGCAGCGTCCTGCCGTACCACCGGATGATGGTTTCGAAGAAGCGCTCCGAAACGCGGAAGAGCCAGCTCTGCGCGGATTCCGGTTGGTGCCGCAACAGCAGCGCGGCCATCATGGGCGTGAGGGTCAGCGAGACCACCGCCGACACCAGGATGGTCACCGCCAGCGTGATGGCGAACTCGCGGAACAGGCGGCCCACAATGTCGCCCATGAACAGCAGCGGGATGAGCACCGCGATCAGCGAAACGGTCAGCGAGAGAATCGTGAAGCCGATCTGCCCGGAGCCCTTCAGGGCGGCCTCCAGCGGCCCGTCCCCTTCCTCGATGTATCGCGAGATGTTCTCGATCATCACGATGGCGTCGTCCACCACGAAGCCCGTGGAAATGGTCAGCGCCATCAGCGAGAGGTTGTTCAGGCTGTATCCCAGCAGGTACATCACTCCGAACGTGCCCACCAGCGAGAGCGGCACCGCGATGCCGGGGATCACCGTGGCTGAGATGCTGCGCAAGAACAGGAAGATCACCATCACCACCAGGCCAATCGTGAGGATCAGGGTGAACTGTACGTCCTTCACGGAAGCGCGGATGGTGGTGGTGCGGTCAGTCAGTACGTCGACGTGAATCGATTGCGGCAGAGTGGCCTTCAACAGCGGCAGCAATTGAACGATGCTGTCCACCACGCTGATGNNNGGCAGAGTGGCCTTCAACAGCGGCAGCAATTGAACGATGCTGTCCACCACGCTGATGATGTTCGCTCCGGGCTGGCGCTGGATGTTCAGAATCACCGCCGGAGTGGTGTTGGTCCACGCCGCCTGGCGCACATTCTCGGCGCTGTCCACCACCGTGGCCACGTCGGTGAGCCGCACCGGGCTGCCGTTGCGGTACGCCACGATCAGGGGTTGGTAGTCCAGGCTGGACATCAACTGGTCGTTGGCGGCGATGGTGAACGATTCGCGGCTGTTCTCCAGGCTCCCCTTGGCCTGGTTCACGTTGGCTTGCCCCAGAGAAGTCCGCAGATCCTCCAGGCTGAGATCAGGCTGAGATCGTAAGCCGCAAGCGCCGTGGGATTGGCCTGAATGCGAACGGCGGGCCGCTGTCCGCCGCTGATGGTGACCAGGCCGACGCCCGGCAATTGCGAGATCTTCTGCGCCAGCGTGGTATCGGCGTAATCCTCCACCTTCGATAGCGCCACGCTTTCGGAAGTCAGCGCCAGGGTCAGGATCGGCGAGTCCGCCGGATTGCTCTTGCTGTAGATCGGCGGGTTCGGCAAGTTGACCGGCAGGTAGCTGCCCGACGCGTTGATGGCCGCCTGCACCTGCTGCTCCGCCACGTCGATATCCAGGGCCAGGCCGAATTGCAGAATGATGATGGAGCTTCCGAAGGAACTGGTGGAAGTCATCTGCTTGAGGCCCGGGACCTGGCCGAACTGGCGCTCCAGCGGCGCCGTTACCGAGGACGCCATCACTTCGGGGCTGGCGCCGGGGTAGAAGGTCAGCACCTGAATCGTGGGGTAATCGACTTCCGGCAGCGCCGAGACGGGCAACTGCTTGTAGGCCACGAAGCCTGCCAGCAGGATGCCGGCCATCAGCAGCGAAGTCGCGACCGGGCGCAGAATGAACGGCCGCGAAAGGTTCATTTCCGCCCTCGCGCCGCGGGAACTGGCACCTGTACCGGTTTGGATGCGGGCACGGAAGTTCCGGCCTGCGCGGGAACGCCGCTATCCGGCCGGATCTCTACGTTGCTGCCCTCCTGCAGCTTGTCCTGCCCGTCGGTAACCACCATGTCGCCAAACGCCAGGCCGCTGGTCACCTCCACGTCGTTGCCCTCGGTGGTTCCGATGGCGATGGTGCGCATGGTGGCCGTGTGGTCGGGCTTCACCAGGTAGACGTAGGTGCCTTGCGGACCGCGCTGGATGGCGGGCGCGGAAATCATGACCACCCCGTGTTTGGTGTCCAGCAGCAGGCGGCAATTGACGAACTGGTTGGGAAACAGGGCGCTGTCGGTATTCTCGAAGACCGCCTTCAGCCGCGAGGTCCCGGTGGTGGGGTCGATCTGGTTGTCCACCGTGAGCAGCGTGCCGCTCGAGATCTTGTTGCGATCCGCGCGGTCGTAGGCATCCACCGGAAGTACGGCGTGCGCGTTCAGTTTCGCCAGAACCGGCTGCAGGCTGTCCGAAGGTATGGTGAACAGGATCGTGATGGGTTGCATCTGGGTGATCACCGCCAAGGCATTGGTGTCGCTGGCGTGGACGATGTTGCCGACGTCCACCAGGCGAAGTCCGATGCGGCCGCTCATCGGGGCCGTGACGTTGGTGAAGCTCAGGTTGAGTTTGGCGCTGTCGATGTTCGCCTGGTCGGCCTCGATCGCTCCCTGGAACTGGCCCACCTGCGAGGCCTGGGTGTCGAGCATCTGCTTGGCGATCACACCCTCGTCAGACAGTTTCTGGTAGCGCGCCAGGTTGACCTTGGCGTCGTTGAGCTGCGCCTGGTCGCGCGCCAGTTGGCCTTCCGCCTGTTCCACTATCGCCTGGTACGTCCGCGGGTCGATTTCCACCAGAACGTCACCTAACTTCACGTTCTGGCCCTCTGTGTAATTCACCTTCACCAGCGGCCCGTCCATGCGGCTCTTCACGTTGACCGTATTGAACGCGGTCACCGTGCCCAAGCCGCGCAAATAGATGGGCATGTCGGCGCGGCGCGCGGCGGCGGCGGCAATCGACACGGGGCGCTGCGCCAGCTTGACCGCCTGCGACGCCTGGTCGGCGGCGGCCTTCTGCTGGGTACCCTGGTAATAGCGGAAGCCCCAATAACCGATCGCGCCGAACAACAGGAGCCAGAGAATCCCTGTGCCCCGGTGGCGTTTCGGCGGAGCAGGCAGCAAGGCCTTCGCTTCGGGGGCACGTGCCGGCGCCCTGTCACGCGGGGGTGGACCCGTCGAAGCCTCGTCTTCCTTGCGTTCGATCATGGTGTTTGGCTCAGACCGCTTTTCGTCAGGATACGACTCCTGGAGCCCGGTTTACGAGAGCCTGCCTGGCCTGAAAGAGCCGGCAGGGCGTGCATCCGTGTGTTTCATCACAGTTGTCGGGTCGCCATAAGAAGGCACGAGGTGGTCGGTGTGGTCAAGGACATTCGGAGCGGCGTGAGGCGGACTTACCAGAAGTAATCGGGGATAGCAGCCCTGAAAGGGTCTATTCCGAAGAAGATCAGGCTATCGATGTCGATTTCGGGGATCTCCGCGCCCGCATACGGCACCAATCGGTCGTCTTCGGTAGGCTCGACCGGCGGGTATCCCCGCAAGATCCGACACCCCAGCGTGACTGGTGGCACTTTGGTCACCGCGGAGTGGGTAGTGCGGAGCACGACAACCCCGATGACGCGTATGGCGCACAAAGAAAATGAAGTAGATCGTGGCACATCGCGATAGTTCGATGAACATTCTGGTAAAGGCTGATTTGGCGGAATGGCCCGCGAAGAAGGGCGCACCCCGATGGGGCTAGCATCAACCAGAATACCGGCCCCTGAACGCGAAGCTCCTTTGCGCCGCCACTGCGGTCTTTTTCTTGGGCACCAAGGAGCGTAACCGTTGTCATGCTGGTCGTTGCGGACGGGTTATGAAGCATCGTGATAACATAATCACCCGGGACTTAAAGGGCCGCTTCGACGATGCAAGCAAGGGTCTTCTTATGAGCGATCCATTTATGAGCGATCCATTCCGCTACGACGTGTTCCTCAGTCACAGCAGTAAGGATAAGGGAGCTGTTCGCGAAATTGCGACGCGGCTCTCGGCAGACGGCCTGAGCGTTTGGTTTGATCAATGGGCAATTCGGCCTGGCGACAACATTCCGGCTAAGATCGAGGAAGGGCTGGAGACCTCGAGAGTTCTTGTCCTTTGTATGTCGACGTCCGCGTTCGGAATCGGAGTGGGCAACGGTTGAGAGCCAAACGTTCCGATTTCGGGACCCGCTAAACACCGGGCGCCGATTTGTACCGCTGCGCCTCGATGATGCCCCTATTAAGGGTTCTTTGGCGCAGTTTCTTTATGTAGATTGGCGGGCACAGGAACGCGAAGAGCAATATCCAATGCTACTCGAAGCTTGCGGTGCGAAACGTAAGCGCAAAACTCAACCGCCTCACTCCGACGCATCCCCTATCCGTCCGAAGACTGTCAACCTCGAATTCGCGAGTGGTGTATCACAATATGCATTCAGCCCAGATGGGAGAAGAGTAGTGGGGTGCGGCGGCCGCGTTCTAAAAAACATCATCCAACACTGGGATCTCGAGACGGGTCGTTGTGGGTTTGGGCTCGAAGGCCATACTTACGAATCAACCAGCGTGGCATGGGCTCCGAATGAGCATTTCGTCCTGTCCGGCTCGGTTGATCAAACAGTTCGCGTGTTCGATATTGACAAGAGAAACTGCGTACACGTTCTGAAAGGCCACACAGGCGCCGTTAAGGGTGTGTCATGGAACTCCGCGAACCGGGTCTTATCGTGCGGAGACGCGACCGTTAGGTTGTGGGACCTCGAGACGGGAACTTGTCTCCGCGTGTTTGAAGGCCATACTGCTCAGGTCGAGACGGTAACTAGCAGTGTCGATGGATGCAGTGCTGCTTCCGGGGCTAGCGACGCGACAGTCCGTGTCTGGGATGTAGAGACCGGCCGTTGCCTCCAAGTACTTAAAGGCCACACCAACGGCGTAGTTGCCGTTGCCTGGAGTGCTGACGGACGCAGGCTGCTCTCCGGTTCCGAGGATAAAACCGTACGGGTCTGGGAGGTCGAGACTGGCCGCTGTATATTTGTACTTGAAGGTCACACAGAGAGCGTTCGGACTGTAGCGTGGAGCCGCAACGACGGCAGTGCCTTGTCCGGCTCCGGGGATAGGACCGTACGGCTCTGGGATTTAGAAACGGGTCGTTGTCTGAGCATCCTGGAAGGTCACGCCGGGGAGGTCCTCCTCGTGGCGTGGAGTAAGAATAAACGGCAGGCGATATCGTGCGACAGCAGCGGCGGCATCCGAGGGTGGGATCTGGCGCAGTTCATTGACGACGAGCCAGACCAAGTACTGTATACCAACGCAAAGGTCCTCCTCGTCGGCGATTCGGGGGCAGGTAAAACCGGCCTTGCCATGCAGTTGGCGCTGAACCAGTGGAAACCTACTGATTCAACCGTCGGAACGTGGGCAACACACTGGAAACTCCCCGTTTCCGCAAGTGATGGTGTCGAACGCGAGATTTGGCTTTGGGATTTCGGCGGCCAAGCGGACCAGCGGCTCATTCACCAGCTCTATATGGAGGACACTGCGCTGGCAGTCCTGGTCTTTGACGGTCAGAAAGAAAACATCTTTGATACCCTGGCCCAGTGGGATCGCGATCTGGCACGTGCTACTCGGAAAACCTTCACCAAAATACTCGTGGCCGGGAGAGTGGATGCTGGGGGCCTGCGTGTAAGCCATAGTGAGATTAAGAACTTCCTCAATGATCGCCGTTTTGATTGCTTTTTAGAGACTAGCGCTAAGACGGGAACCGGCTGCGCCGAACTGAAGGACGCCATCGTCTCAGGCATTCGGTGGACGGAAATCCCCTGGCGGTCTTCACCTAGGCTGTTTAAGCGACTCAAGGACGAAATCGTCCGTCTAAAAGAAGAAGGCCGAGTGCTGGTGCGACTTAACGAATTACGAGATGCTTTACGACTCCGGTTGAGCGGCGAAGACGTTCAGTTCCGAGACGCCGAACTTAGGGCAGTTCTGGGACTCCTCGCCGGTCCGGGCGTTTTGTGGGAGCTCACGTTTGGTAGCTGGGTGTTACTTCAGCCGGAACGGATCAATGCCTACGGCCAAGCCGTAATCCGAACGCTGCGCTCGGACGATGACGAGCGTGGGGCGATTGCAGAGGAGCGTGTGCTCGGTGGTAATCTAAACTACGAGTCATCGATGCCTCGCCTTGAAAGGGAAGAAGAACGCTTCATCTTGCTTGCCATGCACCAAACGTTTGTGGAACGCGGGCTTTGCCTCCGGGTACAATCTGAGAGAGGACCGCTTCTAATGTTTCCAAGCTATCATCGGCTCGAACGTCCCGACTTAGCTCAGCACCCGCCGGTACTCGTGAGCTATCGTTTTAGTGGTTTTCTCGATGAAATCTATGCAACCCTGGTAGTAAGATTGCATCATGCCGGACCGTTTATACACAAGGAGTTATGGCGATACGCTGCGGACTTCAAAACGTTTACCGGGAGAACCCTCGGCTTCAAGTTAAGTCGTCATTCCGAAGGTGTGGGGGAGTTACAGTTGTATTTTGAGCCGTCTATCTCGATCGAGGAAAAAATGGGTCTTCGTGAAATCGTGTGGGTGAAAAATGCGGATTTTGAGCCCTCCCGACGGCCCCTGC
>OMOG01000150.1 GCA_900290305.1 Candidatus Sulfopaludibacter sp. SbA4
GTAGTTGCGAGAATCAAACACCAAAGGAGAAATGAGAATGCGAAAGCCAGGGAAGTCTCTTCGGCCTATGATGCCGGAATCGCAAGCCGGGGAATCCCGCCGCCACATGATCAAGGGAGCTGGAATGTTTTTCGGAGCCGGCGGCGCGCTCGCCGCACTCGCCACTCCCGCCGGCGCCATGAGCGAGGACCAGGATCAGGGCGATATTCAGGGGCTGTGGGCCTCGGTAGTTTCCGCCCAGAACAACTCTTTTCCCGCATTCAAAGCGATCGAACTGTGGGGCGACGGAACGTTTATTGGAAGCGGAAACACGGATTTGACGCCGGCAGCCTTGTCCAGCTCGGCATGGGGGAGATGGACGAAAACCGGGCCCGGCAAGTTCCACATGATTGCGCGGTTCTGGACCTATGACTCCAAGGCGAACCCGACCGGTTACGTCACTGTGGACTTCACGTACACCTTAACCGCGGATGGCAAGAGATACCACGGCGTTGGCCCAATGCAATCGTTTGACAATAACGGCAATTCCCTGGGTCCGCCGACAACCACGTTTGACGACGGCGTACGCATCGCCTAGGCGGCCGATGGCCAATCGCTCAAGACTCCCGTGACACGGCTGACCTGGTGACCGGGTCGCAGCAGAAGTTCGCTCAGACCAACCAGTCGCTGGATGAGATGGTCGCGGCCATGCGTGAGATCAACATGCAGAGCGGTAAGATCTCCAAGATTATCAAGGTCATTGACGAGATCGCTTTCCAGACCAACATCCTGGCGCTGAACGCGGCCGTCGAAGCAGCCCGGGCGAAGCGGGTATGGGTTTCGCGGTCGTTGCCGATGAAGTGCGCAACCCCGGCCCAGGCCGCCGGGGATACGGCTGAGTTGATCGAGGAGTCGATTGCCAAATCGAACGGCGGCAAGGTGAAGGTGGATCAGGTGGCCACCGCGATCCGGATCGTTACCGAGGAATCGGCGAAGGTGAAGACGCTGGTGGACGAAGTGAATCTGGGCAGCCAGGAGCAAACGCGCGGCATCGAGCAGATCGCAAAAGCGGTCATTCAGATGGAACAACTCACGCAGGCAACCGCGGCCGGCGCCGAGGAGAGTGCCGCGGCGGCCGAGGAACTGAACGCCCAGTCGGAGGCGCTGAAAGACATCGTAGAGCGGTTGACGGTTATGGCAGGCGGCGGTGAGACAGTCGCTCCCCGATAGCAGAACGTAGCAGACGCCGCTTTGGCGGCGCTGCTGGCTTTACGCTACCGCCACATCCTTGGACGCGCCGGCGCCCGCTACCTTGTTCTTACTCCCCGGTGGACGGCCTCGTCGTTTAGGCGTCGTGATGCCGGAAATCCACGCGGGTGGTCTGCCGCGGCGCGGACCCCTTCCCCGCGCCAGGCGCTCCAGGCTGATGATGGCTTCTTCGATCTGTTGCCGTTCTTCCCGCAGTTCCACGAGGATCTTGCTCACATCCATAAGTGCGCCCTTGTACTCTTCGATTTTCACCCCGATCACACCAGTTTATCAAGGGACAATTTTAAGAATTGGACTAGCTTGCACGATCTGCAGGTAAACGTTTTTTCCAATAAACATAAAAAGGTAACCCCAGAAGGATCAATCCGATGCCCATCAATGACTCCCGCGGTGAGTCCAATAGAGTCGAAAGTACCAGAGCCGCGGCCACCAATACAAATAGTACCGGTACCCAAGGATAACCGATCGTACGGTACGGCCTGGGTAAATCCGGTCTTTTCTTACGCAATACGATGACCGCCGCAGTCGTCATTCCATACAGAATCCAACTGGCAAAAATCACATAAGTAAACAGTTGCTCGTAGCGTCCGGAGAGTACCAGCAGCGCCGCCCACACGCTCAGCGCCACAATCGAAATGGCGGGCGTCTGGTAGCGCGGATGGACCCGCCCGATGGGGCTGAAGAAGAGCCCGTCGCGGGCCGCTGCGTAGGGTACCCGCGAGCCCGTCAGGATCGATCCGTTCAGTGCCGCGAAGATGCTGATCATGGCCGCCACCGATACCGCGCTGGCGCCCGGCGCGCCCATAATCCGCCGCATCATTTCCGCCGCCACCCGGGGAGTTGAACTCACTTCCGCCGCCGTCAGAACGTGAAAATACGCGCAATTTGCAAGCAAATAAATGCCGATTACTGCCAACGTTCCCCAAATTAAAGCCCGCGGCAAATTCTTTTGCGGATCGCGAACTTCGGAAGCCACCATGCTGACATTGTTCCAACCGTCGTAGGCCCACAGCGCGGCCACCAGCGCGGCGAAAAAACCGGCCGTGGTCAGCGGTAGTGGCACAGGCATTTCTTGACCCGTCACCGGGCCTGCCTGTGTTGTCTCTCTGGCCGCTTGGCCGAAACCCAATCCCGCCAAGATGATAAAGGCGATCAGCGCCACCTTCACCACGGTCACCGCCACCTGCACGTTGCCGCCGAGCCTGACCCCGTAATAGTTCAGCCACGCCAGCGCCAGGATCAGCCCCATGGCCAACAATTGCCCGTAGCGGAATTCCAGGGGGCCGCCGTGGGGACCCAGGGGTAATGAAATGGTATAAAAAACTCCATCCAGCCTGGGGAAAAAATTAGTTAAATAATAGAAAAAAGCGGTCCCTAAAGTGGCAATTGACCCGCTCTTTGCCACCCACATTTGTGTCCAACTATACAGATATCCCCACATGGGACCGTACGCTTCGCGGAGAAAGGCATACTCGCCGCCGGCCTCGGGAAGGGCCGCCGCCAGTTCCGCATAACTCAGCGCTCCCGCCAGCGAGAGCATGCCGCCGAACACCCAGACCACGAAGACCATCCCGGGCGTGCCGACGCGCTGGATCATGGCCCGCGGCACCAGGAAGATGCCGCTGCCGATCACCGTCCCGACCACGATGGATGCGGCCGCCCACGGGCCCAGTACGCGTCTCAGTTCCATGCTCGATCACCCCTCCCTCCTCTCTCAAACAACGAGACCAGCCAGGCCACTCCAAACGTAATGGTAGTTCCGATCAGTACGTACCAGGTCCACGCGATGCGCGTGTACAGGTTGATGTAGAGTACCACGGCGAGCCCCGCCGCCACGCCCGCGATGGCGGCGCCTTCCCGCGGCCGCTTCGTCAGCACACCCAGCAGGAACACGCCCAGCAGCGCGCCGGAGGGGATGGAGCCGATGGTCAGCCCGGCCTCCAGCACGGAGCGGGAGTGGCGTGCGGCAATGGCGATGGCCAGCAGCACCAGACCCCAGCCGACGGTCGCGAAGCGCGCCACCTTCAGAGCCCGGCCCTCGCTCATTTGGGGCGCGCGCTGGCGCAGGAAATCCACCACCGTGGTCGACGAGAGCGAATTCAGCGCCGCGCTGATATTGGCCATCGCCGCCGCCAGGATCGCCGCGACGATCAGCCCCGCGATGCCCACGGGCATGTTGTTCCACACGAATTCCGGGTAGATGCGGTCCATCTGTTTGGGCGCCGCCAGGCGCTGGTCGCCGTAGTACACGTAAAGCAGCACGCCGATGAGCAGGAACAGCGTGAACTGCACGCAGATCACGACCCAACTGGTCAGCAGCGCGGCGCGGCTCTGGCGCTCGTCGCGCGCGCTCAAGAGGCGCTGCACCATGAGCTGATCGGTGCCGTGGCTGGCGGTGGTCAGAAAGCAGCCGCCCGCCAGGCCGGCCCAGAACGTGTACGTCCGCGAGAAGAAATCCATGGTGGGCGCGAAGCGGAAATCGAAGATCGTGAACTTGTGCGCCGCTCCCGCCACCGCCGCCACGTGCTCCCACCCGCCGGGGATCTTGCCCAGAATGACGAAGAAGCTCAGCACCGCGCCCGCCACGTACAGGCTCATCTGCACGACGTCGGTCCAGATCACCGCCGTCATGCCGCCTTCGAAGGTATAAAACAAGGTCAGCACCACGATGAGCGCGATGGAGGCGATTTCGCCCGTGCCCAGCACGATCGAGATCACCAGCGAGATGGCAAACACCCGTACACCTTCGGCCATGGCGCGCGTCACCAAGAATATCGAGGCAGTAAGCTTGCGGATCCGCTCGCCGAACCTTCGGCGCATCAGTTCGTATGCCGTGAACATCTCTCCGCGGAAGTACTGCGGCAAAAACAGAAACGCAATCACGATGCGCGCCAGCAGGTAGCCCAGGACGATCTGGAGAAAGCCCAGGTTGCCGCCAAAGGCCAGCGCCGGGGTTCCGACAATGGTGAGGGTGCTGGTTTCCGCCGACACGATGGAGAGGCTGATGGCCCACCAGGGCGCCGTGCGGCCGCCCAGGAAGTAGTCGCGCAGGTTCTTCTGGCCGCGGCGGAATCGGGCGCCGAACCACGTGATGCCGATGAGATAGGTTAGAATGACCGCCAGGTCGATGTAGCGCATGAAGGTGCCCCTCGCAACAGAGGCCGCGAAAAAGAACGACTTCTAGCATAGCGTCGATCTGATATCATTTGGGATTCGGAACCGGGCGGGCAAAAACGGAGTCCAACGAGTTGCACGACAAAAGTGGTTCGGCTATACTCCGCAGGAAGACGCGTGTGCGGAACCTCGCTAACATCCTGAAGCGCATGGCGGCTGCAGGCGCCGTCTGCGCCCCGGTTGGCGCCGCGCCGGCGCAGACCGCCGTCTGCGGTGGCCTCACGCCCCAGAACAATCCGGCCGGCATGCCGTCCCGAGGAGTTGCGGGTGGCCGTTCCCCCGCCGGATGCGCAGCAGCCCTCCCGGGCCCGGCACCGAGTTTTTCACTGGGAGGGAGTACCGGTGGCCTTTACAAGAGACCCCTTCATGCTCCATATGGATACGCCGGCGGCAAGGCCCGGCACGAACAAGGTTACGGCAAGCAANNCCCCATTGGCGGGAAGGCAAATGTACAATTCTTATATGACGCTGAAGACGCTCACGGCGGCTGCCGTTCTGGCTGCTGTCGTTCTGACCGGTACCGTTCACCAGGCCCGGGCGCAGGCAACCGCCCAACCGGCCAAGCCGGCTACCAAGAACTATAAGGACCAGGGCGAATACGACATTTACAACGAGGTCACCAAGGACATCGTCGGGAATAATTTTCCCAAGGCGATCACCGACCTCGACACCTGGAAATCCAAGTACCCCACGTCGGACTACAAGGACGCGCGCGCGGTCCTGTATGTCCAGGCTTACGCCGGGGCCAAGCAATTCGGCAAAGCCGTGGACGCCGCTGGAGAGCTGATGGCCAAGGACCTCGACGGCACGTTCAACGATCCGAAGTCGGGACCCACGGACGTGGTCAAGGTCCTGTTCACGACCTGCCAAGCCATCGTGAATATCCAGAACCCGACGCCCGAGCAACAGGCCATCGGCGCCAAGGCCGCACACGCCCTGCTGGACTACAACCGTAAGCCGGAGGGCGTTCCCGATGCCGCGTGGGCCGACGCCCGCAATCAGTTGCAGACCATGGCCAAGGCGACCCTCATGACCATGGCGGTAATGCCCGGCCAACAGGCGATGGCCAAGACTCCTCCGGATTGCGCCAGCGCGGAGACCGTGTTCACCAAGGCGCTGGCGGACTATCCGGACAAGTCGTTCATCTCGTACAATCTCGGCCGTGCCCTGAATTGCCTGGCGCGGGCCAATCCGGACAAGGCCGGGGAGGTGGGTCCCAAGGCCATCTACGAGTTCATTCGCGCAGCCCAGATGGATCCCACACTGGGCGGATCGGCCGACGGCAAGAAGATCTCGGACTACGCGGACAGCGTGTACACCACCTTCCACGGGAGCAACGATGGCTTGGACGCGGTCAAGGCACAGGCCAAGAGTTCGCCGCTGCCGCCCGCGGGCTTCACCATCGAAACCGCCACGGCGGTGGCCACGCGGAAGCAGAACGAGTTCAAGGAGAAGTTTCCGCAACTGGCCATGTGGCTGGGGATCAAAGGGCAGCTCGCGGACCCGGCTAACGGCAAGCAGTACTTCGATGGCCAGTTGAAGGACGCCGCCGTGCCGAAATTGAAGGGCATGCTCATCGAGGGCAAGCCGGCCTGCCGGTCCAAGGAACTGCTGGTGGCGGTTCCCCTGCCGGATGCGCAGGGCACTCCGACGGCGGAGATCACGCTCAAGCTGGACGCGGCCCTGACGGGCAAGCCGGAGGCGGGCGAGATTCAGTGGGAAGGAGTCCCGGCGGCCTTCACGCAGGATCCGTTCATGCTGACGATGGACACGGAGAAGGCCAAGATCGAAGGCCTCAAGTCTACGCCTTGCGCCCCTCCGGTCCAGAAGAAGGCTGCTCCGAAGAAGAAGTAGGACCACTCCCTTACGGTCGTGGCTCCGAACGGACCGGGTCGTGGCTCCGAACGGACCGGGTCGTGGCTCCGAACGGAGCCGGGCCCAGAGGGCACCCCGTCAGCAAGCGGTTAGCGCGCTGGTGGCGCCGGCAGCATGTTCCGGATGGCGGCGATACGCCATCCTTGCGCGGTGCGGCTCACCAGCAGCGTAGTCCACATCTTGCGAGCCGCCGCACCCGCGGTGCCCGCGATTTCGTAGCGTCCGTCCGCGAGGGCGACATCCGCGGTGATGAAGCGGATGGTCTCCACGGTGATGGTGCGCTTGCCGGCAGCGGCTTGCGAGCTGGCCATGGTGCCGCGGACGACCTCATCGCGCCCCCTTCTCCATTCGCCCGAAGAGACAAGCTGATCGGCGTCCGCGGTGAAGAGCGCCGCCACGGCTTGCGCATCGATCTGCTCGCGGGCGTCGACGTACTTGCTCACCAGCGTACGGATGGCGGCTTCGTCCTGAGTGTGCGTCTGGGCGGCCAGGGCGAGGGCGGCGAAGAGTGAGATGGAAAGGAATCGCATGACTCTGCCAGTCTACCGCGGTATCGTGGTGACATGAAGGCGTCGTTCCGGCTGCGCGCACGGCAATGGAGCCGGGCGGCGTGGGCGCTCTCGATTCTCTTCGCGAGCCTGCCGGTGAGCAGCCGGGTGTTCCTGGGCGTGTGGGGATTCGAGTCTGCGGGAGGAGTTGCGGGCCTGTTCCTGGTGGCGGGAACTTATCTGCACATCCTGGCGCGGCGGGCTTTGAAGGCCATGCCGGATCCGGCGGAGATGCTGGACGAGGCTCTCGCGCTGGCGCGATTCGGCCACGTGGACGAGGCGATTGCGCTGCTGACGAAAGCCATCCGGGCCAGCCCGTGGCTGTGGCAGGCGTATCAATACCGGGGCGAGTTGTACCTCTCGCAGCAGTTGCCCGAGCGGGCGGCGGAGGACTTCAGCGAGGCCATCCGGCTGGCGCCGGAGGAGCCGCACCTGCGAGTGTTACTCGAGCAGGCGGCGGAACAGAGCCGCTAGCGCCAGATTCGTTCCTGCAAAGCCTCGACCTTTTCTTCGAGCTTGTCGAGGCGATTTTCGACGGCGGCAAAGCGGGTGTTCATGTCGTTGCGCAGGTCGTCAATGCGCTTTCCCAAGCCGTCGCGCAGGTCGTCAATGCGCTTTCCCAAGTTGTCGCCCAGATCGGACATGCGGCCTGTCATATCGGAGATGCGGCCGGCCTGATACCAGGTTGCCAGGATGAACGTGACCATGACCGGCAACGCGACCTGGAAGAATGGCTGCTGCCACCACTGCATACCACAATGATAGATGGTTTCGCGTGCCGGGGCAGATCAGAGCCCGAACAAATTCGGCTGCAGCTTGGAGTAGTGGTTGCCGGCGGCCCAGAGGTCGAGGGCGACGGCTGCCAGCTCGTCGACTTCGGGGACGGCGAGACCGTTGCGCGTCAGGTCGATGGCTTTGAGATAGGTGTGACAGGTGTCACAGGCTTCGATGCGGATGTGCGGGAACGGGCCGGCGGTGTAGACGGGAAGTTTCTGGTGGTCTTCCTCGCCGCACTTGGGACAGACCAGGCGGCGGAACTCCCACTCGGTGAAGCAGAGGGAACAGAGCAGGGACCGCTTGCCTCCTTCGCCTTCGGGGCGGAGGATGGCGGCCACGGGCGCTTCGTTGCAGAAGGGACAAGTGGGGCCGGGAGAGCAAGGGGCGGCATCGGCGCGGCGGGCCAGTTGCTCGGCATAGGGCTGCACGAGGACGCGGGCGATGAAGCGCGGAGCGGGGTCGGCGGGATCCCAGTCGTCGGAGTAGGAGAGGATGGTGGCGGCCTGTGCGAGGGCAGGTGGGGCGGCGCCTTGGAGCAGGTCGAGGAGGGGCTGGACGTGGGGACGGACCGGCTCGGGAAGAGGAAGCAACGGGAGGAATGGGAGTGGTTGGGAAGGGGTGATGTTTTTTTGAAAGGCGGCGATGGTGCGGTAGAAGCGGAGGATCTCGGCGGCGGCGGGGTGCTCGCGCTCGAGAATGTGGGCGCGCTCGATGCGGCGATCCCAGCGATTCATCTGCCGGTGACCCGGTCGTACCAGAGTCGATGATGGGTGCGCGCCCAGGCGGGCGAGACTTCACCGCGGATGATGGAGGTGAAGCCGCCGCGGACGACGGCGGTTCCCATGTAGACGTGGATGATGAAGAGGCCGATGGTGATGAGGGCCGCGGCCACGTGCAGGAGGATGGCGGCGTAGCGCAGGGCGCGCAGGCTCCACGGGATTCTTTCGGGGAACCAGAGGACCGCGCCGGTGATCAGCAGCACGGCGGCGGCATAAAACATAATCCAGAAGAATTGTTTTTGGCCGAGATTGAAGCGTCCGATGGGCGGCAGGTTTTCGTCTTCGTTGCGCACGTAGTGCTGGATGGCCTGTCCCCATCGGCGGTCGTCGGGTGTGATGCGCATGTCGGCAAGCCAGGCGCGGAGCATCCAGGCGATGGCGAGGGCGAAGACGACTCCGAGCCAGGGATGCCAGAAGCGCGAGGTGGGGGCGCCGCCGAGGATGGTCGCGATCCAATAGAGATGCGGCGAGTAGAAGGCCAGTCCGGTGAGCAGCACGTAGGTGTACGTCAGGGCGGCGATCCAGTGCATGACGCGCTCGACGAGGGTGTAGCGGAGGATGGGATCATTCATGGGGGCCTCCGGCGGGCGGGTGCTTGGGGCCGAAGCGGAGGTAGTGCATGGTCACTCCGATGAGGCCTCCGATCATGGCCAGGTTGCCGAGCCATTTGAGCGGCTGCTTCCACAGGCGGACCGCCCAAGGGACGGTGGGGTTGGAGGGCAGACCGCCGTAGGCCTCGGGGTTGGTGATGTCGTGCAGGACGTAGATGACGCTGGTGCCGCCGACACCTGGCGGGTCGTAGACGCCGGCGTTGGCATAGCCGGAATGGTCGCGGAGTTGTTGCGCGCGGGCCTGGGCGAGATCCTTCATGTCGTCTTTCGTGCCAAAGTGCAGGCAGCCGGTGGGGCAGGCTTTGATGCAGGCGGGCTCGAGGCCTTGCGACACGCGGTCGGTGCAGAGCGTGCACTTGAACATCTTCTTGGTGGCGGGGTTGAACCTGGGGATGTTGAAGGGGCAGCCGGTGACGCAGTACTGGCAGCCGATGCAGTATTCCTGCTGGAAATCGACGATGCCGTTCTGGTATTGCACGATGGCGTTGTCGGCGGGGCAGGCGGCGAGGCAGCCGGGATCGGCGCAGTGCATGCACTGGTCCTTGCGCATGAGCCATTGCATGGCGCCGTCTTCCCGCGGAAGCTCGTTGAACTTGATGAGGTTCCAATAGTTCCACGCCGTTTCGGGCATGGTCTGGTAGGTGTTATCGAAGAAGGTCTCGCGGAACGGGAGGTCGTTCCATTCGAGGCAGGCGACTTCGCAGGCTTTGCAGCCGATGCAGGTGGTGGTGTCGATGAGTTTGGCGACCTGCTGCTGGCGCTGCGCGCCTTCGCCGGGGACGGGTCCGGAGTGGCCGGAGATTTTTTGCACGCGAAGGGTGGCGCTCATGCGGCGGCCTTCTTCCGCCCCTGATGGGGCTGCGCGGGGTGAAGGCGGCGATCCCACGGCTGGCGCCGTGGGCTATTTTCTGACGCCCTGCGGGCTGGGGTGGCGGCGTGCGGGCGGGGGGATGGCGACGACGTGTTTCGAGCCCGGCAGGGGCCGATTAAAAATCGGCCTGCAGGTTGAAAACCTGCCCCACGGGCGGCTGCGTGGTGAACAGAATTGGGGCGGCAGGCGGGCGGGTGAGGGGCTGGGGTCTGGGCTGGGGAGGTCATGAGAGCTTCTCCAGTTTGACTAAGAAGCCCTTGAACTCGGGCGTGAAGGCGTTGGGATCGATGACCGCCGGGGAGAGCAGGTTGGCGGGAGTGAGCGCGGTGTCTCCGGCGTCCTCGGCGATGCCGCGATAGCCCCAGTGGATGGGGATGCCGATCTGGTAGACCTTCTGGCCATCGATCATCATGCCCTTGATGCGGCGGGTGACCATGGCCTTGGCGATGTAGTGGCCGCGGGCGCTCGTCACTTTAACCTTCTCGCCGCCGCGGAGGCCGAGTGAGTCGGCCAGCTCGGCGGGAATTTCGACGAACGGCTCAGGCATCAACTGCACGTTCATGGGGTTGTTCTTGGTCCAGTAGTGGTAGTGCTCGGTGAGCCGGTAAGTGGTGCAGACGATGTTATAGCCTTCGGCGGGAGTGCCGAGTTTGTCGAGCGTGGAGTGGAATTTCTTGGCGACGGGGTTGGTGGATTCCTTGGGATGCAGCGCGTTGGCGACGGGGCTTTCGGCGGGCTCATAGTGTTCGGGGAAAGGACCGTCGTTGAGCGGCGCAAAGAGCTTGCCTACGCCTTCGGGATTCATGATGAAGGGGCCCATGTGGTCCTTGGGCGGGGAGTCGGCTTTGATATCGGGGACGTCGGGACCGACCCAGCGCTGCGCGGCTTCGCTCCACCAGATCTGTTTGCGGTCGGGGTCCCAGGGATTGCCGGCGAGGTCGCAGGAGGCGCGGTTGTAGAGCACGCGGCGGTTGGCGGGCCACGACCATCCCCAATTGGGATAGACCCCGAGACCGGACGGGTCTTCGGTGCCGCGGCGCTGCATCATGGGGCCGGCCTCGGTCCAGGAGCCGCAGTAGAGCCAGTTGCCGCTCAAAGTGGTGCCGTCGTCTTTCAGCGCGGCGAAACCGGGGAGCTGCTGGCCGGTGGTGAGGTCGCGGCCGTTGATCTCACGGGCGACTTCGGCGAGCGAGGGGTTGAGCGGATTGGTGTAGCTCCAGGTGGCGTTCAGGATGGGGTCGGGAAATTTGCCCCCGTCTTTTTGATACAGCTCGCGGACCTTGAGGAAGATGCGCGCGAGGATTTCCTGATCGAGTTTGGCCTGTCCGGGCGGCGGTACGGCGACGTTTTTCCATTGCAGCCAGCGCGCGGAGTTGACGAAGGTGCCATCCTTCTCGGCGAATCCCGCGCCGGGGAGGCGATAGACGGTGGTCGGGATCTGCTTCATCTGGTCTTGCGTGATGCCGGGCGACTTCCAGAATTCGCTGGTCTCGTCGGGATAGATTTCGCAGACCACCAGCCAGTCGGCCTTCTTCAACGCGTCGATGTTTTTCTGGGCGTTGGGACCGATGGCGACTCCGTTCATGCCGAAAGCGAGCAGGCCCTTGATGTGCCCTTGGTACATGTCTTCCCAGATCTGCGCCCAGGAATATTGGCGATCGATTTTGGGGAGATAGTGGAAGGCCCAGTCGTTGTCCTTTTTGGCGGCGTCGCCGTACATGGCCTTGAGGAAGGAAACCGCGAACTTGGGAGTGTTGGACCAGTAGTTGAAGGAGTCCCAGGGGGCGGGCTTGGCGGGTTTGGGAGTGATGCGTGCGAGGTAGGCTTGGAAATCCGTGTCGGCGGGGCTGGGCATTTTGAGATAGCCGGGGAGGATGTCGAAGACGCCGGCCATGTCGGTGGCGCCTTGAATGTTGGAGTGGCCGCGGAGGGCGTTGACGCCGCCGCCGGCGCGTCCGACGTTGCCGAGCAGCAGTTGCAGGATGCAGGCGGTGCGGATGGTTTGGGTGGCGGAGCTGTGCTGGGTGAAGCCGACGGCGTAGAGGATGGTGGCGGCCCTCTTCATGTCGCCGTCTTTGCGGATGGAGGTGAAGAGGCTGGCGGCTTTGAGGAACTCGGCGCGGGGGATGCCGGTGATGCGCTCGACCATCTCGGGGGTGTAACGGGAGTAGTGGCGCTTGAGGAGTTGGAAGACGGAGCGGGGGTTTTCGAGCGTGAGGTCGTAAGACAGGCCAGCGGGTTTGCCTTCGTAATTCCAGGAGGCGCGGTCGTAGGTGTTGGTGGCGTGGTCGAAGCCGGAGAATAGGCCGCCGTCTTCGGGGAGCTGGAAGCCCTCCTGGATGACGAATGCGGCATTCGTGTAGTGGACCAGGTAATCATGCGCGATGCGGTTGTTGTCGATCGCGTACTTGACCAGGCCGCCGAGGAAGGCGATGTCCGAGCCGGCGCGGATCTGGACGAACAGGTCGGCGACCGCGGCAGTGCGGGTGAAGCGCGGATCGACCACGATCATCTTGGCGTTGCGGTTGCGTTTGGCTTCGATGGGCCATTTGAATCCGCAGGGGTGGTTTTCGGCCGGGTTGCCGCCCATGATGAGCATCATGTCGGTGTTGCGGATATCGATCCACCCGTTGGTCATGGCCCCTCTTCCGAATGTGGCCCCCAAACTGGAGACCGTGGGGCCGTGTCAAACACGGGCCTGGTTTTCCAGGTAGCAGACCCCCAGGCTGCGCATGGTTTTGACGACCAGGTAATTGAACTCGTTGGTGTCGGTGCAGCCGCCGTTCCAGGCGATGCCTTCGCAGCGGTTGACGGTGCGGCCTTGGGGGTCCTTTTCGAGGAAGGTGTCGTCGCGGGTCTTCTTGACGAGGCGGGCGATTTCATCGATGGCGGTGTCCCAGGGAATGTCTTCCCAGTGGTCGGAGCCGGGGCGGCGGACTTGGGGCTTGAGCAGGCGGCGTTCGTTGACGATGTCCTGCTGGAGGGACGAGCCTTTGGGGCAGAGGGTGCCGCGGTTGATGGGGTGGTCGGGGTCGCCCTCGACGTGGACGACCTGGGGGGTGACGTTCTTGGCTTTGTCCCCGAGGGTGTGGATGATGACGCCGCAGCTTACGGAGCAGTAGGGGCAGGTGGAGCGGGTCTCGGTGGTGCGGGAGATTTTGAGGTCGCGGGACTGGGCGTAGGCGGGGGCGAGGTTGAAGCCCAGGGCGGAGGTCAGGGCGGTGGATTTCAGGAAAGTCCTGCGTGTAGGTGTCATGGCGTACGTGGCCTCCCTCTGTGTGCGGATGGAGCTATTACATCGTGCGGGGGGGATGGTGTCAAGGCGGGGCTGGTTGGAGGCGTTTTGGGGAGTCGAAGCCATTTGTTGAGTTTGGGCAGCAAGATCAGTTATTTGGGATGTGGAAAAGCTGTGGATTTCGCGGGCTGGAGCGGGAGTGGTTGCGGCGGGGCCGGTGGCAAAGCGGGCGGTTTTGGCGGGACGGCTGCTCATAGAGGCTCCTTTTGGGCGGCGGACACAATTTGTGTCGCCGCGGAAGTATCGAACGTTGCGAGGAAAGGAGTTAGCGAGTTTCGGCGACACAAATTGTGTCGCCGCGGGACCCGGTTGAGACGGAAACAGCCCCCAGGGGCGGGGAGAAACGGGCCAAGGTGCCGGGACGCCAAATCTCTTCCTAATTTGAAAGTAGCAGATAGGCAAGTGGTGGCCGGGGGTTGGGGTCGGCGAGGCGCGGATAAGTGGTTTGGAATGAGTGAAAGGTTAGCTGAAAATATATTTTCTCGGGGCGTGACTCGGTTTTCCAGCTAATCTCACAGCGCGCCCGGCCGCCCGGCTGCCCAAGACCCGGGATGATGTATGATCATACCTAGAGTATGAAATGGCTAACGTAGAGCGTGTGACTGTAACTTTGCCCGATAACCTTCTCAGGGACATCGACAGGCTCGAGAAAAATCGCAGCAAGTTCGTGGCGGAGGCGGTGCGTCGAGAATTGGATCGGCGGCGCCGTGCGGAGCTTCAACGATCGCTGCAGAATCCTCACCCGGAGAGCAAGGAGCTTGCCGAACAGGGGCTTGACGAGTGGGCGTCCGGATTGCCGGAAGAAGATGTCGAATCACTCGTCGACGGCAGCGCCGGCAAGGAGGTTCGGTGGGTCCCAGGTGAAGGCTGGGTGGAGGGTGGCGAATGAGGCTCGGCCGCGGCGCCGTGGTGGTGGTGGAGCTGGATCCCACAGTGGGCCACGAACAGCGGGGCGTAAG
>OMOG01000729.1 GCA_900290305.1 Candidatus Sulfopaludibacter sp. SbA4
AGCTCCTCACCCTCAGCCCGAAACTGGCGGCTATGGCCGCCGCGCCACCGCCCACGGCCGAAGCCGAACGGCACCCGGAGCCGCCGGCCTCGCATGCGCAGCCGGCCCCCGCCAAATCGGCGCCGGCGATCTCGCGCACCATGGATCTCCTGCTGGATGTCGATCTGCCCGTCAGCATTTCCTTCGGCAAGGCGCAGCTTGCCATGAAAGACGTCCTGAAACTGACTACCGGATCGATCGTCGAGCTCAACCGCGGCATCGCCGAACAGGTCGAGGTGCTGGTCAACCAGTGCCTGATCGCGCGGGGCGAGGTGGTCGTGATTGAGGGAAACTACGGCGTGCGGATTCAGGAAATCGCCAGCCGTGAAGACCGCCTGCGGAGTCTGCGGTGACGCCCGCGGTCGATTCCGTAGTTCTTACCACGCTGGCGGCGAATCCCGCTATCCTCCCATTCGCGATTCTGAGCGGCCTGGTATTGGCCGCGGTGGCTTTGAGCCTGGCGGTCCTGTGCCGCGCAAGGACCCTGGTTCGAGACGCCATGGAAGCTTCCAGGGCGGACCATGCGCATGGTGAAGCTGCCGTGGAATCCCTGCGTCTGGAATTGAACGGCTTGGCGGCGCGACTTCAGGAAGCTCGCCTGGAGGTTCCTCCTCCCGCGGCGCCCGGCCTTCCCAGGCCTGGATTGAATCTGAGCAAACGGTCGCAGGCCTTGCGCATGCACCGGCGTGGCGATGCCCCGGTCGAGATTGCGTCGGCCCTGGGCGTCCCGCTTCAGGAAATCGATCTGCTTCTCAAGGTCCATCGAATCGTCATCAGCAACATCTGACCCGGCGGCGGCCGGTGCGCGGCGGCTCGAAATCCTGGCCGGCCAGGACCCCTCCCTCTTCCGGCACCCGCGCACAGCGGGCTTCCGTGCCCCATAATGAGGGAAGATGACCGTCGAGATCGAAGGCGTAACCCTGCACCTTGCCCACCCGGACGAACTGGCGGTCCAGTGGGTGGGACAGGACGAACTCATGCGGCAGTTGCTGGCCGCCTGGATGGTCGTGAACGATCAGGATCTGCCCATGAACCCCCGCCTGCTCGGCAAGCCCGGCGTGGGCAAGACCACGCTCGCCTACGCCGCCGGCAAGCGCATGGGGCGCGATGTCTACATCCTGCAAGCCACCCTGGACACGCGTCCGGAGGATCTGCTGGTTACTCCCGTGATCCAAGGCGAAGGCAGCCTGCGCTACGTGGCGTCGCCGCTGGTCACCGCCATGATCCGCGGGGGCATCGCCATCGTGGACGAAGGCAACCGCATGAGCGAGAAGAGCTGGGCCAGCCTGGCGCCCCTGCTGGATAACCGGCGCTACGTGGAATCCATCGTCACCGGCATCAAGATCAAGGCCCATCCGCATTTTCGGATGGTCGCCACCATGAACGACGACGCTTCCACCTTCGAGCTGCCGGAATACATCCATTCCCGGCTGCAGCCCCAGATCTTCATCGATTTTCCGGAACGCGATGAAGAATTGCACATCCTGAAGGAGAATCTTCCTTTCGCCGAAGAGCGCATCCTGAACTACGTGACGGATTTCCTCCAGTTGGCGCACGCCGCCGACGAACGCTACACCGTGCGGGACGGCATCAACGTGGCCCGCTACGCCATCAAGTTGAAGAGCCTGGCCACCCAGCGGACGCACGAGACGGAGGCTCTCGAAATCGCCATCGTTCAGGTGCTGGGAGAGGAAGCCCTGCGCTATGCCCGACGAAACCGGCCCAATTCCTGACGGCGGGACGCTCCCCGATTTCGGCCCGCTCCCCGATTTCGGCAGCCTGAAACGCGGCCGCTTCACCTACTTCCCGGTCGTGCCGGGCCGCTTGGAGTTTGCCATCGAAGTGCGCCAGGCGATTCTGCGCGAGCGTCCCCAGGCCATCGCGCTGGAGCTGCCGTCGACCCTGCAGTCGGCCTGGATGGGTGGCGTGGCGCGCCTGCCCGAGATGTCGCTGATTTTCTACCCCGACGAGACGGCCGGCGAGGACCAGGCGGTCTACGTGCCGATCGAGCCCGCCGACCCCTTTACCGAAGCCATCCGCACGGGCCTCGAGACCGGAGCGGAAATCGTGTTCGCCGATCCCGATGCCGGCGAGCGGCCGCATCTGAAGGACGCCTATCCGGACACCTACGCCCTCCGCCACATCGGCCTGGCGCGGTACGTCGAGGCCTACCGCGTCTACCCGCAGCCGCGGTCGGAGGAAATCTCGCGGCACGCCGCGGGCATCGCCTGGAAGCTGCAGGGCACCCATCCCCAGGCCGATGTGCTGGTAGTGCTGTCGCTCAACCTGCTGGACGCCGTGCTGGACGCCATGGAAGAGCCGCAAGCGCAGCCCCTGGCGCGCACCCGCCGCGAGGGCGTCGAGCTCTTCAACCCCCATCCCGAATCCCTGGGCGAGATCACCATCGAGTACCCCGCGCTGCAATGGCGCTTCGAGACCTTCCGGCAGCTCCTGACGGATGCCAGCCTCATCGACCGCCGGCACGCCCAACTGGCCGTCTTCCGCGAGGCCGAGAAGGAATACGAAATCTCGACCGGCGAGCGCATCGCCCACTGGCAGCGGCGCCTGCTGGCCCGCTACACCCGCAACCTCGCGCTCGCCGGGCAGCAACTTTCCGCCGGCATCTTCGATCTCACGGTGGCGGCCCGCGGGGTGGCCGACGACAATTTCGCCTGGGATGTGTGGGAGGCGGCCGGCCGTTATCCGCCCCAGCAGATCACTTCGCACCCCATGACCGTGCGCATCTCGGGCGACGAGGTCTGGCTCGACACGCGGCGCATCCGCCTGCGCCGGCGGCTCCCCAGCACCAAGCGTAGGCTGCGGCCGCTGGGCTTGAAGGCGCGCCGGAAGGAGAAGGTCCCCGGAGAATGGGCCAGCCAGTTGAATGGCGCCGGCATCTGCTCCTACCCGCCCGAGGACCTGGTAGTCGA
>OMOG01000409.1:0-699 GCA_900290305.1 Candidatus Sulfopaludibacter sp. SbA4
AGCCAGATGCCGGAGAGCTGCCACCCGCCGAGCACAGCGTCCACGGGGCGCGACGCGTTCTTCAGGAACTTCCTGTTCTTGCCGAAGGGAAGCTCGTAGACCTGCGTGAGGTTGAAGACAAATCTCCGGACGCCGCCCTCGCGGCCGTAATCGACTTTCTGATTCCACAGGAAGTAGTCATTGGCAAAGTCGAAGGCGCTCGCCCAGGTAAAGTTCCCCTGGAATATCAGGCCGTTGGTGAATCGTTTTTCACCGCGAACCTGCAAGGAGTTGAACTTTACGGTGGAGTCGTCGGCGAAGTACTTGATGGACTGAGTCCAGCCGAATTCGTTGTAGTACAGCCGCCGTTGATTGGTGTTGAGCGTTCCGAAGCCCACAATAGTCGGTTCGTTGATGTTGTAGTTAGTCCCACCGGCTGTAACGTGATAGCCATGGTTCCCCACATAGGCGACAGACATCACGAGGCTATTGGTGAACTGATGCTCCAACGTAAAATTCCACGCATCGACCGTCGGCAAACGCATGGTATTGTTACTGGTCAGCGGCAGCACGTTGGGCGCGATGCCGTTGGGCAGGATCGGGTTGCCATTCGGGCCTTTGGGCTGGGTCGCCAGGATTGTGGTGGGGTCCAGAGGGGTAGGGCCCTGATTCAAAGTGAAGACCGGAAGCCACGGATTGGCGGGATTGACCGACTGGTTG
>OMOG01000409.1:709-19736 GCA_900290305.1 Candidatus Sulfopaludibacter sp. SbA4
GTTCTGGGTCACGTTATGACCGAACGATACGCCGAATACGCCGACATCGTAGGACCGGCCATAGCCGGTGCGGATCACGGTCTTGGGGTCCAATTGGTAAGAGAGTCCAAAGCGGGGCGCCAGGTGGGCGAAATCCGTTTTGACGTTGCCATTCAGACCGATGCCGTTTTCGCCGGTGATCATGACTTCGCCCGTGGCCAGGTTCTGGAAGCCTCCGTCGTCCTTCCCGTTGACGTATTGCGGGAAGTAAATCTCCCAGCGCAAGCCGTAATTCAAAGTCAGTTTCGGCGTGATGCGCCAAGTGTCTTGAATATAGGTGAACAGGCGCTTCTGGCGTTCGGCGGCATTGGTCGAGTTACTCACGTAGCGCGCGAACGTTCCGACGTCACCCAGCAGGAACGAGGCCAGGCCAAGCCCGCCGCCATTGGGACCCTCGGTGGTGGTGGGGCTGAAGGTGATCTCGCCCGAGCGGTGCGAATCGCTGGGCACTCGCAGGTTCTGCTGAAACCGGACATCCACACCGAACTTGAGGGAGTGATTCCCGAAAGTGTGGGTGGTGTTGCTGACCCACTGGAACTCGTTCTCCTGCTCGTTGAGCGGGCAGTTGCAGGAATTCACGTTCAGGGCGTATCCGAAATTGAAACCGCCGGTGCCGGACAGATAGAAGGCCGGCATGCCGGACGTGTAGAAGTTATCGAGGTTCAACCCCGGAATACCGGCGTCTTTGGCGGGAGAGGTGCCGAGGCCGTTGGGGTTCACGAACACGCGATAGCGGAAGAAGCCGAAGCGGAAATCCGTAAGCCAGTTGGGACGGATCACGTAATCCGCGCCGTACGACAGGCTCTGGTCGCGGAGCGAAGCCGCGCCCGAGAAGGCTGTAGTGGAATAGGTGGGGCCGCCCGCTTCGAGTCCAAACGCTCCGGGATTCGTCTGGTTGACTCCGAGGAAGCTGTAGCGTCCGAACATGTGCAGTTTCTCGGTCTGATACCGGTCCACGCGAACGTCGAAACCATTCCAGTTGGCAATGCCGGCTCCCGATGCGGCGTAATTCGGAGAGGCGCCGGTAACCCCGGTGATGTTCGGCATGGGGATGAGACTGAGAAGCGCTTCGGCCTGTGGAGACAGTAGATTGGAAGGGATGACGCCGCCCACGAACTGCTGCCGGACGGAGGGATCGACGTTGCAATTATTGCCGGTGGTGAGGCCGGGGCAGGGGTTGAAGATCGCAGTGCCGAGGTCGCTCAAGTCGCCGGCGCGCTCGGCCGCGGTGGGAACGCGCGTCAACAGTGAACCGCCATTCTTCTGCCCGGTGCCCTGGTAATCGCCGAAAAAGAAGGTCTTGTCCTTTTGAATCGGTCCGCCGATGGAGCCGCCGAACTGATTCCACAAGGTGGGAGGAATGAATTTGCCGCCGGTGCCCACGATGGGTTGCGCCTGTGCGAACGGGTCACGCGCGGCGCCATGCTGGTCGCGCCGGTACCAGAATCCGCCGCCATGAAACAGGTTGGTGCCGGACTTCGTCTGCGCGGAAATCACCGCCTGGCTGGCTTGCCCGAATTCGGCGTCGTAGGCGGTGGTGGTGATTTTCAATTCGGACAGGGAGTCGAGGTTGGGGGTGATGATGGGCTCGCCCAAAACGGAATCGCGATTGTCGGTGCCATCCAACTGGAAGGAAATGCCGCCCCAGTATTGTCCGCCGATGGAAGGCCGGTAGATGTCCTGCGGCTGTTCGCTGGCGGCCGTGGTACCGGTTGCCTGAACGCCGGGTACGAGGGCGTACAACCGGCTTACGTCGCGGGAAAAGACCGGCAATTCCATGACGGACTTTGTCGTCATGGTGTCGGAAATGTCGCTGCGCTCGGTCTTGAGCAGCGGCGCTTCCGCAGTCACATTGACCGTGTCGCTCACCTGGCCGGGGTGGAGCGCGGCGTTCACCTGGGTGCTGGTATCGACGTCCACGGTGACGCTCTGCGCGACATAGGCCTCAAATCCGGGAGCCTCGACGCGGACCTCATACTGGCCGACGATGAGGTGCGTTTGGGCGTAGTTGCCGGTGTCGTTGGTAAACGTCGTGAAGGATATGCCCTTGCCGACGTCACGGACGACCACCTTGGCGCGGGGAACGGCGGCGCCGGACGAATCCGTGACCGTGCCCACGATGCTCCCATAGACGGCTTGCCCGAAAGACGCTGCGGGCAGGAATGACAAAACGAGACAGCACAATACCGATCGGCGAAGATCTCTCATTGATGCACCCCTCTCGAAGTTGACAGCAGACCCGATTCCCAAACGCTCGGTTTCCCGAAGCTTGGGAGGATTATACGCCAGCCGGTGGGGCAATACAAGGGGTTGCGTAGCGCACGGTAGCGCGGGGGGATCTTTTTGAGCATTCGAAGCCAAATGACAAATCCATTTGTCGTTTTCGGATGACCGCTCTTGGAGAATCAATGGGTTGCGCGAGGGCGGCAACAAATGTATTTGTCGTTTGGGTTTGTTCCCTGAGTGAGCGTGGGAGACTTGATGCGGGGTCGCGACGATGTTCGGATGGCGATTTGACTCTGTCATGACGACCTCCTCACGGCTGCGGGGCTCATCTTCCTTAAGGCTGCGGCGCCCGGGGCGACAAAAGGGTTCAAGTTTGAACGGTTTTCTAAAACCGGTTGTTTTAGAATCAATGGCTTACAAATAGTGAACCGTTCAATCTTGAACGGTTTGGGTCCTTTTGCAGCGAGTTGGCGGACGTTGCAGAGTGAACTCGTCGCCAAGAAGCCGTTAAAAGATGGTGGAGCGCAATTCCCTTCCTGATTTAAAAGTAGCAGACAGATGTGGGGCGGCAGAGGTGTGCGGGCGCGAGATGGTGGTGTAAGTGGCTTTAGAATGAGAGAAAGTGTGTTGAAAAATAAAGTTCCTTCCTTTGTGACCGTAGTGCGGCCATAGGCCGATTTTCGGCGTGTGGTCGCTATGTCTCTGAAAAGATGAAAGTTGGCCTGGCTGGCAGGAACCGGATGCCGCATTCTCTTGCTTTAGGTCGAACAGCGGCCATCGGTATGATGCCTTGCGACGAATTGCCCTTCAAGCGCAAGCGCGGCAAGTGGAGACAGATTAGCCATGACCATGCTGCGGGGCTTCTCCGCCGTTCCGGCCTACTTTTCGTAGTGGACCGTCTTCCGTCGGCCGAGGAGATCTGTCTCTTCGCGACTTTCCCCGGTCGCATTTCCGTCAGGGTCGGTGTGGACGGTCTTGGGTTTCCCCACCCAATCGGTTCGCGGCTTGCTCTCCCCGGTCACGATGCCCTCGGCGTCCTTGTGGACGATTTTGGGCCTGCCCAACAGGTCAGTCTCCAGCTTGCTTTCGCCGATAACGTTGCCCGCCCCGTCCTTGGTGACCAGCTTCGTCTGCCCAAGCCAGTTGGTCTCGGGCTTGCTTTCCGCGACCTTATGGCCAGCGTTGTCGAAGTGCTCCTGTTTGGGCCGTCCGATCCAATCAGTGGTGTAACGGGTGACGCCTCTCACGGTGCCGGGCCGGGAGTTGCCCGACAATGACAGAACCCATCCGATTATCGCCAAGACGATCATAAAGACGACGATGGCGACGATGATGTAGGCTGCCATTGCGAGAAGCGCGAACGCGATGGCGCAAACGAAAATCAGCGCGGTGACGCGCACGCCAGCCCGGAGGTGGACATCGGAAATGCGCCTCGTCCATCGCCAGATCGCGAGGCATGACCCGTAGAAGGGCCGCTGGAAAAACCGCGCGAACTTTCCCTGCCGCCCCGATGCCTTCGCGGAGCCGGCGCGCAGCCGGTTTTCGATCGAGTTTACCGCGTTGGAGACCCCCGGCAGCCGTAACGCGACGGTTACGGCGCCGACGATCAGTGGCGCAAGAAACAGCAGCGCGGTCCCGTTGTCCTGGTTGTAATAGAAAAGCCAGAGAAGCAACACTGCGACAAACCCTGCCGCCCCGCGGTAAATCCATTCCTGGCGTTCCACCTCGGCGGACCTTCCGTCCGACGATGGCTGGGGCGACGCAGCGGAGGATCCTGATGGTGACATGCACGCCTCCTTGATCTCTTAAAAGGACTCCGAACTCGGAAATCAAGCAGAGTGTAGCACACCGCTTTCTCGGAGGATATCTGCTCAAACCCGACGGGATGGCGGTGACCGATGGCGAGTAGCGATTATTGGGCAGATACAAAAGCCTGCGATTGCGAAACGTCGGCACCGCAGGCCGATGGCCAGTGAATTTTGCATGCCTCGCCCCCCGGAGCCAAAGTCAGGTTAACGCATGACTCTGCCTGCCCAAGCCTCCAGTCGGTCCGGAGCTTGCTTGATGGAGGATGTGGCGATAGGTAAGTCGGAGTCAAACAATAAGCTGGACAATTGTTTGAGGAAAGCGTATTCTAGGGTGGATGATCAGGTCCACGCGAGAGCGGTCCGATTCGGGAGCTGAAAGGCGATGGCTGAAGGGTGGCGTAAAGCTGGTGAACCCCGGCGAAGGCCGGGTGAGGCGGGTAGGCGGAGGGAGGAAGAAGATCGAAGGCGTGGACCCTGGCGTACGGGATCTGTTGGCCAAGATCCTGGAGGAAACGACCGCCGGGGATCCGATGAGTCAGTTGCGATGGACCAGCAAATCGACCCGAACGATGGCGGAGGAGTTGACTCGTTTAGGACACCCCGTGTCATGGGTGACAGTAGCGCGTTGCGTGGAGGATATGGGGTATTCATTGCAGGCCAACCGCAAGACGAAGGAGGGACCACAACATGCTGATCGGGATGCTCAGTTGCGGTACATCGACCGGCAGGTGAAGGCCCTGTTAGGAACGGGCGACCCGGTGATTTCGGTAGATGCCAAGAAGAAGGAATTGGTGGGACCCTTCAAAAATGGGGGTCGCACGTGGCGACCGAAGGGAAAGCCGCAGAAGGTGAACACCAAAGACTTCCCCAGCTTGGCCCAAGGCAAGGCACTTCCCTATGGGGTCTACGACACCGGGCAGAATCGGGCTGTGGTCAACGTGGGCGTCACCCACGAAACGGCCGAGTTTGCGGTGGAAAGCATCCGTCGATGGTGGAAACTGGATGGGCGAAAGAGGTATCCGGCAGCGGGGCGATTACTCATATGCGCCGATGCTGGGGGGAGTAACGGAAATCGACGTCGCGCATGGAAGCTCAACTTGCAGCAGATGGCGGATCAGATCGGGATGCCGATCACGGTCTGTCACTACCCCCCGGGCACCAGCAAGTGGAACAAGATCGAACATCGGCTGTTCTCGTTTATCAGTCTGAATTGGAGAGGACAGCCATTGCTCAACTATGAGACGATCATCAATCTGATCGGCGGTACCAAGACGCGCACTGGGCTCAAAGTCAAGGCAGTCCTGGACACGAACGAATATGAGACCGGAATCAAAGTCTCCGACGAGCAGTTCGAAGAGATTCAGATCCGACGCCACAAGGTCCATCCGGCGTGGAACTATACGATTTCGCCTCGCCAACAGAAATGATCTTCCACCAATTGTCCATATTATTTCTTAACTTCCCCTAGAGGACTTTCAGTCACGACAGCTACTATTCTTTGTAGCTTCGAATTGCATCCTTGTCGAGCTGATCTGCCGGCACGAGCTGATAGTGGCGTTCATCAACGACTTTCACTTCCTGTCCTTGGAGGGTCAGCTCGAACAGAGCGATTACGCCATCCTTCGCAAACTGGGCGGCTATGGCTCGGCAGCGCATTCCCGGAAACTTCTGCTCGACCCACCGTATGTCTTGGGTGGTCTGAACGACGCCGATCTGGTCCTTGCCGCCTTTGGCTTGCACCGGGATGACGTAGTGGCAGCCACGCTTGTCGAGGCCAATGTACAATTCATCGATCTCGATTTGCCCAATACCTCTCACGGTCGTTCGCAGGTGGTTTTGGAGGCTGTACGTCGTTAAGCCCAGAAAGGTGTCGATGAGCCTGTTGTACCGCACGATGGCAAGAAGTGCCTGTTCGTCATCGAGCGCGTACGCGCGGATGAGCTCGGGCGTTGCGTCCGGAACCGCGATCCGGACCATGTCCTCCCGCGGCCGGATGCGCATAAGGAAAACGAGTTTGAACCGATACCGAGATCGGTCTGCACCTTCGATGATCCATTCTCGGCCCTCTTGCTGCGTATCGATAATCGACTGGGGCAGCGCCGTCCGGTACCGGAACGAATAGACGATATCGCCGACATTGTCCGGCAGCGCAATCTTCAGCGCCGCTGCTTTGTCCTTGATTTCATCGCGGGCGAATTCGAATTCAGTCTTGCCCTTCTTCCAGTGATCGAAGAAAATTTTCTCGATCAGGATCTTGTAGCGGTTGGTCTCACCGCTGGGCTGTTTACGCATTGATCATCCCGATCTGTCGGCGCTCTTCTTCGATCTCGTGCTGTTTCCGCTTTTTTTGGCCGCTCTTTCTATCACGCCGTCCGTTAGGCGCCTTGACGCCGAAATGCCTGGCGGCCTCGGACATGCCCATAGAGAGAAGCCTGGGGTCGCCAAGGTTCACGGTTCTCTCCGGCCGCTCCGCTTCGACCCCCAGGGCCTTTATAATCGATCCCGCGATGGCGCGCACAAGAGGGGGTGGCACGGAATTTCCGATCTGCCTTGCCCCGTGCCATTTTGTTGCATGAAACCGGAACCAATCGGGAAATCCGTGCAGGCGCGCCATCTCGCGTACTGTGATACAGCGGGAATACGCGAAATGGATTGGGCGCGGGCTCGTGAATGCGCCACGAGCTCCGTCCGTACCCGCGCGGAGCGTATTGGAGAGCCCGTCCGCCGGAAGTTTGAAAAAACGGCTGATCGGCTCTACGTCCCCCGGTTCGGTTTCCGCAAAGCGGCGGCACGAAATCTCAGTGTGCGACGTTCTTGCGCTTGAGGTGAGCATATCCGGGTCCCATCGGCGGACATAGCCGTAGTGCCACGATTCTTCCGATAGACAGCGGAGCTCCTTTGCATACGCGGACGGCTTTCCCAAAGCCGTGGTGCGGACACTGTCGCCTTCGATCAGTGCGTCGAAACCGTCTGCATCCGGCAGGTCTTGGAGTGCATCTTTGCATGACGGCCCTTTTGGAAGGCCGGGAACCAGCTTTTTCGCGTCCGCCGGATTCGTGCGCGGCACCGGATAGTCCGGAAGGCGCGTGCCTTTCTTAGCGCCGATCAGGATTAGGCGCTCGCGGTGCTGCGGAACGCCGTAATGGGCCGCGTCCAGCACGAGCCACGGCAAACGGACGCTATACCCGGCATCGTCGAAGGCCTGCACTAGCTCATAAAGAAACGCCTTATGCTGTCCGACGGTCAGGCCCTTCACGTTCTCGAACATGAACGTGCGCGCACTAAGCTCGGAGACGATCCGTACGAATTCCAGTACCAGACTGTTTCTCGGATCTTCAAGCGCCCGGTGGCCTATCATTGAAAATCCCTGGCAGGGGGGGCCCCCGAAAACGCAATCCACGGTCCGACTGCCGATGCCGGCCGCCGTCCTTATATCGTCGGCACTCATCCCGCTCACGGAACGTGGAAGGATTGCCGCATCAGGAAAATTGAATTTGTGCGCGGAGCAGTGGATGGGGTCGATCTCAGCCGCGGCGGCGACATCGAAGCCCGCTTGTTCAAATCCGAGACTCAGTCCGCCTGCGCCGGCAAAGAGATCGATCGCTATCGGCCGCATCCTCACCCTTTCTATAAAGACTTAGCTTAGCCGATTTAGGCCCCGCTGGACGCGACGCATGAAACGCCATCAAGGAAGCGCTTTAGTCTGGCTGTCAACGTTTCCCGGTCGTGCGTTTCACACTGCCAAATCGTCAGCACAGACCACCCGAGTTCCTCCAGCGCGCGCAACTGGGCCGCATCGCGCTCCCTATTGGCCTTGAGCTTCGGCTCCCAGTAATCGAGACGAGACTTCGGGGCTTGTCCTTTAGCGCATCCATGCCCGTGCCAGAAGCAGCCATGGACGAAAATCGCCCGCTTGCCGCCGGGAAGGACAATATCGGGACGGCCAGGCAGTTTCTTCGCATTCAGACGGTAGCGGTACCCAAGCTGAAATAAGATGCGCCGCACCGTCAGTTCCGGACCCGTGTCGCGGGTCTTTACGGCCTGCATGATCCGGCGGCGCTGTTCAGGAGTTCTGGTATCGGCCATTGCGGTTCCGAGACTGTTACATCGGCAACTGGGCACCAAACACACGGTCGTGAGAATAAAGAATGAATCGGAAATAAAAGCCCTCCACCAAGGGGGGCAAAAACACATGCTATGGAGATTCGCTTATGTCGGGTGCTTCTAGGGCGCTGGACCGTCTCGTCCGCAGTGAAAGGCTTTTCCTCGCCGATCTCTTCGTCCCAATTCTGCCTTACGTATTCAGCCAACGCTGCAACTGCCTCCGGGCGGCTCTTATGCAGGCTCGTGACGGGGGCACGCCCCGCCCGGGAGTTTCCCCGCTTACGGATGGTCAAAGCAAAAGACATCGCCGTGCCACCTCATTTTAACGCTTGAGGCCTATTCAGGAGAAGCCGGGAGGGCGAGTCGGCCATCCCGCGTCGGGGAGGTCATCGACCGCAATCCGGCTGCGGCGCGGTTCCGGGCGGCGTAGCGGAAGCGGGCCGTCAAACCCGGCGGAGCCAAGGTCCGCTTCCTGAATCCTGATCAGGCGCGAGAATTGTTGGACATCGCACGGGCTGATCGCCACGAAGCCCTTTAGGCGTTGGACATCACGACTGGTTTGAGGCCTGAGGAACTGTACGGACTCCGGTCGAAGGACGTCGATCTCGACGCGAAGCGCCTGACCGTTAATCAGGTGCTCTCAAAACACGCCGAGCGAAGGGCGAGGAGGTGCCTGTTTCGTGTTCGGCCCTCCGAAGACGGACAAGAGCCGGCGCACGATCGACTTTCCCGGATTCGTGCGAGATCTCCCGATCGAGCAGCGGCGTCATGTCACGGAGAGTCGCGCTGTGGCGAGAGAATTGGAAGGAGTACGGCGTGGTGTTCCCCTCCGAGATCGGGACGCCCCTCGACGAGCGAAATGTCCTGCGCCGGTTTCACAAGCGCAGCGAAGATAACGGTCCCCGAAACTGCGGCTGTACGACCTGTGCCACACCCACGCCTCGCTTCGATCTATGAAGTCGTACACCCAAAAAAGATCTGAGAGCGCTTAGGCCACTCCTCGATCGAGCTCACCATGGACACGTACGGGCATCTCTTCGAAGACAGCGACCGCGAGTCCGCCGAAAAGATGGAAAGGCTCTTCGGCGACCTCGCTGTTCTTATTCTTGCTGGCCCGCCGTCCGGCCTCCAGAAAGAACACCCAAGCAATCGCCAAGTGTTGGCGGAAATTTCAAAGCCTGTCGTCCACCAGCGGGAAAGCCGTGTCTCCTGAGTAGCCCCGTTTGGTAGCCCCGCGTTCGGCACACCGAGTAAGATAGAGGTATGGCAGGCACGCCATCTACGTCTCGTCCTGGGCTCTTCGGGTCCGATTAGCGCCTGGCCGCTCCGGGCGGCGCGCGCCGGGGCCTCGCGGCGCGCAGGTATTCAACCTCACAACCGAATAGGAGTTGCATATGGGTAAGATCGTGGAGCAGGTTCGGGCGGATCTTCCGAACCTGACCGGACCGGTGCCCGGCCCGCGCGCGCATGCCATCATCGAGCGCGACGAGCGTGCCGTCTCGTCCTCGTACACGCGCAGCTATCCGCTGGTGGTGGAGCGCGGGGAGGGCGCCGTGGTGCAGGATGTGGACGGCAACCGGTTTCTGGATTTCAACGCGGGAATCGCGGTGGTGGCGACCGGCCATTGCCATCCGCGCGTGGTGGAAGCGATTCAGCGGCAGGCGGCACGGCTGATCCACATGTCGGGCACGGACTTCTACTACGAAGAGATGGTGGCGCTGGCGGAGACGCTGTCGCGGATTGCGCCGGGCGGTGTGGCGCGGCGGGTTTCGTTCGGCAACTCGGGCGCGGAGGCGGTGGAGGGCGCGATCAAGCTGGCGCGCTGGTCGACGGGGCGGGACAAGATCATCGCCTTCTTCGGAAGCTTTCACGGGCGCACCATGGGAGCGCTGTCGCTGACGGCGCGCAAGGCGGTGCAGCGTGCCGGGTTCGGTCCGCTGGTGCCGGGCGTGGTGCACGCGCCCTATCCCAATTGCTACCGCTGCCCGTTCGGCAAAGAGCCGGAAGGTTGCGCGGTGGAGTGCGTGAAGCACATTGAAGACACGCTGCTCAAGACGATCGCGCCGGCGGAGGAGACGGCGGCGATCGTGGTGGAGCCAGTGCAGGGCGAAGGCGGATACGTGGTGCCGCCGAAGAAGTTCTTCGACGAGCTGGCGCGCGTGGCGCAGGCGAACGGAATTCTGTTGGTCTTCGACGAAGTGCAGTCGGGAATGGGCCGCACGGGCAAGATGTGGGCGGCGCAGCATTTCGACGCGGCGCCGGACATTTTCGCGGTGGCCAAGGGAATCGCCAGCGGGATGCCGCTGGGGGCTACGGTGGCGCGCGCGGAGCTGATGACGTGGCCGCCTGGAGCACATGCCTCGACGTTCGGAGGCAATCCGGTGGCGTGCGCCGCGGCGCTCGAGACCATCGCGCTGCTGGAGGAAGGGCTGGCCGAAAACGCGGCGCGGATGGGTGCGCACCTGATGGACCGGTTGCGCGAGTGGCCGGCGCGGTTCCCGATGGTGGGGGATGTGCGGGGGTTGGGGCTGATGATCGGGATCGAGCTGGTGCGCGACCGGGCGACGAAGGAAAGGGCGCCGGAGCTGCGCGACCGGATGCTGCGGTTGGCCTTCGAGCGCGGGCTGCTGGTGCTGGGGGCGGGTGACAATACCATCCGGCTGTGCCCGCCGCTGGTGATCACGCGCGACCAGTGCGACTTCGCGATTGATACGCTGGAGGAGTGTCTGAAGACGGCGATCGAGGGATGAAGGCGGTCGGCAGGATCCTGGATGTGGGCTGTGGGATTCACAAGCAGCCGGGGGCCATCGGGATCGACCGGAATCCGGCGAGCCGGGCCGATGTGCTGGCGGACCTGGACCGGTTTCCCTACCCATTCGGCGACAGCTCTTTCGACCGGCTGACGGCAATCCACGTGATCGAACATGTTGCGGACGTGATCCGCACCATGGAGGAGTTTCACCGGCTGGTGCGGCCGGGGGGGACGGTGCGCATCGAGACGCCGCACTACACGGATTTCAGCTCGTTCTGCGACCCGACGCACAAGAGCCACCTGAACAGTTTCAGCTTCCGCTATTTCGGCGAGAACCATGGCGGCTTCGGCTATTACTCGAAGGCAAGATTTCGTGAGATTTCCGTGAGGCTGAAGCTACTGGCATTCTGGAGGTGGCTGGGATTCGAATTCCTGGTCAACCGGTTTCCGCGCTACCGCCGTTTTTGGGAATACTATCTGTGCTACGTGGTGCGGGGCAAGGCGATAGAGTTCGAATTCGAAGTGCTGAAGTGATGGGACTGCTTTACCGCGTGGCGGACGCGCTGCGGCGCCGTTCGGCTCCCGACGACACCCTCGCAAGCAAGGCCCAGGGCCGCATGGGAGAAGACGTGGCGCACCGGTACCTGCGGGAGCGCGGGTGCACGGTGGTGGCGCGGAATTACCGGATGCGATCGGGTGCGGGGGAAATCGACCTGGTGGTGTGGCACGGCAAGACGCTGGTGTTCGTGGAGGTGAAGACGCGGGGCAGCGGAGAATTCGGGGAGCCGGAGCGCGCGGTGGATGCGGAGAAGCAGCAGAAGGTGGTTCGCGCGGGGCGCGACTACGCGGGGCGGGCCGGGGTGGAATGGGACCGCACGCGGTTCGACATCGTGAGCGTGGTGGTGGAGCGGCCCCGGGTGCGGATTGAATGGATACGGGATGCGTTTCGGTAGATACCGAAGAATCGCAGTAGGGCAGGCGTGATTTCCCAAAACCCGCCGATTTGGCTGCCGGTCTAAATATTGAAGCCCGGCTCTTTACGTGCTACAAACGAAGCATGGACAAGACCATCCGCAAATACAAGAACTTCGACGAGATGAAGGCGGACGAGTATCGTTATTGGCAGAGCCGCCCCGTGCATGAGCGTGTGGCCGCTGTGTCGGAACTCACCGAGGAAGGCTACAAACTCAAGGGGTTCAAGCGGGATGCTTTCAGACTACACAGAACTCTTGTCCATTTTGAACGCGCACCGCGTTAAGTACCTCATTATTGGCGCTTACGCCGTAGCGGTCCATGCGCAACCCCGCGCAACCAAAGACCTCGACATTCTGGTGAAGGCCGATCAGCAAAACGCGAGGGCGGTTTTCGCGGCCTTAGCTGAATTCGGTGCGCCGCTCACAGGTCTGACCTCTGCCGACTTTGAGGAACGACTTTGAGGAACCCGGCCCGTTCTTCCGCATTGGGCGCGAGCCGGTCGGCGTTGACATTCTCACGGCAATTCCGGGCGTCGAGTTTGACACCGCATGGGCTCGCCGGGTTGAAGAGGTTTTCGACGAGCAAACCAATTTGCGGGCAAACTTCATTTCCCGTGAAGATCTGCTTGCCGCAAAACGCGCCGCTGGCAGACCGCAAGATCTCGCCGACATAGAGGCAATCGAAAAGGCGGCGAAGAGCCAAAAGCCGAAGCTCTCAAGAAAAAACGCATCCGGAACGAACACCCGGCGGCCCTAACAGTGACCGATTGAGCAGCGCCGCCTGACTTGCCCCGTTTGCCCGTGGGTGCAAACAGCCCGCGGCGGTTCGTGATGGAGAGCCAGCCCCCTGCCGGGATTCTCCTTTTTCGAGCAACCCGCCTTCGGCTTTCGAATTTACTGCCCTTCTCAAATCTGTGGCCCTTAAACTTAAAGCTCAGTAGGCCGATTCTCTCCCGACTTTTTTGCCGACCGCAAGGGCCTAAGAATCACCGCTGATCTCCGTCACTCGGAGCACGCCCATTTCGAACGGCTCCACGTCTGGAAGGTCGCGGCGTCTCGCGCCTGTGGCCGGTGCCCAAAGTATCCCCATAGGTAGCCGACCTGAAACGATTCGCCGGTGTTGAGTCCCACGGAGTCTCCGACGAGGCGCCAGCGTGACTCTACGCGGGCCTCCATTCTCGCGCCGCAAACGCACGTCGGAATCATTCCGTCGTCAATTGTCAGGGCGCTGAAAAACGGAGCCAATTTCGGCGCGATAGGCGGATGCCAGGGAGCCACGGGCCTCGGAGCGTCTTGGTAGAGCGGCGCTTAGGTAAGGAGGAACCGATGTGGCGGACTCAGGGGGTGAGCCAGCGGCAAGACCGCCGGCGTTACTTCGTCAGCTCGCGAGCTTTCGCTTGGTCGGCTTCGGCGCCGGCCTTGTCGCCGGACGACCGCTTGGCGGCGCTGCGATTGACGTATGCGTTGGCGTAGGTTGGATTGAGCTGGATGGCGTGGTCGAAATCGGAAATGGCTTCCGCGTACTGTTTCAGGCGGAAGTGCGCCCAGCCGCGGCCGTTGTAAGCCAGCGCATGCGACGGATTGAGTTTCAAGGCTTCGGTGAATTCCTCGATCGCTTCCGCGAAATACTCGTCTTGCAGCAGCTTCCGCGCCAGGGCGTGATAGCCTTCGGCAGTACGGGGCTTGGGGGCCGTTTGCGCAGGTTTGACTTCCCCCGTGGGTTCGGGTTTGGACGGCTCGGGCTTGGGGGCCGTGGCCTTCGGCTTGGCCGCGGGCGGTGGCGCGGGTTTCGGTTCCGGCGGCGCCGGAGGTTTGAGTTCCGCGGTGGGCTCGGGCTTGGGGGCGGTGACCTCCGGCTTCGGTTCCGGCGGAGTCGGGACCGGAGGTTTGATTTCGGCTGTGGGCTCGGGTTTGCGCGCAGGCTCGGGTTTGGGCGGCTCGGGCTTGGGGGCCTCGACCTTGGCCGGCGGCTCGACGACTCCGGGCAGGACCACCACACCGGTGTCGGGCGCCTTCTCCTTGACCATCGCCTTCTGGACGGCCTCGTCGACCTTCGCCTGGGCCTGGGCGGCCAAACGCTGCGTATCGGCGTTGGAAGGATCGAGGGCCAGAGCCTTTTGGAGGTCGGCCAGCGCTTCGTCGTAGCGCCCCAGCAGGAAGTAGGCGTTGCCGCGCGCCATGTACCCGAGCGCGTGATTGGGATCGATGCTGATGGCGAGCGTGCGGTCCGCCAACCCCTTCTCATGCTCGCCGAGCAGATGATAGGAGCCGCCGCGAGCAATGTAGGCGTCGGCGCTGTAGGGATCGAGCTGCACGGCCTGTTCGCGATCCTGGAGCGATTCGCGGAATTTTTTCAGGCGCGCGTAGACGGCTCCGCGAGCCAGGTACAGGCGCATGTCCTTGGGGTCGCGCTGGATGGCTTCGCCGTAATCCACCAGGGCGCCATAGTCGTCACCGGCGCGCTCCCGCACCGCCCCGCGCACGCGCAGGGCGCGCAGGTCGTCGGGATTCAATTTGAGCGCGGCGTTCAAATCCTCCAGGGCGTGCTGGTAATCGCCGAGGCTGGTATAGGATAGCGCGCGCTCCACCCACGCCTCTTCGGAATCGGACTTGCGGCTGAGACAGAGGTCGAAATCCTCGATGGCGTCGCGGTATTGTCCGAGGGCGGCTTTGGCCATGGCGCGGCCTTTGAAAGGCTCGGCGTTGTCATTGCGGAGCTTGATGGCCTGGGTGAAGTCGTCGATCGCCGGCTGGTACTTGCCGGTGGCGAGATAGGCGTTGCCGCGGCCGGTGTACGCGTCGGTGCGCTGCAGCTTGAGGCTGATGGCGGTGTCGTAGTCCTGAATGGCGCGCTCGGGCTGCTTGGTGGCGAGGAAGAAGTCGCCGCGGGCGGCATACGATTGTGCATCGCCGGGCTGGACTTTGACGGCCTGTTCCAGGTCGGCGGCAGCCTTGTCGTTGTCGCCGGCGGCGAGGTAGTCCTTGCCGCGTGCGCGCCAGGCGGCGGAGTTGGACTCGTCGGCCTGGATCGCTTCGGAGTACGCGGCGATGGCGTCGTCGCGCTTGCCGGCCTGGTCGGCTTTGACGCCGCGCTGGTAGGCGGCCTGCGATTTCCGCGAGGGTTTGTTGTCCGCTGCGTTAACCGGCAGCAGCAGCCAAGATATCCCGACCGATATTAGAATCCGCGCGAGACGTGACGCTGGATACGACATGAGCTTCAGAACTAGTGTACACTCGGAAGGAAGTCGAAATTCCGCTGGTGTACGGGAAGCCGGTGAAAGTCCGGCACAGCCCCGCTACTGTAAGCGCGGAGGGCCGATCGAAAGCGCCACTGTTCCGGCGACGGGATGGGAAGGCCGATCGGTTCGAAGATGCGCAAGTCAGGAGACCGGCCGGCGTGATTCGTTCAGCTCTCGAGGGAGGAGCGTGAGAATGCGCATCTACGTATCGGGCCCGTTGGGCCTGTTATCTTACAGAAGTGGGGCAGCCAATCCTGGCTGGAGTCCCCTCTGGGAACGGCTTGCAGCCGGCGAGTGTCGTCTACAAGCGTTCGCGCCGGGCCTGAAAGAGCCGCCTGAAAGGCGGCTGCGGGCAAGATTGCCCGCCCCACAAAGCAGCAGAGCCGCAACCGAGGGTGTAGCGGATGCCCTCACCCGAGCAGGCCGACCAGGGGGTCGGCCGGGCCCAGAGGGCACCCCCAGGGGGCCCGCCCCACCAAATCGTCACAGGCTGGCAAGGCTTGAGACTGTTGTAGTACAAGTATTGGCAGGGCTAGCCTGTTTCTTCTTATTTTCCGCCTGCCTTTCGGCGGCCCAGGTGAAAGGGACGGTGGTCGATCCATCCGGAGCGCCGATACCGGGCGCGCAAGTTTCCATCGTCAGCCGCGTGGGGGTGGAGGCGCAGACCGTGTCGGCGCCGAATGGGGGATTCGAGGTGAACGCTCCGGACGGCGTGGACGTGAAGCTGGTGGTCACCGCGCCGGGATTCAGCACGGCCACAGGGGCGCCGGCTTCGGTGGTTCAGGTGCGCCTCCAGATCGCGCCGCAGGTGGATTCGGTGAGCGTGGTGGGTTCGGCGGTGGACGTTGCGCCGAGCCAGCAGGGCGGCAGCGTGAGCATCATTCCGAACGAGGAGATCCGGCGGCGCAACGAGCCGTTCGCGCTCGATCTGCTGCGCTACCTGCCGGGTATGGCCTTCAATCAGACGGGCGCTGCCGGGGGAGTCGCGAGCCTGTTCCTGCGCGGCGGATACTCGGATTTCACCCTGGTGCAGATCGATGGCGTGCCGGTGAACGCGTTCGGGGGCGCCTTCGATTTCGCACATGTTCCAGCGGAAGCGCTGGATCACATCGAAGTGATTCGCGGGCCGCAATCGGCGGTTTACGGACCGTACGCCAATAGCGGCGTCATCGATTTCGTGACGCGGAAGCCGGAGGGCGGGCCGCATCTGGACCTGCTGGCCGAGGGGGGCTCGTACGACGAGCGGCGCTTCGGCATCACGGGCAGCGGGACGCTGGCGGGCTTCGGAATTGCGGCGTCGGTGTCGCGCATCGACAGCAACGGGCTGGTGGTGAACAACGACTACCGCAATGAGGACGTGCTGCTCAATGTGACGCGGCGCTGGAGGCGCCAAAGCCTGTCGCTGCACGGCGATTTCGATTCGAACGGGGTCGGCGAGCCTGGGCCGTGGGGGTCGGATCCGAAGGACACGTTCACCGGCATCGACACGGTGAGCCGCTCGAAGAACAATTTTTCGGATTACCTGGTGCACTACGAGGCCGATCTTTCGGATCGCGTGCGCGAGGATCTGACGGGGAGTTTTTTCCTGGACAACAGCGGTTTCACCAGTCCGTACGGGTTCAGCTTCAACAAGGATTTGCGGGGCCAGGGCGAGGCGCGCACCATCGTGAGCGTGACACCTTTTTATACGGCCGCGCTCGGCGTCACCGCGGGGCGCGAAGAGGTGAAGAACACGTTCATCAGCGATGCGAATTCCGATACCTTCCCGGTGCGGCGGAACGACATCGCGGTATACCTGGACAACCGGTTCACGATCGGCGGGCGGCTGTTTCTGAGCGCCGGTGTGCGAGGGGAATTTTTGCAGACGGCTGCGATTCCGCCGGACGGTTTCTCGCGGCCCTTGTTCCCGGAGAGCACGATTTCACGGGCCAATCCGAAGCTCTCCGCGGCATACGTGGCCGGCAAGGGGACGCGATTGCACTCGTCGTTCGGCACGGGCATCCGCCCGCCATCCGGATTCGAGCTGGCCTTCACCGACAATCCCCAACTGCAGCCGGAGCGCACGCGGAGCCTGGATGCGGGTGTGGAGCAGAAGCTGTTTCACAACCGGTTGATGCTGGACGGCACGTACTTCTACAACCGCTATTACAATTTGATCGTCACTTTGGGCGGATCGCTGGCAACCCTGGGGCACTACCAATCGGCGAACCTGGCGAATTCACGCGCGCAGGGCGGGGAGTTCTCGGCCAGCCTGCGGCCCTCGCGATGGATGTTCGTCACGGGTTCGTACACGCTGCTGGAGACGCGCATCCTGTCGCTCAATGGCACATTGAACCAGGCGCCCTTGCCCTTCGTGGTGGGCCAGGAACTGACACGGCGTCCGCGGAATTCGGGGAACGTGGCGGCGACGTTCACGCGAGGGCAGCTCAGCGCCGATTTGACAGGCTATTTTCGCGGGAAGACCCTCTACGAGGAGCCCGCGTTCGGAGCGAGCAACGGGCTGTTTTGGAACCCGGGGTATGCCAATATCGGGTTGAACCTCAACTACGCGCTGGCGGGCGGATTGACGGTTTACAGCAGCCTCCGCAATGCCCTCGACCGGCATTATGAAGAGGTGTTCGGGTTTCCTTCGCCGCGAATTAATTTTATCGCGGGGTTCAAGTGGAGGCTGGCCAAGCGGCAGTAACCTATGAGCGAAGAGACATTCGACAACCCGCGCGTGGCGATCAATCGCGTCTACACGCGACAGGGCGACCGAGGCGAGACCGGACTTGCGGGCGGCCAGCGCGTTGCCAAGGACGGGCCGCGCATCGAGGCGTACGGCACGGTAGACGAGTTGAACGCATTTCTCGGTGCGGCTCGCGCGACGGTCAGCGAACTGGCTCCGGCCGACGCGCGGATCGAGGCGCTGGCCGCGATGATGCTGCGCGTGCAGCACGAGCTGTTCAACCTGGGCTCGATTCTGGCGACGCTGCCGGAGGACGCGCACCCCAAGCAGGCGCGGGTCACGGACGCCGAAGTGGCGCAGCTCGAAGTAGAGATGGACCGCATGAACGAAGATCTGGCGCCGCTGCGCTCGTTCGTGCTGCCGGGCGGCAGCCGCCTGAATGCGGAGCTGCACATCTGCCGCACGGTGTGCCGGCGGGCGGAGCGGGCCTGCGTGACGCTGGGCCGCGCGGAGGCGGCGCCGCCGGAGGCGATACGCTATTTGAATCGGTTGAGCGACGCGCTGTTTGTGTGGAGCCGGTGGGCCAGCCACATCATGGGGGCGCCGGAAACTCTGTGGGAACCGAACCAATCCACGTCGGGCCGAAGTAGTAGATAATTATCTAAGGAGAAATCGCATGCAGAAGAATACCGATGCCGGCAGCACCCGGCCCCTGGCGATCGCGCTGATGGTAGTGGGGGCTTTAATTCGCGTGACCCAGCACTGGAACTTCGCTCCGGTGGGAGCGCTGAGTCTTTTCGCGGGCGCCCGCCTGCGCGGCTGGCAGGCTTGGATTTTGCCGCTGGCGCTGATGGCGGCGACCGATCCGCTGCTGGGCGGCTATTCGGCGGCGACCCCGCTGGTCTATGCGAGCTTCCTGATCAACGTGTGGATCGGAACGCGGCTGCGCAATTCGGAGAACCCGCTGTGGATCGGCGGCGCGGCGGTGGCGGGCGGAATCCAATTCTTCCTGCTGACCAATTTTGCGTGGCTGGCGGGGAGCACGATGTACCCGCGCACGTTGGCGGGCGTGGTGGCCTGCTACACCGCGGGCATCCCGTTCTTCTGGCGGACGCTGGCGTCGGACGTATTTTATTCCGGCGTGCTTTTCGGATTGCACGCGTGGCTGAGCCGCACCGTGGCGCGCTCCGAGCGGGTAGCGGCGCAGGCGGCGTGAA
>OMOG01000091.1 GCA_900290305.1 Candidatus Sulfopaludibacter sp. SbA4
CCCTCGTCATTGTTGAAGTGCTGCCAGACATAGGGGTAGGTATGTCTGGTCCCTGGCAGCGATAAGTGATCTCCCGGGCGGCGTCTCGTAGTCGGTCGGACGCCTTCAGGTCCTTGGATTCCTTGCTGGCGCGGTTTAGGATGGTCACCAGCTCTGAGAGTTTCCCGCTGTGAATCACGAACAAGGTCTCGATCGCGTTGGTACGGGCAATGTCGGAGGTGCTTATGTTGGCGATGGCTTCCACCAGATTGGGGGTTGCCGGCTTCCCGATCCTGAACAGAGCTGTAGATGCAGGATAGGTGTCGCCCAGCGTGGGGATGTGTATGATGATGCCGCGCTTCTTGGCCGGGTCATCAGGCAAGCGGTAGTCAAGGTAGGCGATCAGGGTCTTTACTGCGGGCGCGTAGTGCTTGAGGCCGAGTTGGTCCATCGCAGAGGAGATGCAGTCGGGACTCAGAGTCGAACGCTCGCGCTGCAGATATTCGAGGTGGGCCTCCGGCTTGGCGCCGTTCAGAGCAGGACAGGAGAAGGTGGCTGGTGACGCGCTCGCAGGGGCGAGACAGAGCCCGGCGAGAACTCCGGCGGCTAATCTGATCGTTGGTCTCGGTTCCATTTTCCGTCTCCATCATATTGCATTCCAGGTGATCGGGGTTGTTCGCCCCCGGCCTGGTTGTCGTTAGGAATGTTCACCGCGTCCGTGCCGATCTGGAGGTTCAGGGCGGAGTCCCACACACAGGATACCGATCGGGGTGGGAGTTGCGGTGAGGAATTGGGGGCGAAGTGTCGTCATCGCCCGGGCCACGCCCTTCGGCATGTGTAAAGTATGTCGGCTGACGGAGGCGCAGATTTCGTAGGAGCCGGGTGGGACGCCGGTGAAAGAGAATGCGCCACTGGGGGGCGGCGTGACGGTGAGCGGCAGCATCCGGGGATCGGAACTGGACCGGAGGCGGACGGTTGTGGAGCACAGGAGACAAGAGAAGACTAAGTGGTCCTCGACATGAGCATGTGTTCTCCGTAACTCTCCGTAATAAGAGTCCTAAGAGATCTGAATTTCTTATATGAGAATATGCCCCTCCAACGGACTTGTTAAGGATAAAATGTCCAAGGGGTATGTTATAAATTACAATAATTTTTGGCTCACTTACTAAGTACACCGTTTCATAGGTTTGCTAACGTGTTTTTCAAGGTGGGCAAGCGTCGACACGAGTGTCGACGCGGCACGCATGAGTGCGTGCGCCACGGTTAAATATGAGAGTGTATTTATGAAATCGTGTACTAAGTGGACACCGATCACCGCAATCTTACTTGAAATCCTCCATCAGCATCAGGTCGCTTTCCTGACGGTCGGTCTGTGCGAATAGGATGGTGCGCTCGTCGGCCGAGACGGTGAAGGCGGTACCAAGGTCGAACCAGGTTGCACGCTTGGGAAATTGCACGTACTCGAATGTTCGGCCGGTGTCCAGGCGCAATACCATAATTCGTTGCGGGTTTTGCAGGCCGTAGTAGACGCTGTGCCCCGCCAAAGCATACAGAAACATCTCCGCTCCGGGCACGACCAGCTTCGGATCGCCCCCGGCGAGCGGCAGGCTCCAGAGCCCTTGGGGGTTGGTGTAATAGAGGAGCTTGCCATCGGGCGATTCGAACGGTTCGTTGCCGAAATTCGACGTGAGCTGTTGGGCGGGGCCGCCACCCGCGGGGATTTTCCAGATTTCGTTGCGGCCGCTGCGGTTGGAGCTGAAGTAGATCCATCTTCCATCGCGCGAAAAACTCGGGCGGATGTTGGGGGACTCGTCGCCGGTCATACGGCGCGGCTTGCCACCCCCGGCGGGGACGGTGTAGATCCGGCTGTGTCCGTCCTCATAGCGGTCGAACACGATGGTCTGGCCATCGGGGGACCAGCGGGGGCTGCCCACTGCGGCGGGGCCCATGGTGGTGAGCGCGACCTGGTTGGCGCCGTCGGCATCGGCGACGTGAATCTCGAAGAACCCGGAGCGATCGGAGTTGAAGACCAGGCGGCGGCCATCCGGCGAGAGCCCGGGCTCGCGGTCGTCCAAGGTGGAATCGATCACGATCGTTTCATGACACTGGTCGTAGGGCCGGGGACCGCCATCGGGGCCGGGGCCGTCCATGCGATAGATGTTGGTGTCCAGGCGCCGCTTCTCATAAGCCAGGCGATTTCCGGTACGCGAGAGCGACGGCCAGCGAACGAAGCTGCTGTCGAAACCGAGGGGTTGGAGCGGCGCGCCGGGAATCAGACGATACAGCCCGGTACGGTTTCCCCCCTGTCTGACGCTCAGAATCAGGCCCCGGCTATCGGGCTGCCAGACCAGGTCTTGAATCGCGCGATCGTAGCCGGTCACTTCGCGCTCCGGACCGCGAATCGTCCCGTCGGCATTCACCGCTTGAAAGACGACGGTGCGGCTGTACCAGTCGCGGGCGCGAATGAAGGCGAGGGTGCGGCCATCCGGCGAGAAGGCGGGAGACACTTCGTAGAAGTATCCCTTGGGCAGTGTACTGGCGCGGTGGCGCTCACCCGAATCGATGGAGACGATCCAGATCGAGCACGCGCCGGCGTCCTCCGTGCCGCTGAAGGCCAGGAACTTTCCGTCCGGAGACCAGGAGAGTTGGCTGGGAGCGTTGTTGGGAAGGAGGCTCCCGTGGGGGAACTCGAGCAGCTTGCGCTCCACGCCGCCGAGGGCGGGAATGAGGTAGATCGCATTACCGCGCAGGAACGCGAGCGAGCGGGAATCCGGCGACCAGGCAGGCGCGCGGTCATCGAGCGGGTCAGTGGTGAGGCGCAGCGGCGCGCCGCCGTCCACCAGGCGGACATAGATGTCGTAGTTGTCCTTGCCCCGGCCATTCCAGGCGAAGGCGATCTGGTTGCCGTCCGGCGAGAGTGCGGGTTCGTACTCGTTGCCGGCATAAGTGGTGAGCGGCTTCACGGCGCCGCGGATGGAGGTAGCACCGCCGCCGCGCGGCGCCAGCCACCAAGCTCCCGATGCGCCCAGGGCGAGACCGAGAGCGAGCATCCCGACCCAGAGCAGCGAGCGGGCCAAGTCATGCGAAATTCCTGGGGGCGCCGGCGGCGGCGCGGAGACATCGGGCTCGGTATCGTGCTGGAGGTCGTACAGGCTGATTTTCAGATCGGCCGCCGACTGGTAGCGCCAGGCGGGGTCTTTGCGCAGGCAGCGCTGGATGATTTTTTCGAGGTCGCGGGGAAGACCGGGGTGGAGGCCGGCGGGCCGCTGGGGGTCGCTATTGAGGACGGCTGCCAGCGTCGAGATCTTGGAGCGGCCGAGGAAGGCGCGCTTGCCGGTGGCCATCTCATAGAGCACCGCGCCGAAGCTGAAGATGTCGGAGCGCGCATCCACCTTGCGGGCCTCGGCCTGTTCGGGCGACATGTAGGAGACGGTCCCGAGGATGCTGCCTTCCTCGGTCTCGGGGCCCTCGGAGCGAGTGAGCTCGGCGTCGGAGGCGTCGTGAAGCTCGGAAAGTTTGGCGAGGCCGAAATCGAGCAGTTTCACCTGGCCGGGGTACCCGCTTTCGGGTCCGGCGACCATGATGTTGCCGGGCTTGAGGTCGCGATGGACGATGCCGGCGGCGTGCGCGCAGGCCAGGGCGTCGGCAACGGGGATGGCGTACTTCAGCAGGTCTGCGAGCTTCAGGCCGCCGCGCGGGGTAAGCTTGTCGAGCGTGTGGCCGGCGACGAACTCCATGACGATGAAATCGACGCCGTCTTCGCTGCCGATATCGTAGATGGTGACGATGTTGGGATGATTCAGGGCGGAGACGGTCCTGGCTTCCTGGACGAAACGCAGTTTGCGCTCGGCGTTGCGGACCTTGTCGGGGGTCAGGACCTTGATGGCGACGAAGCGGTCGAGTTGCGTGTCGCGGGCCTTGTAGACGACGCCCATGCCGCCTTGGCCGAGGGTGTCAAGGACCTGGTAGTGGGCAAGCGTCCGGCCAATCATCGCGTCTCCGTTTGCGGTTTAGTCTAACCCGGATTGGTGGCGGTGGCAATGGCCGGGGAAGATGACGGGGGAAGACGGCCGGCCGCTGGGGCGAGCTCCGGACGTTCCAACCATTGTTGGTAATTGACAGAGTAACCACAAATGGTTACGGTTAAGAGGTGAAGGCGAGCGAACTCAGGCGCTGGAAGATGTGAGGACCGACATGGAGCACTATCAGGCATTATTTGAACCCGACCGGAAGGCTGGCGGCTACGTCGTGACGTTCCCGGATTTCGGTTACGGTGTCACACAAGGCGAAACCGATGAAGAAGCCATGGATATGGCGCAAGATCTCCTCATGCTGACCATTGGCGACTATATTCGGGAGGGCAAACAACTGCCGGCGCCGTCGCGCCGCCGCAGGGCGAAGTTCCGTTGCGTCCTGCTCCCGGCCCTGCAATCGGCCAAGGTCGACCTCTACACAGCTTTCCTCGCAGCGGGTCTGAAGAAAGCGGAGTTTGCCCGCCGCATTGGAATACCGAAGACGCACATCGAGCGATTGTTCTCTCTTCGGCATCACTCCCGGCTGGATCAGATCGAAGCGGCGCTTCGGGTGCTCGGGAAACGTTTGCACGTCGAAGTAAGGCCGGCGGCATAGACCCCGGTTTGCGGGCCGTTTGCGGCGCCGGCACGGAGTGGCACTCTCGGAAAACATCGGCCTCGACCCGGATCGAAGAAGCGCCGAGACGAGTCTCGGCGCGGCAGGCACGAGTGCCCGCGCCACAAGGGGCCGCAAGCATTTTTCATCGGCTTCGGTCCGCTACGGATGGAAACAGACGACAAAAAACGATCGCCTGTCCACCTCTGACGCCTACCGGGTGGCTTGTTCTTTGGGGGTGGACAGGTAGCCGACGATGAGGTTCTTCTGCACGGAGTTCACCACTATCTCGTAAGGCTGCTTGGCCTTACTGGTGTAGAACTGGACGGGCTCGTTGAGGTTCTTGTCCTTCTTCTCGGTGAGCTTGTCGTCGGCCATCACGTCGACCGTGTACTTGTTCTTCTTGGGATCGGTACTCTTGAGCAGCAGGGTGACGTCGCCGACGCGCTGCGGCGCCTTGGTCTTTCCCAGCTTGAACTCGAAGTAGTTGCGCTCGCCCAGCCGTCTCAATGCCTGCAATTCGGAGGCGTTGGTGGCGATCAGGCCGCTCTGCACGCCGAGGTCGCCGCGGGCGGACTTCAGGTCGGAGATGGTCTTCTGCAATTCCTCCTGCGTCGCCGTCACCTGGGTCTTCACGCCGCCGACGTCGGTGGAGACATCGGCAATCTTGGCGTTGGCGGCATTGGCGGACTGCTTGACGTCGCTGATCTCGGAACTGACCTGCTGCTGGACTTTGGCGCTCTCCGCTTCGAGCTGCTTTCTGATCTGATCGGAATGGGCGATGGACTCGGCCTTGGCCTGACCGGCCAGGGTCCGCGACTGGGCCTGTTCGGCTGCGAGCTGCTCCTTCAACGTCTCAATATGGCGCATCTGCGACTGTGTGGTAACCGACGAAGCGTCGCGCAGGTTGCTGACCTCGGTCAGCAGGGACTCACGCTGTTTGGCCACGTCCGTTCGCACATGGTCGATCTGGACATACAGATAGATATTGGCGGCCACCAGGGCAATCAGGGCGCCGGCCACCAGGGCCGTCATCAAACCCGAGCGCTGAGGCTCCGGCTGCGTATATGTCGGGGTGGGATTCACGTAGCGATACTCCTTTAACGTCAAACGCACACAGGCAGGAATGCCTGTGCCACTTCAAACGCACACAGGCAAGAATGCCTGTGCTACTACTTCACTATAGATGAGCCGGGGTGGCCTTTGGGTTTCGTCAAACCAACTCAAACGACTGGCCCGGTACGGGAACGGCCACTTCCAAATTATACGTGGAATGAAGCAGCTTTGCGAAGGTCTGGGCCTGCTGGGGCTCGCCGTGGACCAGGAAGACCTTGCGGAGGGAGGGCGCGAGCGGCCGGATCCACTCCAGAAGCTCGCCCTGGTCGGCGTGGGCGCTGAGCTCGTCGAGGCTCGAGATTTCGGCGCGAACCCGCATGGGTTCACCGAATATTCGCACTTCCGGCCACTTTTCCACGAGCTTGCGGCCGAGAGTGTCCTGCGCCTGAAAGCCGGTGATGAGCACGGTATTGCGGGGGTCCTCGATGTTGTTACGCAAATGGTGCAGGATGCGGCCCTGCTCGCACATGCCGGAGGCGGAGATGACGACGAAGGGGCCGTGGAGGTCGTTCAGCTTCTTGGAATCGGCGGCCTCGCGGACGTACTGGAGGCGGCTGAAACCGAAGGGATCCTGGCTGTGCAGCAGGTATTCGCGGGTTTCGTCGTTGAAGCACTCGGGGTGGTCGCGGTGCACCTGGGTGATGTTGATACCCAGGGGGCTGTCGACGAAGATGGGGATATTGGGGATGCGCTTTTCGTCGGCGAGCTGGTGGAGCAGCAGCACGAGCTGCTGGGTACGGCCCACGGCGAAGGCGGGCACGATGATCCGGCCGCCGCGGCGCGCGGTGCGGTTCACCACGTCGGCCAGCTTGTTGACGACGTGGTCCACGCTCTTGTGGAGGCGTCCGCCGTAGGTGCTTTCGAGGATCAGGTATTCGGCCGCGGGCGGCGTTTCGGGATGGCGAATGATGGGCAGATTGGGCCGGCCCACGTCGCCCGAGAAGGCCAGACGCACGCGGCCGTTGGAAGCGTCGTGAAGGACGACGGAGGAGGAGCCGAGAATGTGGCCGGCATCGTAGGCGACGTAAGTGAGCTGGGGAGCCAGCAGGTGCGGTGTGTGGTAGGGCACCGGCTGGAAGAGCGGGAGGGTGCGCTCGGCTTCCTCCATGGTGTAGAGAGGCTCGACAAGGCCGTTTTCCAAGCCCTGGGCTTTGCGTTTCTCGAGGCGCTTGTTGAGGAACTCGGCGTCTTTCTCTTGAATGTGGGCGGTGTCGCGCAGCATGGAGTTGCAGAGGTCGACGGTGGCGGGGGTGGTGAAGATGGGGCCGGAGAAGCCGTTTTTGACGAGCGTGGGGAGATTGCCGCAATGGTCGATGTGGGCGTGCGAAAGGACCACGGCGTCGATGGAGGAGGCGGGGAAGGGAAGGTTGCGATTGATGCGGTCGGCGTCTTTGCGGCGGCCCTGAAAGAGGCCGCAATCGAGGAGGAAGCGTTTGTCTCCGGATTCCACCAGGTGCATGGAGCCGGTGACGGTGCCGGCGGCGCCCCAGAATGTGAGTTTCATCGAAGGGTACATGGTAGCGCATTGCGAGGCGGCAGTACGCACACCCCGGGTGTATACTGAACGGTGCCGGAGGGGGCCGAGGGGATGGCGGGTCAGTGCCGATGACGGAAATCGTGCTTGCAAGGGGGCTCAGCGGGCGGTTCCTGCGGCGCTTGTTGTTGCTGGCCGGACTGATCATGCTCGGCAACCTTCCGGCCGCGAGCCAGAGCCAGATCACATGCGAGATTTATACTTATGTATCCCTGGGAACTTTAGGCCCCTCTACACAACCCGTAGTCCTTCGACTCAGAACAACCATCACGCTTACTGTAAGCCGGCGAATCAGTGTCTCCATCAAGGGCCAAGGCGGTATCCAATACAAGATCTTAGTTGACGACGGCGACCGAACCACCTGGCTTAGCGCGAATGACGCGAACCATTGGCTGGCGATGAACTGCCTCAATGAGCCAGAGGTCGGCCAAGCCGATGCCAGACCGTTGGCGGCGAGTGCCCCTCCTACGTCGGCGCAAGCCTCCCAGACCAGCGCGATGGCCGACTTTAACGGCGATGGTATCCCGGATACGGCCGAGATTGAAACCAGCGGTGTGGTGGTCAGCCTAGTGGCTTCCGATAACACCGTGATTTCCACATTTACTCTTCCCAACGACTCGAGCACTTACTACCCATGTGGCCGCCGGAGATTTCAACGGGGATGGCAAGCCGGACCTGGCGGTCAGCGACTCGGGCCAATCGGGCGCTCGAGGGGGAGTGTGGATCTATCTGGGCAACGGCGACGGCACGTTCCAGGCGGGCCGCCTGTTTCCGGTTAACGGCCAAGCCCTTGGGATAGCCGTGGCGGACTTCAACCACGATGGAAAGCTGGATGTGGCGGCCGCCGATCCGCAGGATGGGTTGATTTGGGTGATGCTGGGGAATGGCGACGGGACCTTGCGCTCTCCCGTATCCTATGCGGCGCCGGGCGCAGGTTACTCTCTGATCTCCGCGGACTTCAACGGCGACGGCAAGCCCGACCTCGCCGTGAATGCCGGCACGAACCTGTCTGTCCTGGTGGGGAATGGCGACGGGACCTTTCAATCGCCCGTGAACTCGCCCATCCCCAACAATCAGGGCGGCGGGTTCCTGGCCTTTGCCGACTTCAACCTGGACGGGAAGATGGACCTGGCGGTGGCCAACGAATTTCTGAACTCGATTTCAGTTCTTCTGGGCAACGGCAACGGCACGTTTCAGCCGGCCGCCAGCTACGTAACAGGGGATTCACCGGCGGCCATCGCTCTGCTGCCTCTGGGAGATGGGACTTTTGTCGTATTTACATTCGATGCGGGCGGCAATAGTCTGCTTTCCGCTTTCAGCTTCAGCAACGGCACGCTGGCGTTGCCCCCCATCTACGCGGCCGAGAGCGCCAGTGGCGCCGGCTGGGGCGCGTTTACAACCGCGGACCTGAACGGGGATGGCATCCCGGATGTGATCGGTTACGACGATTCCAATGTCATCGTCAAGCTGCTGAACAGCCAGTATGTTCCGCAACCGGCTCTGAATTATCCCGCCCCGGGCGCCCTTCCCGCGGACTTCGGCATCACGTCCGCCATGCCGGCAATGACCACCGGCGATCTGAACGGCGACGGCAAGCCGGATGTGGTGCTGGCCGTGGCACAGACAGTAACCAGCAGCGGGCCCCAGAACGGGGGAGTAACCGTGTTGCTCGGGAAAGGGGGCGGAGCGCTCGGTGCGGCGCAGACGTTTCCGGCGGGGAACTTTCCGGCCGGGGTGGTGCTGGCCGATTTTAACGGGGACGGCAAGCCCGACGCGGCGGTGGTCAACCACGGCGATCCATCGAACCCCACAGACTTCGGCAGCGTCTCGATCCTGATCGGCAAGGGTGACGGGTCATTCCAGGCGCCGGTGAATTACACGTTTGGGCAGCAGACCCCGGTGTGGATCGCGGCTGGAGATTTGCATGGCGGTGGCAAGCCCGACCTCGCCGTCGTGACCAATGCGATCACATTCAATGGCCCGACGGCGGGCAGTGTGGCAATCCTGCTGAACAACGGCAATGGAACCTTCCGCACGCTCTCCACGACGGCGCTGGGAAGCGGCGGGAGCGCTCCGGCGGCCGTAGGGATCGCGGACCTGAACGGCGACG
>OMOG01000751.1 GCA_900290305.1 Candidatus Sulfopaludibacter sp. SbA4
CACGGGTGTGCCGGTATAGCCGCCCACCGATGCCGGCACGAGCGTGCCATTGAGGGCGAAGAAGGTGGTGTAGCCGGTCACAGGATCGACGGCAATCTGGTTCGCGGTGGGGCAGGCCTTGGTGGCCGTCGAGGCTGTGCAGCCCGGATAGTAAAGCCGCATGGCCTGAGAAGGACTGTAGGCTGAGGGAACAAATTCGGTAGTGTTGTTATCCAGGTTTTCCGTAGGAAGCTGGTGGTAGAAACGGACTCCGTAATCGAGGGTCAGGCGCCGGCTGACTTTCCAGTTGTCCTGGATGAACGCCTCCACATCGGTAAACCAGTAGTTTCCGACAACCCGGCCGCCCTCCGTGTAATTGTTGAAATCTCCCAGGAGTGCATTCGCGTACCCATCCTGCGTATTGTTGGGCATGGCTGAAGAACTGGCGAAGTTGTAGGAGCCCAGGTAGGGGCTGCTGAACTGGTTCTGCTCCACTTTGCCGGTGCGCTCGTAATACAGTCCCGCCTTCAGGTTGTGCGTGCCGATCACTTTGCTGAGATTGTCGTTGAAGCTGTAAATATCGTTCCAGTTGGTGTAGGGGCAATCGCCGCTGCAGGGAGCGCTGTAACTGGCTTCATTGGGCTCCTGGCCGCCGCCGAAGCTCAAATCCGGGATGCCGATTTGTAAGTTCTGGCTGCCTGGGGAAAGCGTAGGACGCGGCTTGTTCTGATCGGCCAAGAATTTCGGGTCGGTGGCGAAATTATCGAAAGACGGAGGGTTGCCCATGTTCGAGCGGCTGAGCTGGGACTGGTCATGGGCGTAGTAATCCCAGGTGTTGTAGCTCTTGCCGAAGGTGAATTCGTTGACCATGGTGGGGCTGATGGTGTAGGTGATGCCGACCCCATAACCGTGACCGGGATTCGGGTGGTCGATGACCAGAGGAGCGAACTGCCCGGACGAGTTTTCAAGCGCGCCGAAAGTACCCGTGGTGTCGCGGTCGAAGTCGTTGATATAACGGAACCAGGTATTCAGCTTCGAGGTCATATTGTAATCCACGCGCAGGGTGTCGTTGCGGCGGGGGTGGGTCTCGTTATACTGCCAGTAATAATTGCGCTGGTATCGTTGGCTGGCGAATTGGGCGTCCTGGACACAGCCGTTGGAGGAGACGCCGGGCTGGCCGCAGATATTGGGCAAGGGCATGGCATTGAGGATCGCCTGGCCGGCTTTGGCGGCCGCCGG
>OMOG01000747.1 GCA_900290305.1 Candidatus Sulfopaludibacter sp. SbA4
CGGCCCAGCGCCTTTAAGAGCCGCCGCGCATTAGCCGGCGACCGGAGCAAATGCGCTGTCTCCAGGAGTCCGGCCAACTCGCTTGCCGGAATCAGCGCGACGTCCCGCGCCCCTTTGCGGCGAACTACCACCACTTCCTGGTCGTCTACGACGCGGTCCAGCACGGTGGCCAGGTTTTCGCGCAAGCTCGTGTAGGTTGTCTCGACCGCCATTCGGCACCCCATTTGATCGTACAGGAATTCTGTACGTCAGGCAAATGCGCCAGGCCTATCGGACCGCCGCCCTACTGCACCGATCGCCGCGCATCCACGACCTCGGGCAAGTCCGGGTCGGCCTGCTTCCAGATCTCCAGGAACCTGGCGAACTGCGCCTTCGCTGCGGCGTTGTCGCCCTTGCGCCGGTAAGCTTGCGCCAGGTGATAGCGCGCCAGAGCCATGCCGGGATAGAGCTGCAAGGCGCGCTGGTATTCTGCGATGGCATCGTCCACGCGGCCGAGCTCGACGTAGGCGTCGGCGAGCGAATCCTCGAGCGGTTCCACCATTCCCCAGTCTGGCGGGTCGCGCAGCGCTTCCCGCAGATCGGCCAGCATCTCGCCGGGACGGTGGTGCAGGCGGGCTTCCTGCGCCAGGTAATAGAACTGCGCGCGCAGGCCAAACCGGCCTCCGCGGCCGGGGATCGGCGTCTTGACCGGGCTTAGCGCACGCCGCGCAGGAGAGAGGGTCAATTCCGCGGGGTTCCAGTTCAGGATGTCCGGCCACATCCGATGTAGCGTCATCATGGCCGCCCGCGCTTCGTTCATCCTTCCGCGGCGCCAGTGGAGCCATGCCGCCGTTTCCCAATAGCGGCCCTGGTTATCCGGGGTCCTGGCCGTGACGGCTCTCTCGGCGCACTCGCGAAGACAGTCGCGCTCCCTTCCCGTTTGCAAGTAGAGAGCGGCCCGATGAATTCGCGCGATCTCGAAATCCGGCTCCATCTGCAGAGCCTTGTTGAAAGCGGCCAGCGACTGTTCGTACGAGCCCGCGGTGCGCAGCGCGAGGCCGAGCGTGTCGTACGAGTTGGCGTTCCCAGCCAGCGCCACGTACCTCTCGGCCAACCGGACGGCCTCCTCGTGCCGCCCCGCCATGGACGTGGCGCCGCTCAGCCCGTTATACAACTGGGGATCCTCGGGATCGATGGCGAGCCCTTGATGCAGCGCTTCGATGGCTTCTTCGTTGCGCGATTCGCCCCCCAGCAGACGCGAAAGACGCAAGTAAGGCTCGGCCTCGTTGGGGTAGGCGCGGATGAGATCGCGATACCGCTGGATGGCTTCCTTGTAGTCCTTGTTGGCGATGGCGTACCACGCCAGTATGTGCCGGCGGTCTTTCTCGGTCAGCCGGGCCGACAACTGAAAGGCCTTCTCCAGGTAGGGCCGCGCCGGATCCGGGTTGCCGCCGGGCACCACGTAAGTGAAACCGATGCGCGCGTAAGCCATGGCGAAATTGGGATCCAGAGCCAACGCTTTTTCGAACAACTCGATCGCCTCTCTGGTATGGAAGGCGTCGGCCTGCTGCAATCCGAGCGAGTAGTACCGGTACGCTTCGAGATTGTCGGTCATGATCGACGACAACCCGCCCTGGTTTTCGGTGGGACGGTTGGGGCTAAGCCGGCCGGCCAGGCGCGCGGCGAGGAAGTCCACCTGGCCGAGGATGCGGTCGGGCTGATCGACGGTGATGGCTTCGGCGTCGATCAGCGAACCGCGCCCGTCGTAAATGCGGGCGTCGATACGGATGCTCGGGCCCACGCTGGCGAAGCTTCCCAGGATACCCAATTGGGCGTGACTGCGGCGGGCCAACTCGATGACGCCTTTGAGGCCGCGGTCGCCGATTCTGCCCAGCCAGACGGAAAGCTGCTCGCGGCTGAGAACGTCGAGGCCCGACGAACGGGAAAGCGTGGTAGTGAGCATGTCGGGCAGGCCGTCGGAGAGCCAGTTGAGATCGGGGCGGCCGGAGCGGTTTTCAAATGTAAACACGGCTATCTGCCGCTTGCCGGCCACCGGAGGGGGGAGCGAGGGACGGTCGCGCCACCAGAGCGCGAGGGGCGCCAGCGTCAGAAGCAAGGCGGCGGCCAGCGGCCAGCGGCGGCGAATGGGAAAGCCCTCGATCGAGAACTCCTCGCGCACCTGGACCGTGGTGATCTGCTCGCTGACATTAACCGTGGCGACCACGGCCTCGGGCCGAACCTCCTCGACCCCGGCGACGAAACGGTAGCCTCGCTTGGGGAGGGTCTTGAGGTAGAGCGGATTGCGAGGATTATCGCCCAGGGCGCGGCGCAACTCGGCGATGGCCTGGGCCAGGGCGTCGTCGGTGACGGCGGCGTCCTTCCAGAACTGCTCCATCAGCTCTTCGCGGGAGACCAGGCGCTCGCGGTTTTCCAGGAGATAGACCAGGATCTGGAAGGCTTTGGGTTTGAGGTGGATCTCCTCCCCGTGGCGGCGGAGACAGCCGCGCACAGTGTCCAGTTCCAGGTCGTTAACGCGATAAATCGGGGCCGCTGGTACTGAAGACACGGGAGTTCGGGAAAAAATCAGCTTTCGCTCATGACTCGGCCGCCCCAAAATCCCTAGAATAGGACAGCTCTCAGAGCCAGTGGATGAAGTTTATCAGAACCATCACGGTGACGCAAATCTGGCGCAGGATCACGCTGTCCGCCTCCGGGCCGCGATGCCCCCGATGCGGGTATGAACTGGCCAAAAGTCTGGAAGAGTGCAAGGGCGATTCCAGTACGGACATTACGAAGGCCGGTCCGGCAGGGAGGGGGAAAAAATGAACTCAGGGAAACGGGTCAATTGGATCGAGGTGCTGCTGTGGGTCGTGTTGATAGCCGCGGCACCCCTCTCCTCGGCCTTCGTCTGTGAAGCCGTGGACACCAACGAATCGGAAGTGCAGGCCGCCGTCTGCAATNNCCTGGAAAGCTGGCAGACTGCATGAACTGGCTAAGCCGCGAAATAGATTCCAGGGACACAGCAAGCAGGGACGAGTACGAAGGTTTGAGGAGCGACTTCGAAATCTATTACAAAATGACCTCATATCACCCTCCGCCCCCTCCGCCTGAGGATGATGCCCCATTGCTCAGGACCGCGGCATCCACGGCTCCGCTTTGCCCATCGATCCTGTTCCGTCAGCCCGCCGTGCAGTTCACATCGGATTTCGACTCGCTCGGTACCACGACTTACCCCTTGCTGCTCTTCCGGCAAACCGATGGCTCGTTTACTGTGCAAGGCTTTACAGAAATAAACAAGATCGGCACGTATGTCGGAGCCCGCCCGCAGGGGCAGGCCTTCTTCGCAAGTTGCGGGGGCAATTCCTGGCCTACTGTGTCCCATCCGTCGATTCTGGGCGTCACACCAGGAACTTCGACTCTTCCCAGCCTGGTTACCAACCTGGGTGGGGCGTTGCCTTACGCGGGTATCCTCGCCAGCGGCACTACCGCTGGAACAGTCACCGTCAGCCTGGACTCCCAGACGACCTTGGGGCAGAAGCAGACCGATTACCCGGTGGGAGGAAGCCCGGTCGGCTTCCTGGCGGCGGATTTCAATGGCGACGGCAAGCGCGATATCGCGGTGCTGAACGCTAACTCTTCCGGATCGGGACCCGGCAACGTCGCGCTGCTGCTGGGAAACGGCGATGGCACGCTGCGCGCGGCCACGAATTACCCCGTCGGCACGAACCCCACCTCCATGACCTGGTTCGACTTCAATAAAGATGGCCGCGCCGACCTGGCCGTCACCAATAATGACTCGCACGATGTGACGGTCCTGCTGGGCAACTCCGATGGAACCCTGCATTTTGTTGCTACCTATCCCGTGCCCGGAACATTCTCCGATGCCTCGAACCAGATCGTGTCGGGCGATTTCGACGGGGACGGCAACGCCGACCTGATCGTGTTTTCCTCCCACAATTTCTACCTGCTGCACGGAAACGGCGACGGGACATTCACCTTGAAGCCGCAGCTTGCCGGATATCAATCGGGCTACGAGCCGGCATTTCTGGTCGCCGGCGATTTTAATAAGGACGGCAAGCTGGACCTGGCCTCGGTGAACTACGATGCCACCGTGACCATCCTGCTGAACGGGGGCGGCGGGAGCTTCGCCAACCAGAACCGCTACGTGGTGGGCACCCCTTTCTCGATGGGCAGCGCCTTCGTTCCGAGCGCATTTGCGATGGATTTCAACGATGACGGCAACCTGGACCTGGTGTTCGCAACCGGCCATCCGGATGCCCTGTACCCGGTCCCCATGGCGACCACGGTGCTCTTCGGAAACGGCGATGGCACGTTCCAGGGCCCGCCCGCTTTCGACCTGGGCTACGGCCCCACTTCCATGGCATCGGCCGATTTCAATCGCGATGGCCGCCCGGACCTGGTGATCACCGCGTCCGATGGCACGAACAACGCCAGCATGTGGATTGTGGCAGGGCGCAGCGGCGGAGGCTTCCAACCGCCCGCCGCCATCCCCCTCGGAGACACGGCCAATTGGGTGACCACCGCCGATCTCAATCGCGACGGTTTCCCGGACATCGTCACGGTGGATTCCGTCGCTGTGAGAACTTATCTCGGCAAGGGAGACGGCACATTCCAGGCGCCGGTACCCACTCTTATCAGCAACCGTGGAACGTTCGTTACGGCCGGGGACGTCAACGGCGACGGCTTGCCCGACGTCCTGGTTTCCTACGGCTACCCGGAGAATTCGGCCTCCGAGGGGCTGCCCGTTTCGGCCAGCCTGTTTATCGCAAAGGCCGGTGGCGGGTTCAATGCCGCCACGACGGTTGCCACAGGCATCAACACGCTGCAGACGGCGCTCGCGGATGTCAACGGAGACGGCCATCTGGACCTCATCGCGGTCAACCTGGGTTACCCGCGAGACGATACACCCGTCGCAGGCAACGTAACCGTATCCCTGGGGAACGGCAATGGGACGTTCCAAACGCCGGTGAGTTATACCGTCGGGGTCGCACCCACCTCTCTGGCGGTCGCCGACGTGAACGGCGATGGCCACCTCGACCTCATTATCGGCACCTTGAATACAGCCACCTCCCAGATCGCCGTGCTCCTCGGGGCGGGCAATGGGACATTCGGCGCCGCCACGAAATTCGTGACCTACTCTTATCCCAGTAATATCATCGTGGCCGACTTCAACGGCGATAAGATACCGGATATCGCAATTGTCCACTGGAGCGGGGACAGTCCTGCAACGTTCATGCAGGGCAACGGCGACGGCACCTTCCAGCCGGAAGGGCGCGTCCTCACCGGCGACACGCCGGTGGCCGCTGTTGCCGGCGACTTCAGCGCGACCGGAAAGCAGGACCTCGCGGTGCTCACTAACCCGAGCGTAGGCACCGGCTCGGTGGGATTGTTCCAGAACCTCTCGGCCGGAGGCGGCAGCGTCACTTGCACCTACACATTGAGCGCCAACCCGCCGCAGTACAGCAACGCGGCGGCCACGGGGTCGTTCACCGTGACGGCCTCCGCTGGCTGTACGTGGACCGCGGTCAGCAATAATCCGGACTGGCTGACAGTCACCGGCACCTCCGGCAGCACGGTCAATTATTCACTGACGCAAAACACCGGCGTGGCGAGAACCGGAACCATCATGGCGGGCGGCCAGACGTTCACCGTGATGCAGGCGGCGGGCGCCTCGGGAAG
>OMOG01000272.1 GCA_900290305.1 Candidatus Sulfopaludibacter sp. SbA4
GTGGAGGCCAGCGACAAGGAAGGCAATCGCGCTTCAACCTCGCTTCAACTGCAGGCACGCGAGGGACTCGACCAGATTCTTCTGCGCACGGAACGCGCCGTGTATCGCGCCGGAGATCGTATTGCGCTGAAGGTCTTCTCCACGAAAAAGCAGGGGACGGCGTACGTGGACATCGTCAAGGAAGGGCAAACCGTCCTCACCCGCGACCTGGACATCGTGAACGGCCAGGCGGAGCTCGCGCTCACGGCCACGCCGGATCTGGCCGGCACCCTGGACTGCAACGCCTACCTCTTCGGCCGCGACGCGCGCCCCGTGGCGGATCACCGGCTGGTCTTCGTGCAGCCGGCCGACGAGTTGAAGATCGAGGCCGCTGCCGACGCTCAGGTTTACAAACCCGGCGACGATGCGCGCATCCGCTTCCGCGTGACCAACGGGCGCGGAGAAGGTGTGCAGGCCGCGCTGGGACTGCAGGTGGTGGACGAGGCGGTCTTCGCGCTGGCGGAAAAACAGCCGGGCTTCGCCAAGGTCTTTTTCTACCTCGAGCAGGAAGCCATGAAGCCGCGGTACGAAATCCACTCCATCGGCATGCCGGAGATCGTCGAGCCGGTGCAACAGGCACGCGCCGCTCAGCGGGACCGCGCCGCCCGCGCGTTGTTCTCGGCCACGGAAATCGTAAGCCGCAACAAGTTCGAGACGGAATTCGGACGCAGCGTGCCGCAGACGAAGTATCAGGAATACGCCGGGCGCTATCGGACGCGCTTGCTGGCGCAGTTGCAGCAGAGCCTGGCGCGCGCGTACCGGGAGAACGGCGGCGATCTGAGCAAAGCCGGCGGGCCGGGACTGGTGGATGCCTGGGGCACCGAGATGCGGATCGAGCCCGCGCGGTGGGATCCCCGCAAGACGTACCTGGTGCGCAGCGCGGGTCCCGACAAGCAATTCAACACCGTCGACGACTTCGCGACTTACATGGAAGTTCATACCGGCAAGGCCGTAGGTCCGCCAACCTCGAGCACTATCGCGGTGGATATCGAACACGATCGCGGCCCCTTCAACGGTCTCGCCGAGATCGCCGGATCGGTGTTGGACCAGATGGGAGCCCCGGTGACCGGGGCGATCGTCAAGGTGCATGAAGTCTCCACCGGCAAGGAGCGCACGGCCCGGGTCGCTGCCGATGGACAGTTCAGCCTTTCGGCGGTTCCGGCAGGCGATTACGAGGTCCAGGTATCCAGCCCGGGCTTCCAGTCGCCTTCCCGGAAGATCACGGTCAACGTGCGCGATCGTGCGGTGCTCACCGCCACTCTGCACGTCGGCACCGTGACCGAGACCGTGACCGTCACCGCCGCCGCCACCCGTTTACCTATGGTCGCCCCGGGCGTTTTCGGGGCCGGCGGCGCTGTGGGCGGCGTCTTGGGCGGTATCGCCATGGATCGCAACGATATGGCCCAGTTCGCCCAGCAGCGCCAGCAGGGGGGCCAGCAGGGCCAGCAGGGCGCGAACGGTCCCCGCCTGATGATGGCCCCTGTCGCCATGAACGAACGCATGGCCGTCAACACCGGGACGGTAGTCAAGAAAGACGAGGGCGCCGCGGCCCCGCGCGTGCGCTCCTACTTTCCCGAGGCCCTCTACATCAATCCGGAAATCATCACCGACGCGCAGGGCCGCGCCAGCATCTCCATTCCGCTGGCCGATTCCATCACCACCTGGCGCATGGCGATGCTGGCCTCCACGGCGCACGGTGCGCTGGGAAGCGGCACCGCGAGCCTGAAAGTGTTCCAGGATTTCTTCGTCGATCTCGACCTGCCGGTCACGCTCACACAAGGCGACCGTGTATCGATTCCCGTGGCGGTCTATAACTACTCCGGCGCGCGCGGCGACGTCAGCCTCCAGTTGCACCCCGAGGACTGGTTCTCGCTGGTCGAGGATGTCCCCGACAAGAACCTCGCCGTCGACTCCGGCCGGGTGGGCGGGTCGCAGTTCACACTCGAAGCTAAGCGCATAGGCAAATTTAAACTCACCCTATCGTCACGCATGAGCGGCGCTGGCAACAGGGCCGACATCGTGGTCCGCGAAATCGAAGTAATCCCCAACGGGCGCGAGCAGACCATGGTGTTCAACGGGCGCCTGGAAAGCACCCTGCGGCACGACCTGGCATTCCCCGCCGCGTCCATCCCCGATGCCGGCAAGATCTTCGTGCGCCTGTATCCCGGCCCTTTGAGCCAGGTGATCGAGGGCATGGACGCCATCCTGCGCATGCCGGGCGGATGCTTCGAGCAGACTTCCTCGGCCACCTACCCCAACGTGCTGGCGCTCGATTACATGAAACGCACCAAGAAACTGACCCCCGAGGTGCACGCCAAAGCCGAGGGCTTCATCGCCAACGGTTACCAGCGCCTGCTGACCTTCGAAGTTCCGAACGGCGGCTTTTCCTGGTTCGGCCAGGCGCCCGCCAACAAGATCCTCACCTCCTACGGCCTGATGGAGTTCTCCGACATGTCGAAGGTCCACGACGTGGATCCGAAGCTGATCCAGCGGACCCAGCAGTGGCTGGCCATCCAGCAGCAGGCCGATGGAAGTTGGAAGCCCGACACCCAGTTCATCAACGAAGGCGCCACCAACCGGTTTAACTCCGACGTGCTGCGCATCACCGCGTACATCGCCTGGGCGCTGGAGAGTACCGGTTACCAGGGACCAGCCGTCGAGAAGGCCCGGCAATTTGTCGCCAACCACATGGACGGAAAGTCCGACAACTATACCCTGGCCGTGCTCGCCAACTTCGCCGCCGACTACGCCAAGGACCGCGACTTCACCCGCCAGGCGATGCAGTTGCTCCTCGATGCGCGCACCGAGAAGGACGAACAGGCATGGTGGACCGCCGAGGAGACCAGCGTCTACGCCCGGGGCGAAAGCGCCAGCATCGAGACGACCGGCCTCGCCGTGCAGGCGCTGCTGAAGTGGGGCCAAGCCTCGGAAACGGCCAGCAAGGCGCTTCGCTACATCGCCGCCAAGAAGGATGCTTCCGGCACATGGGGCACCACGCAAGCCACCATCATGGCGCTGCGGGCCCTGCTGCTCTCGACCGAGAAAGGCGCGGCGGACGTTCGCGGCACCGTCGAGATCTCCCTCAACGGCAANNTGACCTGCTGCACCAGTTCGCATTCAAGCCCGCCGATACCAAGGGCGCCAACACGGTGGAAGTGCGCTTCGACGGCAAGGGCGGCCTGGCCTACCAGGTGGTGGGACGCTATTTTGTCCCCTGGACCGAGAAACCGTCAAACGAGCCGCTCTCCATCGATGTGACGTACGATCGCACGCGCCTGTCGCAGGACGACATCGCCACCGCCACCGCGACCGTCAAGAACAACCTGCCGAAGTCCGCCAACATGGTGATGGTGGACCTGGGGATTCCTCCCGGATTCGACCTGCTCAGTGAAGATCTGCAGGCTTTCCAGGAGAAGACCGCGGCCCAGAAAAGCGGCCGCCTGGAAAAATTCAGCCAGACGGCCACGCAGGCCATCCTCTATTTCAACGCCATCGCTCCGGGCGAAACCGTCACGCTGCGATTTCGGCTGCGCGCCAAGTATCCCATTCGCGCGCGCACGTTCCAGTCGCGCGTCTACGAATACTACGACCCCGCCGTGGGCTCGATCGCACGGCCCGTGCAGTTGGAGGTGGCGAAGCGGTAGGGAACCAAGGTGGGGCGGACGCCCTCGTCCGCGCGCGACCCCCTGGTCGCGCACTTGCGCTCAGCAACCAATCCGCGCCACCGCCTCCACCGCCCCATTGACGAACCCCGGCGCGCCCGGCGAGCGATCCCGCATCAACTCCATCGCCGCGCGCGCCGCCTCCTCGGGCGCNNCCCGCCGGCATTTCGCGCGCGCAACTCCTGCCGGTCATACTGGCGGGGCCAGGCCCGCGCCACCAGCGGCACTTCCCACGCCAGACATTCCGCGACCGTGTTGTACCCCGCGCCGCCGACCACCACCGACGCGCACCCGAACAACTCCATCGCCGGCCAGTACCGCACCCAGCACTCCTCCGGACACTGCGCCGGCCGGACCGCCGCGACGCACCGCACCGCGGCCCCAAGCCGTTGCAATTCGCCAACCACCGCGCCGTACCACTCCAACTCCTCCGGCTTCCCAGAGCAGCACACCAGCACGCAGTGGTCTTCTCGTGGCCCCAGCCGCAGCGACTCTCTCACACGACCGCGATCCGGAATCTCATCGGCGGACCGCACCAGCCAGCGATTGGTCTCGACCGCCGCAGGCAAATCGCCGAGTTGCGATCCCTCGCCCGCGCCCGGCGCCAGCACCAGGTCGTAATTCGCCGCCACAAACTCGCGCAGTCGCGCTACCGCCACGTAGCGTGGATTCAGGTCGCGGTGCACCAGCACCTTGCGTGCCGATAGCGTGCCCAGGATGCCCGCCAGCTCTCCGCCGATGCCGCGCGGAAATGTGTCCACAATCAGGCACGCGGGCCGGCACTCCTGGATGGCGCGCGTCGCTTCGGTGCGGGTTTCGACCGCCCTGATGTCCACCGAGCCGGCCGCCATCCCCGCGTACGGAGAGTTCGTCAGGACCCGCACGGGGCGCTCCCGCTGCGCGATCCGCGCCAGCGCGATGGCGCGCGTCAAGTGTCCCCAGCCCCCGCCCAGCGCGTAGATCAACCACACTCGACGTCAGCTCTCCGTCATGTCGTTCTCGAACTGGTCGCCCGTCTGGACCATGTCCGCGCCATCGGCTTCGGTGAAATCCATCGGGGCGCCCGGCGTGCCCATGTCAATCCCATACTCGGGACCGTAGTCGAAGAAATAGTCGTCGCCGTAATAATCGTAGCGGCTGTAGCCATACCGGCCGCACACCGCGTAGGGGTCGGCGATCTGGCCGCTCTGGCAATCCGGACAGCCCACCGGCGTGGTGCGCAGGCAAGCGTGCGGAAAGAGGAATCCGACGCGCAGCGGGCATTTCCAATCGGGAGGAAGCGGAGGCGTCATTGCGCGCCTCCCGCCTGGGATTGCGCGCGCTTGCGAGCTTCCAGCTCACGCGAGAGATTCAGCATCCTGTAAACCCCCAATGCCAGCATGGAGCTGGTCTGCGCCAAGTCGCCGTATTGCGTCACCAGCGCCTTGACCTTCACGATGCGGCCCGTCACCTCGATGCCCCGCACGAAGGACGCGGCCGGCAACTGAATCTCCTTCTGCATCCTGGCGTTGAGCGGTGTCACGTCGCCGTAGACCTTCTGCGGATACGCCAGCCGCATGCCTAGCAGGCTATGGGTCCGCGTCTTGGTCTTCGATTTGCCGCGCGGGTTGGTGAAAGAGCGCTGGCGGATCAGGTCGTCAATCGTCTGGGTAAAGGTCGTGCCGTCGCAAAGGCTGGTCTCGACCGTTAGCCACGAGGCCTTGTAGAGCCTCTGTTTGCCGTTCCTGCGCATTGGCAATACGTCTTCGGAAAGAAGGTCGCGCTTCGGATTGAAAGCCAGCCGGATGGTCGCCGGCGTCCCCGGCGCCGTATCGTGGGCCAGCATGTCCGCCACCGATTTCACCAGCTCGCAGCGCCCCAGGTTGTTTGCCACAGCCTTCGGGCTGCTCTTCGTCCACACAAACAGGGAAATGCCGATCGCGATGAGCACGAGTCCCACCGGAACGTAAACGGCCAGCCCGATGCAGCCCACTGCAATGGCAATCGTACCGGCGAGGAAGAGCCGCTTCCGCGTCGCGTGCCACTCGGCCGCCAGTCCCTCGATCTGAGCCAGGTCGTCCGCGACCGCTTCGATCGCGGTCGATGCCTCGTACACGCACTCCTTGCGCAAACGGTTCACATCCACAGCCATAAACTCCGCTATCTTATCAGAGCGTGACCGCGAACACCCGCCTCGCCTACATCTCGTTCGACACGGTGCCCGCGCCCAAAGGCGCGTCGACCCACATCGCCGCCTTCGCCCAAGCGCTGGCCGCCCGATTCGGGTCGGTCGACCTGGTGACGGTCTCGGGCGCCCTCACGCCCCAACCCCGCACGGAGCGATGGTCGGGCGTGTTTCACACGGAGCTTCCCGGCGTAGGGCTAAGCTTGATCGACCGCGTGTTGTGCTTCCGCGCCTGCCTCGACCGCTGGCTCTCCGTCCGCGACTTCGACCTCGTGCAGTTCCGCTCGATCTTCGAGGGGCTCCCGCTGCTCCGCTTGCGCCCGCGTCCGCGGTTGATCTTCGAGGTCAACGGGCTTCCCTCCATCGAGCTGAAGCATCGCTATCCGCGGGTCGCCGACGATCGCGAGCTGATGCGCAAGCTGATCGCGCAGGAGCAGGCCTGCCTACAGGCCGCCGATCGCATCGTGACGCCCAGCGCGGTCACCCAGCGTTATCTGGCCTCCCGCGGCGCGGACGCATCCAAAATCCGCGTCATCCCCAACGGTGTGGACACCGCTCTATTTCACCCGCGCGCCACTCCACCCGAGCCCGCCGCGGAGATGCGGCTGCTGTATTTCGGCACGCTGGCCTCCTGGCAGGGCGTGGACCTGGCAGTCCGCGCCGTCGCACAAATCTGTGTGCAGGCGCCCGTGCGGCTCACTATCCTCGGCGCCGCCAGCCCCCGGCAGAAGGAACCGATTGCCGCCTTGGCCGCGAAGCTGGGGATCGCTGAACGCGTTCAAATCTCCGAACCAGTCACGCAACCGGAGCTCGTCGAGGCGCTCCACCAGTCTTTCGCCGTGCTCGCGCCGCTGGCCGTCAACGATCGCAACGTTAAGCAGGGCTGCTGCCCCCTGAAGATCCTGGAAGGGATGGCGGCCGGCGTTCCCGTGATCGCGAGCGACCTGCCCGTGGTGCGCGAACTGGGCGAGCATGGCCGACACTTCCTGCTGGTCAAACCCGGCTCCGTCGACCAGATCGCGCAAGCCGTCCTGCGCCTCCACGCCGATCCGAATCTCTCGCTCTATCTGGCGGCCGCCGCAAGTGCGCGCGTCACGAGCCACTACACCTGGGAGCGCTCGGGCGCCACGCTGGCCGCGGTCTGCGAAGAGCTGGGGATGATCCGGCCAAGCAGCGACTGAAGGGCCTGCCGCTCGCGCTCCGGCGAAAACTCCGCCACCATCCGAGCCCGCGCCGCGCTCCGTATGCGGCCGCGATGAGCCGGATCGGCATCCAGCCATTCGAGCACCGCCTCGCCCAGCCGGTGCAATTGCCAGCGCGGCACGATGATACCGTCCACCCCGGGAGTGATGATTTCGGGAATCCCGCCGGCGTCGCTCGAGATCGCCCCGCACCCCGCCGCCATCGCCTCCAGCAGTGCATTCGGCATCCCATCCCACAGCGAAGGCTGCAGGTACACATCGCAGGCTTGCAAGTGCGCATTCACGGCCTCCGGCGTGGCGAGTTGCCCGGTAACGATAATCTGCTCCTCGATCGGTCCCGGACCGATCCACTGCACCAGCCGCGGCATCTCCGAAGGGCGCACGTCGCCGATCAGCAGCAGCCGCCCCGGACGCACTCGCCGCACGGCGGCAAGCGCATCCAGCAGGTGCGCCAGCCCCTTCTTCTCGCGCAGCTCGCCGCAGAAGCCGAGGATGCTCTCGCCCGCCGCGATCCCCAATCGCGCCCGCACCGCCGCGCCGGCCTCGGGCGCGGGCGCAAACCGCGCGCCATCCACCGCGTTCGGAAGATGCACCACATCCTCGCGGCCGCTGAGCGCCTGCGCCTTGCGCACCAGGTCGCGCGTCACAGCGGTGACCGAAGACGCGTGGGCCAGCGTCCACTGCAGCCGTGCAAAATCGCCCGGCGGAAACACATCGCGATCCAGGTCGTTGCCGCGGATGCTCACCACCGACCGCAGCCCGTTCAGCCGTCCGAACCATACCGCCAGGAAACCCGCGAGCGAGAGGTAGTGGCCCCACACCAGGTCGTAGGGCGCCATTGACGCCAGCCAATCCAACAGATTGAGCGTGTGGGGCATAGTAGTGTCCCACTCGCGGAAGCGGCCGATCCGGTACGCCGTCGGGTTGCCTTCATCCCGCGTCACCTGCCCGGCTTGCAGCGAGCGCGTCCACGCCACCATATCCACCTGGGCGCCCAGCGCGGCCAGCGATTGCGCGATGCGCGCCGCGCTCGCCGACACTCCGCCCGCGTCCGGAGGATAGCGCTCAGTGAGAAAAAGGATTCGCTGCATAGAAGCTGCCAAGATACCTTCCCTCATGTGCCCAGTCAATCTCGATGAACCGGCTTGGTGGGGCAGGCGCTTTCGCCTGCCAACCCGCGTACACTCGACTTGTATGCATCTCGGGGAGCCCAGCCGCACGGCTCGCGCCGCAGCGTTTCACCGCGCCGCGCACCAAGTGCTGGAACAAGGCCGCATCTTCGCCGATCCGCTTGCCCTGCGGATCTTGGGCGTTGACGCCGATACCGTCGTCCGTGAGGCCGAGCAGCGCCCTTCCGGACGCAGGATGCGAATTTTCATCGCGGCGCGCGCGCGCTTCGCGGAGGATGCCTTGGCCGCCGCGGTCGAGCGCGGTGTCCGTCAACTCGTGGTGCTCGGCGCCGGGCTGGACACATATGCGTATCGCAGCCCATTCCGCGGCCGCCTGCCCGTTTTTGAAGTCGACCATCCCGCTACGCAGGCATGGAAACGCCAGCGCCTTGCCGAGGCTGCCATCCCCTTGCCAGCCTGGTTGACTTTTGCACCGATCGATTTCGAACGCCAGACTTTGGCCGGCGGTCTCCGTGCCGCCGGCTTCGATGCGGCGCAGCAGACCTTCTTCACTTGGCTTGGAGTGGTGCCTTACCTGACAGAGGAAGCCGTATGGTCCACGCTCGGCTTCATCGCGAGCTTGCCGAATGGCGCCCACGTGGTGTTCGACTACAGCGACCCTCCGTCGTCGCTGTCGCCCGAAATGCGCGCCATGCATGAGCGGCGTGCCGAGCATGTAGCCGGGTTGGGCGAGCCCTTCACCACTTATTTTGAATCGGAGAAGCTCCGCGCCAGGCTGATGGACCTCGGGTTCCGGGAGGTCGAAGACCTGGGGCCGCCGCAGATCGCGTCCCGCTACTTTCCGGACCGCGCCGCCTCTGCTCCCAGCCGTGGCGGCCACATCCTTCGCGCCACGACCTTTCCAAATAAATGACCGTGCAATTTCGGCCCGATCTGGGCCGAAATTTTGAGGCATTGGCTGAAACGAAAGACCTTACGCCGGAGAATCGGCCCGACTCGGGCCGAAATTCGCCGACCTCATCAGCACAGAGGCGGGCTTCGTCCGTAATGATGTTTGACATGGCCTGAGACTGGCTTCGAACCAGTCAGCCGTGTCAATTGGCGTTGGGCGTGGGTTTGGACAGACTGCTCCGGTGCTACCGATGCAGATGCTGACCGTTTCGCCGATATGTACGGTGGATCGGTGGTTGTCGCTGTCGAGGATTCGTCCGGGCCAAAAGCAAATCTGCAGGTCATGTGCAGCGTGTTAGGATTTCGATCCGACGTCCACGAAAGAAGCGGGCCGCGTTCATCGGGCCGCGTTCATCGTTGCCAACTTCGCGTACGTCTAATAGGATAGGAAGACCATGGAGCAGATGATCGTAGACGATTTGATTCCGGCGATCGTCACCTGGATCGAGGAGCAGGGGAGCTGTGCCACGAAAACGAAACTGTTGAAATTACTATACTTGTTCGACGTTGAATACTATAGGCAGCACCGGTCCACGTTCACCGGGTTCGGGTGGAAGTTCCTCCACCTTGGGCCATGGGCAGCCGAGTACGATCCCGCCCTGAGCAGTCTGCTCGCTCGGGGGGTCTTGTTTGAGCAACGCTCAAGCTCGCCAGAGTATGATACGGCTTTTCTTAGGCCGGTTGAGCACTCCGATGCCGGCTGCCTGTTTGGAAACGTCAAGGACGAGTGCGTCCTTCTCGGAGTTCTGAAACGCTGGGGCACGCGCACAACCGGTGAAATCCTGAACTACGTGTATTTCCAGACAGAACCGATGGAGGCAGGAATCCGAAACGAGCCCCTGGATTTTTCTCTAATAGCCCCGGCGCGGCCGGTCGTGTATTCGCGTTCATCCTCCGGGAAGTCGCCTGCCGAGATTCGAAAGCTCCGTGCGAAGTTCGAGCGTCAGCAGGCAGAGAAGAAGGGGAACCAGCCGCGGCCGTTTAAGTTCACGCGCCCCAAATACGATGAGGAGTATTTCGAGGCGATGGGCAAGATCGAGACCGCGTAGCCGAAATGTTCATCGACGAGTGGTTCGACGACAAGTTCTACAGGAAGCTCCCCCTCGGGTATCACAACGACGCCAATTTCTGTTTCGGTCAGATTTTCTGGACGCACGCGTACTATCCCCACGAAAACCTGGAACTCTGGCGACCCATACCGGACCCCGCTGAACCGACCAAGACCATTGCTTCGCAGTTCCGAATCATGGCGGCGGGGAAGGACGCGTTCAACCGCACCTTGCCGCTACACGTTCCGAGGTTGGAAACGAACGAGGAGTTTCTCGTTGTGCGCGCGAAGGTGCGGCCCGTGATTCTGATCCAAACCGAGCTGCCGCTTGCCGGCGTGGATAACAAGGGATACCGCGGTAGGATACAAAGGCGCCGCACGCTGGTCGCGCAGGTGTTTGGGCTGGCGGATGCGATAACGAGGGAGCCTCAGTTCAACCCGACCTTCATTGACCGCGTCCGGCAAATGGAATTCCCGCAGCTCCTGTTTCTGCCCGAGAAGGCGGGTATCTTCACGGTGGACAGCATGCTCCGTCTCGACGAAGTCCAATCTGTGTTCGTGCCGCACCTGGACCCGAGGCAGTTCTGTCTCTCTGACGAAGTTGCAACGATACTACGGAATCAATTGGCGTTCCTTCAGACTCAGGCCGGCCCAAATGACTACACGGACCTCCGTGAGTTCCTGATGAATGAATGACGCCGGCGGCAAGGGGGACCCTCTGGGTCGCCCTTACCAGTTGGGGAAGGGATTAACCCGCGTGCCCCGGCAGTCCTCGATTAATTTCGCGATGCGCTTGCGGCGCTCGAACAGGCGTTCCAGCAGTTGATCTAGGGCGTCCTCATCGCCCGCGATCCAATCAGGCGGAATCCGCTTCCAGGCGAGGTCGACCACCTCCTCGGGGAAGTTTCTGACCTGGTCGAGCCACGGCTGAAAGTCGTCGAGGGAGCGCACCGCGTCGTAGACCAGGCGGCGCGCGTAGAGGCCCTGCAGGGGTGATTCCGGAAAGTCCCAGTTGGGTCCGTTGAAAGCGAACCCGTGGTCGATCATGCGAGCCACGAAACCGGCACGGCCGGCCCCAGGCTCGCTCCGGGGCGTTTCCTGCCGGGCCATTTCTTGCCGAATGAGGGCGCGGTAGAAGACACTCTGCCGGCCGTCGGCATTGCCCACCCATTTGTCGAAGACCAGGATGGCGCGGAAATCGTCCAGGTTGACGACGTTGGGCAGCAGCGCATCGGGGAGAAAATCGTAAACCGCGGTGCGGGCCGGGTCGCCGGGGTATCGCGAGCCGAAGTGCCAGCCGGGTTCGATCTCGACGCGCCGCGTGCCGAGATGGATGTGGACTTCCGGGTTGGCCGCCAGGAATGCCGGGCCGATCTCGACTAGCGCGGTTTCCGGCGCGGCGATTTTGAGATAGTCGAGGAAGGCCGACGCGAGCAGCTCGTTCACCAGGACCCGATGGTGCTGCGGATTGTTGCGGAACTTGACGACGTACCAATGGCCGTCATCCGCCTCCACCAGGTGGGACTGCGCGCCTCCTCGCATTTTTCGAACGTGCCGGACAGCCGTGAGCGGCATCGGAAATCGAGTATCGTAAGAGTTGTACCATACGGGGAGTGAGCACGGAGGAAACGGTCACCGAGATGGCGGAACTAGAACCAGCTACAAAGGAAACTCCCGAGGCGCCCGCGGCGCCGGGAGGGGCTCGCAGCAAGGACGATGTCGCGCTGGAGCTGATGAAGTTCATTGCGGTCAACACCGGCTACGGACGGGCGTCGCAGTCGTCGACCGGGTTTTCAGGGAAGCCCGCGACACGCTCGCCCGAAGAGCACGCCGAGGCGCTCCTGGAACTGTTCGAGCGCTGCCGCAAGATAGTGAACAAAGAGGGCTGAAAGACAGACGACAAAAAACGATCGTCTCGCTCCGTGCAACGGAGTGTCCCACCTCAGGCCCACGTCGCGCGCCGGTAGTCCTCATACCGGGACCCGAACGCGTCGCGCAGATTCGCCTCTTCCATCCGGATTTTGCGCCAGTACGCCGCCAGCACCATCGCCAGCCCCACCAGCGCATGCACGTGCCCGTCGACCAGTCCGGTGCCCACGCACATCCCCACCACCGCCGTGTAGATGGGATGCCGCAATAACCGATAGGGACCCGTCCGCACCAGCTCGTGATCCATTTTGATCTCGATCCTTCCGCTCCAATTGCTGCCGAGATGCCGCCGCGCCCAAACGGCCAGCGCGATCGATGACGCCTGGATCGCCAATCCAGCCGCTACCCACGCGAGCGAATGCACCAAGAAGCTCTGTCGCATTCCGGGGAGCGGAACAAACAGCAGCAACTGTCCGACGTTCGTGAGCAGCACGTGCACGCGCCGCGACCCCGCCGATTCCGCGGTCTTCGCCTCTGCCGAGTTCCTTGCGGCAATTCCCCAGTAGACGGAAAACCCGATCCATCCTGCCGCCGAGACCCACATGGACCAGTACTGCAGGGGCGGAGCCAGGTACGCGATCCCCACTACGATGGCGACGAGGATCACCCACGCCACAAATTGCACGGATTTTCCTCGCAACTGGAATTTCCCGAACTGAACCGTGACGTTGGGTTGAGTGGGGGGTTGAGCGGCCACTGGAACTACTCCTCGCGCAACGCCCGCAGCGGATCGACCTGGGTGGATCGCCGCGCCGGCACATAGCAGGCAAGCATCGCCAAAGCAGCCAGCAGCAGAGGCGCGCCGATCAACAGCCGCGGATCGCGAGCGCCCGCCTGGAATGCCGGTCCGAGCAGGCTGCTGAACGCAGCCATCAGCCGCGAAAGCACCACCGCCGCCATCAGACCCAGCACCGATCCGGCGATCACCAGCGAACCGCTTTCCCGCATCACCAGCCTCAACACCTGTCCCCCGCGTGCGCCAAGCGCCATGCGGATCCCGATCTCCTTGCGCCGGCGGGCCACCGAATAGGCCGTCACTCCCGCGAGGCCAATCGCGGCCAGAACCAGTCCGAACGCCCCGATCCCTACGTAACTATACTCGCTCAGGTGCAGATACGCGAGGGTATCGGCAACCTGCCCGGCCAGCGTGTGAACGTCGAAGACGGCCAGATTCGGGTCGATGGCCGCCAGTTCTTTGCGCACGCCTTCCATCACATCCACGCCGCGATCGAAGCGCACCATCACGACCATGCCGTTCGCCGGCGGATGCGCGAAATCGGCCTTGGTCAACGGCAGATAGACCACGGGCACCGCGTTCACGCCCTGCCCCGGCGCGGTCTGGCTGAGCGGTGCGGAAAGATCCTTCACCACCCCGATCACTTCATAGGATTTGGCGGCATCCAGAATTCGCCGGCCGACCGGCTCGCCCACGCCGAAGAACGCGCGCGCCGCGGTCTGATTGATCACCACGGGCAGCACCCGGTCTTTGGACACTTCCATGCGCTGGTCGCGGATATCGAACTCCCGGCCGTCGAGGATCGGCGCGCTGAGCGCCGCAAAGTAGTTCGGGCCCACGGTATTCTTCGCGATCCCGCTCACCACCTGGTCGGGCGCCCCGCCGCCAGCCGGCGCGGTCAAAGTAAATACCGCCCCCTGCGGACCAAATGGAGCAAACTGTCCGAGCGCTACTTGGCGAACGCCCGGCGCACGCTGGAACTGCTCTGCCAGGTGGTCGAAAAGGCTGGTTGCCTTTTCCGCCGAGTATCCGTCGCGCACCGGATCGAGCGAAAGCAGGTACATCGTCGAGGGGTCAAACGCGATTTCGATCTGGTTGGTCTTCTGGAACCCGAGGACCATGAAGCCCGCGATGAGCAGCAGCGCGAGCGATCCCGCCACCTGGCCGACCATCAGCAGATTGCGCATCCCGAATCGGCGGTGGCCGAGCGTCTGCCCCGCCAACCCTTCCTTAAGCGTCGATGCGAGATCGGTTTTCGTTGCGGCCAGCGCGGGCGCGAGTCCGAAGCCGATCCCCGCCGCCAGCGCAATCGCAAACACGACCACCATCACCCGCCAATCCGGCGTGAGGTCGAAGTTGACCGGGAAGCCGAAGGGCAGCTTCATCTTGTGAAACGCGCTCGCCACCCAGAACGCGAACACGATCCCGGCCGCGCCGCCAGTCACCGCCAATAGCACGCTTTCGGTCAGCAACTGCCGGATCAGGCGGAACCGGCTCGCGCCCACCGAAAGCCGGATGGCCACCTCCCTCCGCCGCGCCGTGGCCCGCGCCAGTTGCATGTTGGCCAGGTTCATGCAGACAATCGCGATAATCAACCCGTTCAACAACACCATGAACCCAAACATCATGGGATATAGCGCGCGCGGAATGGGCAGGATCTTGCCGCCCGGCAGCAGCATCACTCGCCGCCCCTTGGCATGGCGCGCCGGGTCGAGCGTCTCTTCATCCAAATGCCGGGTGATGGTGTCCAGCCCCGCTTCCGCCGATTTCAGCGTCACTCCGGGCCCGAGGCGCAGCAGCGCGATGAACGATTTCGCCTCGCGCTGGTGAATCACATCGCCCGCCAGTTCCGGCGCCTCCGAGGCGGGGGCCGTGGTGGGCACGAAAATGTCGGCCGGAATGACCGGCATCACGCCCAGGAAATCCTTGGGGCCGATTCCCACGATGGCCGCCGTCTGCCCGTTTACCCGCATGGTCCGGCCCACCGCGAACGGATCGGAGTTCATGTGCTCGCGCCAGAAGCGATCGCTGATGAACACGACGGGCGCCGATCCGGGCTTGTCCGCGTCAGGACTGAACACGCGCCCTCTTGCCGGGGTCACGCCGAGCACCGAAAAGTATTCGGGCGAAACCAGGTGACCGAACACGCGCTCGGCTTTTGTTCCCGCCCTGTCCCCCAGAGAGACGTTGTATGGCACGGACGCCTGGAACGCCGCGGCCCCGGCGAACAGATCATGCTGATCGCGATAGCGCTCCACGTAAGGATACGAAACGCTCGGCACCATCACGAGCTTGTCCGCGTCCCGGGCTCCCGGCGTATCGCGGAGAATCAGGTTCAGCGATTCGCTCACGCCAACCGCCGCCACCCCCATCCCCAATCCCAGCGACACGATTCCAACCGCTGCGAACCCGCGGGATTTCGCCAGCGATCGCACCGCGTAAATCAAGTCCCGGCGCATCTCGCTCAGGTATTCGATCGGTACCCGGATGGCGAGGTCCGCGACCAGGCGGAAGAGTCCGGAAACCCCGTGTTCTTTGGCGATGTCCTGCACGATATCCTCCCCAAGCTGAACCAGGTCCGCGCCGTAGATCATTTTGAACTCGTGCGGAAATGCCCGCGCGAGCGCGCGGTACAACCGCATGGCGAATCTCATCGCGCCGACTCCATGGCGCGCTTGACTTGAACAATGCGGACCAACTCTTCGAGGCGCCCCGTCTCGGCATCCAGCACGCGTTTTCCGAGCCGCGTGAGCCGATAGTAGCGGCGCCGCGCGTCATCCAGCTCGGGCGCGGGCCGCTCGTCGGATTCCTCGATCAACCCGGCCGTGATCAGGCGCTTGATCGAGCCATAAAGGGTGGCCGGCCACAGCCGGATTTTGCCCCCGCTACGCTCGGAAACTTCCTGCATGATCCCGTAGCCGTGCTGCTCACCGGCGGCGAGCGAAAGCAGGATGTGGAACCAGTTGGTCTTGAGCGGAAGAAAATCCTCAGCTTTCGGCATGCTTATATATATATCATCCGATATAGATATAAATCAAGGGGAAAGTGCCTGCATAAACCAGCCCGCGGCCCAGCCGTTCGGGAGTGTGTGCTGGCTTCGGAAATACGGTCACGTACTCGAAAAGGACCGCTCCCTCACGGTCGCGGCTCCGAACGGAGCCGCGCGCGTTAGCAAGCGGTCCCGCGATACGTTAGTGAACTTGTGAAACGGTGTACTCAGCTAGCGCTTCTTGCCAGCCTTTTTGGCGGGAGCTTTCTTCGCCGGGGCCTTCTTGGCCGGAGCCTTCTTTACCGCTTTCTTCACGGCCGCTTTCTTCACGGCGGCTTTCTTCACGGCCGCTTTCTTCACGGGCTTTCTTCACGGCCGCTTTCTTCACGGCGGCTTTCTTGGCGGGAGCCTTCTTGGCCGGGGCTTTCTTCGCCGGGGCTTTCTTCGCCGCGGCCTTTTTGGCAGCGGCCTTCTTCGCCGGAGCCTTGGGGGCGGGAGCCTTCTTCACTGCCTTTTTCACAGGAGCTTCTTTGGCTGGGGCCGGCTTGGCCGGAGCGGCCTTGGCGGGCGCCGGTTTGGGCGGGGCGGCCACTGGCGCGGGTGGTGGCGCTGGAGACGCGGGGACCGCCGGAGGCGGCGGCTCGGATGACACAACCGCGACCACCAACACCTCCTCTTCCTCTTCTTCGTCCTCGTCTTCCTCGTCGTTATAGTCGTCGAGCTTGGAACCTAGCTCGTGCTCTTCGTCCTCGTAGTCGTGGAAGTCTTCCATCTCTTCTTCGTCTTTGGGAGCGAATTTCGGGCTATCCAACATCTAACAAGCCTCCTGTTGTCCGGGCACAATCACCCATAGAATACCCCTTTTTGCGACAGAGGCAATAGCGAAAACAGGATCAAGCGAAAATAAACACAGGCAAGAATGCCTGTGCTACTTATCGGGGCGTGGTGCGGGCCACAATCACCGGCGTCTTGCGCTGCCGATTGGCGGCGGTCGCGGGCTTTGCAGTGTTTCGTGCGGCAGTGGAATTGTGAGCAGTCGACGGCCGGCGCGCAGGCGTCCGTGAGACCGCCGCCCGCGTCGCGGCCCTGGCGGGAGTTTCCGCGCGCATCGTCACGGGGATCAGCAGCCGGTCGCCGTCCTCGGTTTCGCCCGACGGCAGCTTGTTGGCGGCGAGGATACTGGCCGGCGTGGCTCCGTACCGCCTGGCGATGGTGGCCACGGTTTCGCCCGCGCCAACCTGGTGCATTCTCCACGAATCGCGATGCTCGGCGGGGACCAGTTCGAGCGCGGCCATGGCCTGCTTCCCGGCGCCCTTAGGCACCCGAAGCGCATAGTTCTCGGGCACGATCCCCTTCAGCACGGCCGGGTTCAGCTCGGCCAACTGCAAGGGCGACGCGTCGGTGATGTCGGATACCAGGGCCAGGCTGGTGGTCGCCGAAGTCTCGACGGTATCGTATTCCAGGGGCGGATCCAACTGGAGCCCCTCCAGACCGTAGTCGGCGGCATTCTTTTCCATGATGGTCATGGCCAGAATGATGGGCACGTAGTTGGTGGTTTCCGCGGGCAGGACTCCGCGGCTGCGCAACTCCCAGAAATCGGCATAGCCCGTCCGCTCGACGGCGTGTTCTACCACTCCCGGCCCGCAGTTGTAGGCGGCGATCGCCAGGTACCAGTCGCCAAACTCGGAATACAGATCGCGCAGATGGCGGGCGGCTGCACGCGTGGCCTGTTCGGGATCCATGCGGTCGTCGGTATAGCGGGTCTGGTTCAGGCCGTACTGCTGACCGCGAAATTTGACGAATTGCCACATTCCGCCGGCTGCCATCCGAGACATCGCGCGCGGAATGAAGCCGGACTCCGCCTGTGCCAGGTGAATCAACTCCTGGGGCACGCCTTCCTCGTCCAGGATGCGCTGGATCATAGGCCGGTAACGGCCGGAACGCTCGGTGGCCGCGACGATCGTCTTATGCCCACGGTTGGCAAAATAGTTGATGTACCCCAGGACCGTGTCGTTCACCGACAGCGGCAACTGCGATACCGTGGCCGCGACCTGATCCCTCACCTTGTCTTTCAGCTTGGGATCCACCGGAAAGGTCATCTGCAGGATGTCTTCGAGTGGAGCCTTCTCGAACTTGCCTTGCTCCACCACGGCCGATGCACCCATACCGGCGAGGTCGTAATGGTGGATCTGGTCCACCATTTCATCCATGCGACTGTCATATTCCGCACGGTCCGCGGGACTCTCGTCGGAGGCTTCGAACATCAAATCGATAGCCGAGTCGAATTCCTGGCGCGCGGTGTCGATATCGTTCGCCTGGTAGGCTTTCTTTGCGCGTTGGAGGGCCTGGTCAGCTTCCTGCACGAGCGTGTCCCCATGAGTCTTGCGCTTGGGAAGCAGCGGCTCGGACAGAAGGATGGCGGGAACCTTTTCAAGGTACGGGTTGACCGATACCACCGGCGGGGGGATGGTGTCGGCGCCCCCGCTCCCCGAGTGTGGGGCTCGGGGCAGGAACGACATTTGGAATCTGGATTGCTGGTTGTAAGCACAGCCAGCGGTGGAAAGAGCTGCGGCGAGCACAAAAAAGGAGTAAAACGTCTTGGTTCGATCGTCCATCTAGGTCCTCGAACAATGAAAATAAAGAGCCTTGTGCGAGTCTCCGCCCGCTTCGGACTATAAAAGACTACAACAGCAGTGGTGTGCTTTGCAACCACCCAGAGGGAAATACCCGTCCATCATTTGACAATTGCGTGTCAACATTGTGTCCATAGCGGACGGGTCTGTATCCTTATTCCTCTTCTTCCTCTTCGCCCGTTTTGGCGGCTTTTGCAGCGGCGATGATCTTTTCCGCCTGCAATTGGGGCACGTAATCGTAGTGGTCGAACTCCATGCTGAACGAAGCCCGACCCTGGGTCATGGCCGTCAAATCACTCTGGTAGTTTAACATTTCCGCCATGGGCACCTGGGCGCGGATGAATTGGGTGCTTCCCTTGGTCTCCATACCGGAAATCCGGCCGCGGCGGCTATTGAGGTCGCCCATCAGGTCGCCTGCATACTCCACGGGAGCCTGAATCTCCACGTTCATGATGGGTTCGAGCAGGGCCGGCTTGGCATGCTGCATGGCCGCTTTGAAGGCCTTACGGGCGGCCAGTTTGAACGCCAGCTCCGACGAATCGACATCGTGGTAAGAGCCGTCGTACACCGTCACCTTGAAATCCACCATGGGATAGCCGGCCAGGAACCCGTTTTCGGCGGCCTCCACGATACCCTTTTCCACAGCCGGAATATAGTTCTTGGGGATGGAACCGCCAAAGATCTCGTTGGCGAACTCGAACTTGGCGCCGCGCGGCAGGGGCTCCATCTTGATCCAGCAATCTCCGAACTGGCCGTGGCCACCGGTCTGCTTTTTGTGCCGGCCCTGGACGTCGGCCGTGCCACGGATCGTCTCCCGGTAGGGGATTTTGGGGGCCTTGAGCATGACATCCACGCCGTACCGCTTCTTCATCCTGCTGACCACGATTTCCACGTGCTGCTGTCCGGTGCCCGCCAGCAGGAACTCGCGGGTCTGCGGGTCGCGGTAGAAGCGCAGGGACTGGTCTTCTTCCAGGATGCGGTGGACGGCGTTGCCCATGCGGTCCTCGTCATTGCGCGATTTGGCTTCGATGGCGAACGCAATGGAGGGTTCGGCCAGTTTCACCGGCGGATAGCCGATATTGAAGCCTTTCTCGGCAAGCGTGTCGCCGGTGAGCGTGTCCTTGAGTTTCGCCACGGCGCCCAGGTCGCCCGCGTGCAGCTCCGTCACGGGCTGCAACGTTTTTCCCTGCGGGCTGCCGAGGTGGGCCAGCCGCTCGGATGTGCTGCGCGTTACGTTCTGCAGGTTGGCGTCGTTCTTCACGATGCCGGTGTAAATCTTGAAGAAGGTGATGCGGCCGGCGAACGGATCGGCCGTGGTCTTGAACACATACAAGGACGGCTGATCGTGCTCGGTGATCTTGCGGGTAGCCTCCACGCCGTTGAGCGTGCAGGCCACGGGTTCGCGCTCGACAGGCGCGGGGAGGTACTCGCCGATGAAGTTGAGGATGAGGTCGCTGCCCACGTTGTGCACGGCCGAGGCGCACAGCACGGGGAAGATGCGCATTTCCCGCACGGCCTGCCGCAAGCCATCGACGATCTGGTCGGCTTCCAGGGTCCCCTTGTCAAAGTACTCTTCCATGAGGGCGTCGTTGCCCTCGGCCACCATTTCGATCAGCGCTTCGTGGGCCTTCTGGGCGGCGCCCGCCAGGTTGGCGGGGATCTCGCCCTCCTTGCCCTTGCCGTCGCCATCCGCAGTGTAAGTGTACGCTTTCATACGGACCAGGTCGACGACGCCCGAAAAGTCGCGCTCCGACCCGATGGGGATCTGGATGGGGATCGCCGAACGGCCGAAGGTTTCCTGGACGCTCTCCAAGGCGCGCTGGAAATCGGCGCGTTCGCGGTCCAGCTTGTTGACGATCACCGCGCGGGGGAGCTTGAAATCGTCGGAGAAGGTCCACACTTTTTCGGTCTGGACTTCCACGCCGCCCACGCCATCTACGATCACCAGGGCGGCGTCGGCCGCCGCCAAAGCCGCGCGGGCATCATTAATAAAGATGTTGTAGCCGGGAGTATCGAGGATATTGACCTTGGATTTCTTCCACTCCGCCACGGCGATGGCAGTAGAGATCGTGATCCGGCGCTGAATTTCTTCCTCGTCGAAATCGGTGATCGTGTTGCCTTCATCCACGCGAAGCAGGCGATTGCTGGCTCCGGCGGTGAACAGCAAACCGGCGGTGAGCGTCGTCTTGCCGGAATCGCCGTGGCCCACCACACCGACGTTCCGAATGTCCTTGCTTTCGTATACTTTCACGGAGTTGGCTCCCTTAATTAAAACGGAATAGTAACACACGTGGCACAGGCATTCTTGCCTGTGTGGCTGGCCTGTGTGGCTGGCCTCGCCGCTTCCACGCGGTATTTTCCCCAATCATGCCGTTACTGGGTTCACGCCGCGACCTGCCGATCTCCGCGTTTGGGCTGGCCGCTCTCCACCGGAACGGGTGGTGATATCTTATGAACATGAGTACGGTTGTTCTGGTTTCCGAAGAAGAATACCTGAGGACGAGCTACGAACCGGACTGCGAGTACGAAGATGGCGCGCTGATTGAGAGGAACGTCGGCGAACAGGATCACAGTTGGCTTCAAGCGGCGCTGGGCGCATACTTCTTCAACAGGCGCAAGCTCTGGGGCATCGAGGTCTACTCGGCACAGACGATTCGCATCCGTAAGGGGAAGTACATGGTCCCCGATATATGCGTCGTCCCGGGACCGCGCCCTTCGGAGAAGATCTTCACCAGCCCACCCCTGATCTGGATCGAGATTCTGTCGCCTGAGGATGGAACTATCCGCGTGAATGAGAAGGTCCGGCAAGTGCTCGATTTCGGCGTGCCCAATGTCTGGGTGATCGACCCGGAGACGCTGGAGTCTGAAATCCATACCCCACAGGGCAGCCGCAGAATTGAAGACGGCGTGCTGCGGGTAGACGGCACTCCGATCGAAGTTCCGCTGCTCGCGCTGGACGAGGATTAGGGCGCGGCTGCGCCGGTCAGCCGTGGTGCGGCACGCGGCCCACTCCCGTCGACGGTGATCGTGGCTGCGTCAGAATGCTGTTTTCGTACTGCGCCACCGAAACCCACTGCGGCGTTCCATTCGTATCGGCCAGCCCCCAGAATTCATAGTCGCCGAAGGCCCGGTCGCCGTTGGCGTTCAAGCGTCCCCAGCCCGTGGCGCCGAAGAGGTGCTCGGCTTCGATCGTCAAATACGTTTTCCATGTGGGCACATCGCCGCTGCCGGCCAGCAGGCGGGCCAACAGCGCGCACCAGGCCGCGTCGTAGGCGGCCAGACCGAAGGCGTCGGGCTCAATCCCGGTGCCGGCGGTCACGGTGTCGACCAGCGGTTGCCACTTGGCCCGGGCGCTGTCAGGGCGCAGCAGCGTCGGATTGGCGTAGCCCGTCCGGATCGCGAAAGCGGCCGCGGCCGCGTCCGAAGCGAGCGGCACGCTCAAGGCGACACCATCGCTGCCGTACCAACGGAGCGACGACAGTCCCGCCACTCCGGCGGCCGCGTGAAACAAATCGACGACCTCGTCGAATGCCGCCAGGTACATGGCCGTGGGTCCATTCGCAGCGCCCACTTGCGACGAAAGCTGCTGCGCCACCGTGGCGAAGGCCGGTGAATCGGTCGGGTATTCGACTCCCGCAGTCACGGTTCCACCCGCCGCCTGAAACAGCCGCCGCACCGATGACGCCAAACCTTGGTTGCCGCTATCGGCCCGCCAGCACGGAACCAGGGTCCGGACACCGTCGGCCTGTGCCAGCGCGACCACCGCCTGGGCTTCCAGTGAGTCGTCCGGCACGAAACGGAAAAGGTTGTCGCCTGGCAGAGAGAGCGCCGACGACGTGGAGCCCTGGCTGATGCAGATGACTCCGGCGCTGCCAAGCATCGGGAGGATGGCCGCGGCCTCCGCGCTGGACTGCGGCCCGATGATCAGGCTGGCCCCGGCCCCAGCCAGCACCCGCAACGCGTTGACGCACGTGGCCGGGTCGAGGAGCGTGTCCTGGGCCAGCACCTGGACGCGGGTCGTGGCTCCGGCCCCGGCGAGTGCCGCGTTCATTTCCGATGCCGCGATGTTCAGCAGGGCGTTGCTGGTGATCCCCAGCGTGGACCAGGTGCCGGTGAGTGACAGCAGCGCGCCGAACGTGATGTCGCCGCTGAGGTCGGCTGCGCGTCCGATGAGCGGCGTGGCCAGAAGCCCGAGTGCGGCCCGCCGGCTGACGCCAGGTGTGAGACGAATCTGCATAAGTTAGCGGCCTTCTCCTTGTCTTCGCCTTCTGCTATAGTCTGTTCCATGAGCCCAGAACTGCAATCCAACAGTATCGCCAACCAACTGCTTGCCAGCAAGGAATTCTTCGAGCGCTCCACCAGGGTCCTGGAGGAGGCCGACTCCGAATTCCGTCCGCGGGAAGGCATGATGACCGTCGCGCAGCAGGTTGCGCACACGGCCCAGACTCTCGACTGGTTTATCGAAGGCGCCTCGCGGCCCGAGGGTTTCGATCTCGATTTCGAGAAACTCGGCAAGGCTCTTGCGAGCGCGACTTCCCTGGCCGCCGCCCGCCAGACGCTCGAAAAGGCCTACGACCGCGCGATCCACTTCCTCCGCTCGGCCGGCCCGGAGGATCTTGCCAAGCCGCTGCCAGCGGGTCCGGTCATGGGCGGCCAACCTGTCAGCGACATCGTGTGGGCCATGGTCGAGCACACCGCGCATCATCGCGGCGCCCTGACCGTGTACTCCCGGATGCTCGGAAAAGTCCCCCCGATGCCGTATGCCGGCTGATCGCCCGCACAATTCCTGAGAACCCCGGCCGTTTCCCGGCACTACACGTATACAACAACCAATGCTTAGATGCTGGTTGCTGGGGAGCGGCCTCGTCCTCTCCCTGGCAGTCACGGCCGCCGAGCCCGGAGTTCGCACCCAGTTTGTTGGTGGAACGCTCGCGGGCGTCCCCGTCAAATCCAGTGCGCGTCTCGATATCACGGGCGCCGATGCGCTCCTCTTGCGCGCAGGGACCACCGAATTGCGCATCGCCTACCCGAGAATCAACACGCTCGAGTACGGCCAGAACGTGAGCCGCCGTTACGCCGCCGCAATCCTGATTTCGCCCGTGCTGCTGCTCAGCAAATCCCGCAAGCACTTCCTCACCATCGGGTACACGGACCCCGACGGCCGCCAGCAGGCGCTGGTGCTCCGCGTGGAGAAGGGCGATATCCGATCGGTGCTCGCCGGCCTGGAAGCGCGCACCGGCCGCCGCATCGAGTACCAGGATGCGGAAGCGCGCAAGGCGGCCAAGGGATGAGACCGCTCGCGATCCTGCTCCTCTGCGCGGCGGGCGCGGCGGCCCAACCTGCGCCTGCGGCCATTGAAAACACCAGCCTGCGGCAGTTGTTGTCCATCAAGCGCGTCTTTGTGGACCGGCTCACGGGCGGCGACACGGCCGCGCAGATGCGCGATATCCTGATCAGCGGCCTCGAAAGCACCAAGCTTTTCATCCTCACCGAGAAGGAGGAGCGCGCCGACGTGGTGCTGAAAGGCGCCGCCGAGGACCTGATCTTCACCGACACGCATTCGACGTCCGACAGCATCAACGCCCATGTCAATGCCGGCACGGGACGCAGCTCGACCAGAAGCACCGGGTCCTACGGAGGCCTTGGGGTAGGCGACAGCGATTCCGATCACTCGACTGAGCGGCGCCATGAAGCCATCGCCTCCGTGCGCCTGGTGAATAAGGATGGCGACGTTATCTGGTCCACCACGCAAGAAAGCTTGGGCGCCAAGTTCCGCGGCGCGAGCGTGGATGTGGCGGACAAGATCACGGGGAAGTTGAAGGAAGATTTCGAGAGGGCGCGAAAGTTAAGGTAAGGCTCAATGACAGAGACAAGTTTACAGAAGGAGATTGCCATGGCAAGAACTGGCCTGAAGCTGTTCTCTCAGGAGGCTCAGAGCATCCTGGGACAAGTTGACGCCACAGCCGCGACGCTAAAGTTCGTAGCGGAGTGCGGGCCTTTGGAGAAGGAAATCCGGACCTTCCTCGTTTCGGTTGCCAGTCTACTAAAGTGTGACTGCCAGATTCGGGATTGGAAACAGGACTTTCCGGCTGACGATGATGGATACATCTATGTCCGCTTATTCCCGAAATCCTGGGATCTGCCCAAGGTTGGCCCCGTAGCGTTCTCTGTCACATGGAGCAATCCGTTTGCCGATGATCCCGAAGACCTGTCAGTTGACCTCCGCATTCCGTGGAATTGGTCGCACGCCGAGGGGTTGAGGAATTTGGTTGCGCAGCACATTCCCGAGGGATTCACCAATGTTTACGATGGAGAGGCCGACGCGAGCGTTCCGTATTGGCGGTATCTTCGTCTTCAGGACTTCGTAGAAGGGTCCCGCTTCGATGTCGAGAGCTTCTATCAGGCAATTCTCGCTGCTTTCCGCGGCCTGTTATCTCTTCGCCCGGTCGTTGACGATTACATTTCGCGGTGCGGCGATGTGCTGGAAGTGCGGACGGCACGGCGACAGCTTGGTGTGGTGGCGGTGGTTGACACCGAGACAGTCGGCGCTGAGCAGGAACTAGTAGAATTGGCCGTTGTCACAGCGCCCTATGACCGAGACTCCGGCGCGCTATTCGGAATCCTCGAACAGTACGAGGGGCTGAGACAGCCGGCGTGCCGAATCCCTGCATCGGATCAACGCCTGAACGGGTTGGGGCTGGAACAAGTCCGTGGAAAGGTTCTGGACGAAAAACGGATCCGTTCCCTCCTCACGCGCGCTGACTTCGTGGTGGCACACAACGCACCTTTTGATCGAGCAAGGCTGGTAGAACAGTTCAAATGGGCTGCGGATTTAGATTGGCGGGACTCGCTGAATGGAATCGCTTGGGAAAGTGACACAAGAGATCTTCAGACGCTTCTGGTGCACCATGGTATAGACTGCGAAACCCCACATCGGGCTGGATCGGATGCTCGGGCGCTCCTGGAACTGCTGTCCTACAGCAGCGGCGGAAGAACATATCTGGCTCAATTGCTGTCACGGGCAGCAGTTGGAGCAGGCGCTTGATGGGCATCGCCGCAGAGCCCGTTCACCCGAGTTCGACGCCGGCACACACTAAGAAAAGGAAAGAAGGTCCACCTACCGGCATGGGAAAAATCTCGCCGGCGTTCAAGAGCTTTCTTGCGGAAGCAGGTCCGCAGGATCGCCGCGAGGGCATCGTAGTCTATAGGACACCAAAGGCGTCTGAAACGCCAGTCCGCGGCAATATTCTGGAGATCAGACGCCGCCTGGCCCAGGTACGCGCCCGCGCCGCTACTGGCCAAAAGAAAGCCGAGGCGGAGCTTTTCGAAGGCGTCCAAAAACTTGGCAAGAGGACGGTCCAGGGAGAGGCCATCACCTTTGCGGGAATCGGCGGAAAGTTGCTCCCGATCGCCACAGTGCAAGTTACGGCAAAGATGCTACCGGAATTGGCGCAGCGCCCGGACGTCGTTGCCATCATGCCCAACCAGCGGGTTCGCCTGATTCGGCCCCGCGCCATCGACTATGGCAGGCTTGGGGCGCAGCAGACGAAAGATGGCATTACCTGGGGCCTCAAGCAACTGAGGATTCCGGAGATCTGGACGAAATCCAAGGGTAAAGGTGTCCGCGTGGCCGTCATGGACACCGGAGTTCACGGCGAACATCCGGCGCTTGCGGGCCGTGTCAAGGACTTCGTGCTCATCGACACCGTCGCACGCAGAATCGAAACCAGCGCTCCCTTCGACGCAAGCAGCCATGGCACACACGTTTGTGGAATCATTGCCGGCGGGAAGATCGACAACAAGATTTCCATTGGCGTGGCGCCGGAAGCCGATCTGCTGGTGGGCGCGGTGTTGATCGGCGATTCCACTCTCCAGATGCTGTTGGCGGGCATTGGCTGGGCAGTGGAAAAGGGCGCGAACATTATCAGCATGTCGCTGGGCTTCGATTACTACGAGCCGATGTTCGCCACGATCTTCGAAGACCTGCTGGATTACGGAATTATTCCGGTGGTCGCCATTGGCAACGAGAACCACGGCAACAGCAGTTCACCCGGAAACGCGTGGAATGCATTGTCGGTTGGGGCCGTTGAGAAGATGCCGAGAGGCAACCTGGAGGTGGCGGCGTTTAGTAGCGGTGCAAGCCTGGTGTTCCCCGGGTCGGAACCGAATGCCCTGGTGACCAAGCCCGATGTCGTCGCGCCGGGCGTTCAGATCCTGTCGTGCAGCCCTCCCGTGAAGCGGAAAAGTGGAACGTACGATTACTCCTATATGGATGGCACTTCCATGGCAACTCCCTACGTTGCCGGAGTCGCGGCGTTGCTGATGAGCGCGAAGCCCCAGACGCCCGCGCGGGATATAATCGAAGTGATCAAGACGACGGCTAAGCACATGTCGTCCCCAGCGAATCGCCCGGACAATCGATGGGGCTACGGAATGGTGCAGCCGGCAGAGGCTTTGAAAGCACTTGGGTGAATCAGCCACCGAGCGTAAAGTGAGCGACGTTTTCGAAGCCCGTCTCCGCGGACTGAGAGGGAACGCGAAAGTGCGTGCCATCGTGATGCTCCGCCGGGATCGTCCCGCCGGCAGCCGAACTCACGAAAGAAGCGATCAGGTTCGCATTGTGAAGGAATCGGCGCGTGCCGCGTTGCACGAAGTGGACGCTATCCTGGCCCGCTTCCACGGGCGTCGCCTCGCTGAAGAGCCGAATGCGCTCGGCTATATCCCTGTGGAAACCACTTCTTCCGGCATACGAGCGCTGGCGCGGTCCGAATCGGTGCGCGGCATCATCGAAGATCAGCCGGTTCGCCTCGCGATGTGACCGCTTCTCTCCCTGAGGTAGCTCAAGGCCCGCTCGGCACAGGACTCAAGGCTCGCATCCGTGTCGATCACGAGCTTGGGGCAGTCGATCGGCTCCCACGTCTTTCGGATTTCGCGATACAACTCTGGCGTGCGATTCGCCGCGGGGTGGGTGCCTTCCGCGGCCGCTTTCGCCAGCCGTTCGAGCGCGGTCTGCTCCTCGCACACGCACTCCAGCATCGCCCAAGCAGCCCCCACCTGCGAGCAGAAGTCGATCGCCCGCTCACGCTGGTACCGCCGCGAGAACGTACGGCCATCCAACAGAACGTGGAGTGAGTCGTCCTTAGCCAGCAGATACGCCGCGGTCTGCAGCATGATCTCCTGACAGAAATCGTCCTGCGCGGGCGAATATTCGACGTGCGCCGGCGAA
>OMOG01000171.1 GCA_900290305.1 Candidatus Sulfopaludibacter sp. SbA4
TGGGGCTGTCAAGAGGACATTTCTACTTTGCCAAAAGGGGACATTATCACTTTGCCGCCACATTCCAAAAATGATCGCTGTCGAAAGCAGTCGCCCGCCGTCTCCTCTATAGATCTTGCGTCTCGTCATTCGCGATCAGTTTCTGAAGGTCATCAGCCACACAGTACGATCCCGCTGGCGCTAATTGCCATAGCGTAAAGTGGCCCTGCGAACACAGGCGCATTTCCCGCTGGTAGTCAACGCAGCGTTTACCGATTCCGGTCGGATCACGCGCTACTCGGAAAGAGCCGCCGCTCCATTCAACCGGATTCGTACCCACAAACGCCCTGGGGCCACCGATCAACCCGGCCGCATCGCAGGTGTCCCGGAACGGCGGAGAGGCTCTTGGAGGGTTCCCATCAGACATTCGAGGATGCTCGGATTCCTCGCGTGAAACGCCTGCTTTTTCAGGCGTGACGCACGGCTTCCATGGGATTGGCCGCGATCCAGGGCCTGGCGGAGACATAAGCCACCAGCAGCGAAACCCCCAGCATCGCGGCGCTTACCGGAAGCAAAACGGTCCACTCCACCGCGCCGATCTCATAGAACTGGGAGCGCAGCAGCATGGTCGCGCCGATGCCGAGCAGCAATCCGACGGCAACTCCCGTGCCCGCGATCGCGAAAGTCTGGCGCAGAATCATTTTCAGCAGGTGCCAAGGCTGCGCGCCCAGCGCCACGCGAATGCCGAGTTCCTTTCTCCGCTCGCTGACCGAATAGGAAATCGCGCCGTACAGCCCGATGATCGCGAGCAGCAATCCCAGCCCGCTCAGAGCCGCCACACATCCAGCCGCAATCCGCTCCGTCAGCAGCGTCAGATTGATCCAGTTGTCATAAGTGAACGGAGCAAAGGGAACCGGCAGCTCGAGGCCGCGCATCGCCTGGGCGACTGGTGCGACCCACAGACTCGGATCGCCCCTGGTTCTGGCAATGACGTAAATCGCGTTCTGATAATTCTGGCTGAGAGCGTGGTACAGGAACGGGCGCGCGGGCTCGTCCAGATCCTCGTACTTGCCGTCGGGAACGATTCCCACAACGGTAGCCTGGCGCGCCGGATCTCCCACCATCAAGGCCTTGCCTACGGGATCCCGGCCCGGCCAGTACGTGTCCGCCATTTTGCGATTGATCACCACCACTCTTGTGCTTCGCTCGCGGTCGAAGGAATTGAAAACACGGCCGGCCAGCACCCGGATACCAAGGGTGGAAAAGTAATCGGTATCCACCACCGTGTAGTCGACCGACGCCTTCTTCCCGTCGTCTGGAAACTGCACCGGCTCCGCGTTATCGCCGAGCACGGGGAGGTTGGATGCGAGGGAAACCGACTCCACGCCGGCCACCGCGGAAACCTGCCGCCGGAGCGTTCCGTACATCTCTTTTCCTTGCGCCTCCGTAAGACCACCGCTTTTCGGAAACACCTGCGTGGCGACGAGATTTCGCGCCGAAAATCCGGGGTCGGCGTGGCGCAGGTTGTAGAGGTTGCGCTGGCACAGCCCCATACCGACCAGCACCAGCGTGCAGATCGCAACCTGGACGATCACCAGGGTATTGCGGCGGGCGCGTTTGCGCGTTCCTCCCACCGCGATTTCCCCGCCGAGGATTTGTGCGAGATTCGGCGAGGATGCATAGAGAGCCGGCGAGAGGCCGGTAGCCAGGATGGCGATGAGCAGCAAGGCAACCGTAACCGCGGCGACCGTGGCGTCGAGCCGGAGATTCAGCGCGAACGAAATCGCGCCGTAGATCGGGAACGCGAACGTAATCTCGGAATACCGGTGGATCGCGGCGGCGGCCATGGCATATCCCAGCGCGCCGCTGGCCGCACAGAGGATCGCGCTCTCCTTGAGGAATTCGCGTATGAGACGCCCGCGCGGCGCACCGAGCGCCAGCTTGATCGAAGCCTCCTGCCGCCGTCCCACGGCGATCGCGAGCAGCAGATTCGCGACGTTGGCACAAGCAATCAGGAGCACCAGCAGCACCACCGCCATCAGGATGCCGGTGATCAGTTCCGCCGCCCGGAGTCCGTCCGGCGGCAGGAGCGTAGCCCGAGTCACGACCGCGGCGCGATTCTTATCCTCTTTCGGATAGGCCGCCGCGAGTTGTCCCGAAAGAGCCGCCATCTCCGCCTGTGCCTGGCGCCGGCTCACTCCCGGTTTGAGCCTTGCAATCAGGAAAAGGCGCCGCGCGTCGCGACGGGTGCGCCACGCTGCCTCGTCTTCCTGCCGGCCGAGCGAAGTCAGGAGATCTCCGTTAAGACCGTAGAAGGATCCCGTGAATTCCTGAGGCGTGACCCCTACGATGGTGAGCGCATCGATTCTCTTGCCGACGATGTTCGGGTCGGCGCCCAGGCGCTTCCAACAGGACCAGGTCATCACGGCTACGGGCGTGCTGCTGTCATCGTCGCCAGGGGCGAGGAGTCGTCCGAGGTACGGCCGAATTCCCATCACCGACAGATAATTGCCGGTGACCGGCCGCAAGAATACCTTGATCTCCTTTTGGCCGGCATCCTGGTCGTCGATCAGCCCGATGGAACTGGGAGCGGCCGCGATATCCGAGAACACATGGTTGTGCTCGCGATAATACTGGTAGTCGGGATACGAGATCTGGCCGATGGCTTCGCTGGGTGAGCGGGCGTAGATCGCCACCAGGCGGTCCGGCTGCGCCGCCGCGGGGGGCAGGAGCAGGAAGGTGTTCGATATGCTCAGGCTCACCACGCCCAAAGCCATCGCAATCGAGAGCGAGAAGACGGCGATGGCGGTGAGCTTCCAGTGCTTCGAGAGGATCCGCACGGGTCTATTGTGCCACTAGTCCGGATACGCCGCGTGAGGTAGATTTTCGAAAAAACAATAGTAATGCACGCAGCCCTTGGATGCCGGCTAGAGTGGGAAGTAACTGGCCGCAATTAACGATATAAGTCCTCGTGGATAGCGTTATACGCCTGGTGGTAAGGCGGTGAGGACCGAAGTGAACTTGGACACGTCTCGAGAACGCAGGTGCTACAACAGGAGGAAAAACCTCCGAAATCCCGTTGACATCCCCGCCATTTAGTTCTACCCTTAGTACATCTAGTACTCATATCGGTCTTTGATTTCGGACGTTAGCCGAAGTCACGGGGGGTTGAAGGTTGCACCCCTCCCTTGGACCAGACAATCGGCGTCTCCCAACCCAGTGGTCCGCTCTCCGCCGAAGGCCACGCCAAAGAAAAAGGTTCCCCGCCGTGAGAAAGCCATCCATAATCGAGACAACACCGCCTGCTTCCGCAACTAGTACCGTGGAGACATTGACTGTTCTCTCCGTCAGTCCGCTCGAAGAGGACCACCTTTCGGTGCAAGCTATTATTGGCCACTCGACGTGGATGCTCTTCAAAGCCGATAATCTTCCCTCGGCTCTGGCATTGTTGCATCGGCATGACATTGCCGTTGTCCTTTGTGAACGCGATTTGACGCCGGTAACTTGGATCGACATGCTGGAGAGTATCAGGCATCTGCCGCATCCTCCATCCTTGATCGTCACATCCAGGCTTGCCGACGAACGCCTCTGGAGCGAAGCTCTGAATATGGGCGTTTGGGACGTGCTGGCGAAGCCCTTCAACCGCGGCGAGGTGATCCACAGCGTCAAATCGGCATGGCAGCGTTGGCACCGCCAGGCTCAAATGCCCGCCCTGGCGGCGAAAGCGATCGCGGCGGCAAGTTGATCGAAGACCTTCCATGCGCTGCTGAACCCCATTTTATCGGTCAAATATCCGATTGACATTTCCCCTTGACCTGGGTGCGGTTTTTGTTCTACAATCCTTGACAACTGCAAAATACCGTTGATGCCTCACCCCGCCGAAGAGCGTGCATGCCTCTTCTCCTGTCTGAAGCGTTTGCTCAATTTGCAACAGAGGGATCTGTGTGTTGACGAGGACGGCTTTCTTGCCCGCTGCGAGTTGGACGTACAAGCTGGACTCGGAAGACCGGCAGATGCATGACTTCTCCAACTTGCTTCTGGAATTTCAGGTATGCTGTTGAGCGCCAGGATCGAATGATGATGGAGTACTGCGAGCGTGAGTTGGGGCGCATGTATCGGGAGACCAGGCAGCGCAAGAAGCCGGCGGCAATCAAGGCTGGCAAAGGAAGGGCGCTTGCATAGTTTTTGGTTCGGGGTCGGGACAATTCCTCGTGGTCTTCGATCCCCATTTGGGCGTGATCTCCTTGCCTATCCTCCGAGCAGGCACAGGTCACGCCCATGCCTTAAGGTGGAGTCGTTCAAACCAAGGGAGAGATACCGTCATGCCGAACCATAAGAACACGACCGCCGTCCTAGACGTCGACGCGGCACTCGCCTACAAATTCTGGCTTGCGAGATGTTTTCGCGATGGATCGCCCGAAGAGGACCTGCTTCGGGCGGTTTGCGCCAACTCCATGAATTCCGGGGCGGTCAAACCGGGAGCGCATTCCCGGCAGCCGCCACCTTCCGAGAACGGCAAACGAGCGTGATGTCTCCAGTGCCGGCAGGATAGTGCATACTGGAGGGAGCCCTTTTCCATGAGGCTCCAAAACGCGCTCAAACAACCCGTCTGGACGCTATTGCTGGGTGCGTCTTTGGCCGCCGCCGCAGAAAGCCCCCAACCCGAGCCGCAGCGCCCCCTGCTCACCTTCAACATAGTCGCGTTGGACAGCAAGGGCGCGCCGCTGCGAGAGTTGCCGGCCACCGACCTGCGTATCTACGACGACGGCAAACTCATGCAGGCCGCCTTCTGCCGCCCTCTCGAGACCGTGGAACGCCTGCCCGCGCCGGGGCCGCGGGAGTACTCCAATCGCCCCAGCGGGGGGAATTCGCAGTCCACCCTGCTTCTCCTCGACCTCCTGAATGCGAATCTCGCCGAGCGCGGCATGGGGTGGAACGAAATCGTCCGTGCCCTCCAGAAGCTCGAATCGAGCGAGCACTTCTACGTCTACCTGCTGACCAAGGAAGCCACCCTCTACCCCATCCACGCCCTGCCTGACCCGGAAAGCCCCATCTCAGGGGACGATACCACCTGGGCCGCGCAGGCTCAGACGCTGCTCGATCAGGCGATGCGCGCGGTCAACCGCCTGCGGCCGTGGGAGTTGCAGGTCGATGTAGACGCGCGCGTTCACAAAACTCTCGACGTCGTGCGAGATATGGCTTCCGATTTTGCGGCTCAGCCGGGCCGCAAAAGCCTGGTGTGGATTTCTCACGGAGTTCCCATCGCCGCTAAGGGAGCGGACGGCCTGTGGCACGACTACACGCCCCTGGTCATGCAACTCGGAACGGATCTGGCCCGCTCCGGCATCGCCGTCTACGCGGTGGACCAGGCGGAACGCTCCACCACGGGGCTGAGCAGCACGGACACGCTACAGCAGATCGCGAGCCTGACCGCGGGTCAGTGGTTGCCCAGCAACGCCGTCGAGAAAGCCATGGAGCAGGCAGTGAGTGATGGGCGGGCCACGTACCAGGTGGGGTACCTTCCGCCCCTCGACCGGTGGGACGATAAGTTCCACAAGCTGCGCGTCACCGGAAACAAAGGCACGCGGCTGCGGACTATCGACGGCTACTACGGTGATGTGCGGGAGGCGAGCCCGGAGCAGCGCCTGGCCCTGGCCGCCCTCGGACAGGCCGACGATTCCGGGATCGGGATCCGGGCCACCGCAAGGTCCAGCGAGAAAGAGAAGGGATGGACTCACTTTGAGATCCGGGTGGACGCCGCCGACCTGCAACTCACTCCCGGAGAAGCGTACACGGGCGAATTCCGCGTGATGTTCGCGTACTACACGACTGAGTGGCAGCCCAATCTCTCTCCGGAGATCCCCATGCAAATGCACCTTACTCCCACGGAGCACGACACCATCATGCGCGATGGCGTCAGCCTGTCCCTCGACCGCCCCGTGCCGGCCGGCGCCCGCAAGGTCCGGATCGTGGTGCGCGATACTCAATCCGGGGCCACCGGCTCGCTCACCGTTCCGGTGGCCACGGCATCCAAGCCCTAGTTCAGCGCCGTGGCGCACGCTCTCAGCGTGCCGTGCTGGCACTCATGCCGGCATCTCTTGGCCGCGTGGCCGCGTTAGTCACCCACTTCGGCGTCAGAGAGCCGAAGAAGAGTGACTGCCCTTTGGACCGGCTACTCGATCGCAAGCTCGGCCCAGCCGGGCAGCGTGGCCGGCCGATTATTCAGGAACACGATACGGCGCGTCTTGGGGAAAGGCGGATTCGTCGACAACGCGCGGTTGTAGTTGTAGATGGCGTACTGCTGCAGTCCGTCGTGGGCCAGGCGATGAATGGCGCTGAGGATCCGCATCGCCATCTGCTGTTCAATGGCTCGGATGTCAGCCTTGGCTTGACCAGAGAACACGATCCGCTTCAAGCGGGATCCTTGTGGTCGCGGATCTGCTCCATCGTGAAGCCCAGTTCGGCGGCCACATCTTCAGTAGGAGTGCCCTGGTTGTGCTCGAACCATTCCTTGGAGCGCGCAACCGCCCGCTCCTCCTCCTCGCCGACCTCCTCGTCTTCGAATGGTGCGGTGGCCGATGCACGCGAAACCGGGTCGAGTAGCAGGAACTCGAGGAACCGAACTGCGGCGATTACTTGATCGTTCGGGATGCGGTCAAGCAGGGCATGGGCGTGTTGCTTGTCTGTCATCGTCCGTTCTCGTGAGATTTGGCGGGGGAACGCACTACTCGATTGCGAGCTCCGCCCAGCCGGGCAGCGTGGCCGGGCGATTATTCAGGAACACGATGCGGCGCGTCTTGGGGAAAGGCAGGTTCGTCGACAACGCGCGGTTGTAGATGGTGTATTGCTGGAGGATCTGGCGGTAATCGGCATTTGTCGTATCGAGCCAGGCGCTCTTGGCGGTCAGCCCTCCGCCCCAGCCGAGCGGAAACACACAACTTCCCTTCTCGCGGGCGGCAGCGAGGCGCTGCTCCAACTCGTCCAGGTTCTTGTCGAGCAGGCCCATGCCGGCCCAGGACGCATATTGCCGCTGCAGCGCCAGCAGGCCGGCGGCATACACATTGACAGCCTCGAAGACTTTGGCGCGGTTCATCCCTTCGGGCCAGCGGACCGAGCGCCGCACCTCGGGCTGAAGGAAGAAGTCCTTCTCACTCCAGGCGCCTTCGAAAGTAGTCCCCGGAACCGCCATCTCCGCGAACGACGGAGTGCTCTCCTCGGGACGCGCGCCATCCACCGCACCGCGCGGGCTCTGTTTCCATCCGAGCGCGAGAGTGCCTCCGCGGGGCGCGAGCGTGGAGGTCCGGAGCAGGTAGATTTTGAACTCTGTGGGAGCGATGGGCGTGGAGTCGCCGACGCTCACGAAGCGCATGCGGTTCGAACCGGCGGGGCCCAGGGCCTGGTCTTCCACGATCTCCGCCGGGCGGCGGGGCACACGCTCGCCTTGCACGCGGGCGAGAACATCCTGCAGCATGCCGTCGCGCCAGTTCGCGAACACCATGCCGGTGCGCAGCGCGCCTTTGATGGCGGTGCCGGGAAGATACGGGCCGGAGGCGCCCGCGGCGAAGGTCGGAATATGCAGGCTCTCGCCCACGGCGCGATTCCAATAGGCCGAGTAAGCGGCGTTCTCGAACGGAATGCGGCGGCCGGCGAAGTTCTGCGCGAACCCGCCCCAGGAGGCGAAATCCAGCTTGTCGGCGGTCTTGAGCTGGTTGAGATAGCCTTCCAGGCGCGGGCCCTTGGCCAGCAGGCGGAAAATGCGCCACTGGTCGAGGACGTTGACGTGGTCCTTCCAGACCATGTAGTCGATGGGGCTCAGCTTGCGGCCGTCTCCGACCAGCAGCGGGGTCAGACATGTGAGGCGGTAACGCATCAGCTCACCTCCGGCAGGGGGATGGAGACCGCGAATCCGGCGCGGAAGACGGGATGCGGGAAGCCATCCGGCGCGACATCGGCGGCGCACCCGCGCGGTTCGGAAGCGGCGTGGACGACGGAGCCTTCGGTCACCATCTGGATCTGTTTCTTGAGCTCGCCGGAACCGGAGGGGCTGTCGACACGGCCTCCGCGGGCGAGGACGGTGTAGTTGCCGCGGGCCCAATCGACAGAGTCGGAGGGCGCGGGCGTGTAGAGGGAGAGGAGCCAGAAGCTTGGGATCTTTTCGGGGGCCCGAAAAGCGGGGGTTGGGGGTTGGGGGCTGGGGGTTGGGGTGCTCGTCGGCTCGGGTTCCGCGGGCGGGGGCTCGGGTACCGGTGCAGTGACAACGCCCGGTTCGGGTGCCACCGCGGTGGGTGGTTCAGGTGAAGTGACGGCCTGCGGTTCCGGTGCCGGAGTGGGCGGTTCGGGAACTGCGGTTGGTATTGGCTCGGGTGCCGCGGTGGTTGTTGGCTCCGATGCCGGTGTGGGCTGTAGCTCAGGTGCCGGTGCGGTCGGTAATTCAGGAGCTGCGGTTGGTGTTGGCTCGGGTGCCACTACTGTAGGCTGCTCGGGGGCCGCGGTGGTTATCGGCTCCAGTGCCGGTGTGGCCGGTAGTTCGGGAGCCGTGGTTGGTGTTGGCTCCGGTGCCGCGAAGGTAGCCGGCCCGGGTTCCGAAGTGGTCGGTGGTTCCGGTGCTGGTGTGGCCGCTACCTCGGGGGCCGCGGCGGCTGGCGGCTCGGGGCTGGCGGGGAGTTCGGGCGGCGCGGTCTTGGGCGCTTCCGGAGCCACGGTCGGTGTTGGCTCGGGGGCCGGAGTGACCGACGGTTCGGTAGCGGGCGCTTCGGGCTCGGGTGTAGGAGGCACGGGCTCGTGACCCGGCGGGTCGGGATCGGCGATTGGGGGCGCGGACTCAGCAACCGGGGGTTCCGGCTCGGGGTCCGGCGGTAATTCGGACAGGTCCGCTTCAAGAGGCTCGATCACAGGGGGCGCAAGCACGGCCGCTTCCGCCTCGACGGGTTCGGGCACGGGCGCCGCCTCGGGAACTGGCTCTTCCCCGGCCCCTGACCCCTGGCCCCCGGCCCCTGTTTTGGGCGGCACGATCATGTCCGGCAGCACGCCATCGATGAACTCGGGCGCCTCGGAGCGGCCCCATCCGCGGGAACGCTCGCCTCCGAAACCGGTGTCGGCGAGCAGGCGGAATGCGGCCTTCACGGGGTTCATCCAGCGGGTGCTCGCGGCTTCATCCAGGAACGATGCGATGGTCCACAGGCCGGCGCCGGGACGAAATTCGAGACATGCCGTCGAGTGACGCTCCGACGCTCCGGTGAGGCGATCCACCGCGGCGCTATAGCGGAGGCCGCTGCGGAAAGGCCCAGGGCGTCCGACCGGCACCAGGCATTCGCTGGCGCCATCCACGCTCCAATGGTTCTCGTCGAGCCGCTGGCCTGCGAGGATGGCCTGCACGATGCCGAGCGGGACGAAACGGGCGCTCTTCCAACGCACGCGCGCCGACATCAGTCCCGGCGTGGTGGGCGGCCAGACGGTGCGCGGCGGGACCACGAACCCGATCTCATCGAGAAAGGGAAAGCAGGAGCTGAAACATACGGCGGATGTATTGTTTCGCGCGGTGGCGTCGAGCCACTCCTCGAGCCAGCCCAGCCGCGCCATGGCGGAGGTGACCGCCGAGTACAGCGAGTCGCTGTGATAGATCGCGTCCACGCGGTTGCGCGCGCCGGAATCGGGTCCGATGCGCCAGGGGCCGTTGGGACGGAGCTTGATTACCAGTCCCGGATTCATTACTCCTCGCGCAGGAATGAAAAAGCGGAATCGGCCACGGCCGATTGAATGGCGGCGAGCTTGGCGCCGGCGCCGATCTCCTTTTCAGGAGCGCCGGCGGCATAGTGGCTCCGGCCGCGCCATACCAGGCGCAGGCCGGAGAAACTCACGCGGCCGCTGCCGCGCGAGCCGCCGCCGCCCAGGGCATCGTCCTCCAGGAGGCGCAGCCCTTCGAGCACGCGCAGGAACAAGGGCGCGTCCTCCTCGCAGAGCACGTCCATCACGAGACGCGTGCGGAAGCGCGCCCCGGCGGGCACGCGCTCGAGAGTGCGCGGATTGGCTTGCGAAGTGATGCGGTCGATGGCGTTCTCGCTCTTCACTTCGGTCAGCTCGTCGTCGAGATTCTCGCGCATCTGCGGCGTGATGCTCTCGGGATCGAGCGGCGCGTCGAACACCGACAGGCGCGCGGGCGTGGCCTGCGTGGTGTCGAGCGATTCGCCCTGCACGCGCTCCATGCGCCCCGGATTGCGTCCGAACAGGATGCAGATGTCGTCATCGGGCCGGTCGCTCTGATGGATGCGCACTTCCTGCCCCTTGCGGCGCGAAAGGTAGACCAGCTCGGCGGGAACGGCGAGGCCCGAGGACTGCTCCAGCAACGCGCGGATTTTGCCGCGCAGCGAACTGCCGGGCACGTAGGGGCGGCCGAAGGCATCCTTGACGACGGGATTATCGGAGCCGCCGATTTCGAGCGAGCCCTTGCCCGCGCCGACGTGCAGGCCGGTCTCGCAGGTCATGTCGCCTTCCAGGATCAGCTTTCCGATGAGTTTCAACTCGGTTTGAGAGGTATGTGCGCTCATGCTTTGCTCGTTGGAGGCCGCTACTCGTTGTACGCCACGATGGCCTCAAAAAGGTCCTTGAAACGGTCGTAACCGCGGATGTCGTTTCTGCGCGTCACCTGGAGCAGCAGCTTCTCGATCTGATCGAGGCTGCGCAGTCCGTGACGCGCGATGGTATATGCCAGGCGCGCGCGCAGCATGACGAACTCGTGCTGGCGCTCGCCTTCGGGCGCGCGGACCGCCCGCCGCACGGCGCTATAGAGGCGCCGCAACTGGCTCTTGGTTCCGGAATCCATGTCGCGCATGCGGCTGACGATGGCGTGCGCCTGGTTGTCCAGGTAGAGGCTGTCGCTGATGAGCTTTTCCAGCTCGATTTCGGGCGGCCCTTCGGGTCGTCCGCGATCGTAGCCGCGGCGTTCTCCACGATCTCCCCGGTCTCCCCGATCGCCGGGCCCATGGGGCGCCCCTCCGCCGGGCCGGTCGCCTCCGGGACGATCGCCAGGGGGACGATCGCCGCGGGGCGGTCCCCCGGGGCCGCGGGGTTCGCGCGGGGGACGGTTTTCCTTGCGTTGCTCCTGCTCTTGTGCCATGTCCTAAACCTCGGTTACCAATCGGGCCCACTCGAGGGCCACCAGGCCCGCTGGGCGCAGCTTCACTTCGGCCGATCTGCGGCCGACCAACTCGGTGATCAAGTGCGTGCGCAGCTTCTGAAATTCGCGGTCGCGCGTGCCGCTGAGAATCCGGTTGAAACGGCGCTGGAAGCGCCAGGTGCGTTGCGTCTCCCCGGCCACGTCGGCATAGGCCTCATGGCGGTAGATGCTCCGCAATTGATACAGAAACTGCCGCGACATGCGGAAATCGTGGATGAGGCGCGTGACCGTGTCCTTCAGCTCCGCGGCATCGTTGAGGTGCCGCCATTCCAGAATGCGGCCCAACAGGTAGATGCAATCCTTGTCGGCGGCCTTGGCCAAGTCCAGGTTGCGCCCGGCCTCTTCGTACACCGACGCCAGCGGGTAGTACGTTTCGGGCGCCAGTGCGATGGCCATGGAAATCGTCTTGCCCTCGGCGCCGGGATAGTCCTTCAGGTTTTCTTCGGTGAAGCGGTGGAAGAGCCGCTGCACTTCGCGCGCCAGCGCGATCAGCGCGTCCCAGGAGCCATAGACGGCAAAATCGTCGCCGCCCGAATAGAGGATGCTGACCTTGCGCCAGAACTCCGGCAACGAGCAGAGAACCTCCAGCTCGCCGGCGAAGAACTGCTTGTAGAGCACCGAAAGCGGGACGTGCTCCTCGATGCTGTGCACGCGGCGCACGCGGAGCCCGAAGTTGTCGACATCGCCGCGCAGGACGCCCCAAATGGAGCGGCCCTGGGCGCGGCGCGCCAGGGTCTGCACGGGGGCGGCCGTCTTGCCGTCGTCGGAAGGCGCGGCGTGGCGGGCCAGCATGATGCCGTCGGGCGAGAGGTTCGAGGTCAGGGTCCAGGTGTGCTTGCCCTGCCCGGGCGTCGCCTTGGCGGGGTTGTCGGGGGACCAGCCGATCTTGGAGGCTTCGCGCACCTTGGCGCCGAGCTCTTTGGCGAAATACGCGTCGGCGTCGGACTGATGATTGCGCACGAAGGGCTGGAACGCCGATGCGCCGGCGTCTGCCAGCGGGGCATGGCGCTGGCGCAGCAGGCCGTCGTTGAGACGCTTGCGGATGACGGCCCAGTCGCCCAGGTTGTCGGTGACGCTCCACACGAGGCGGGCCTGGTGAGAGCTGAGATCGGCCACCTGGCGCGCGGCGGCGTTCAGGAAATCCTCGGCGGCTTCCAGCACCGCGCCGGGGAGCACCAGCAGGAACTGTCCCCCGCCGCTCGATCCGAGCAGAATGCGGGCCAGCCCCAATTCCGCGAGCAAGGCGCGGGGCAGCACTTCGCACAGCAGAGTCATCCATTGCGAGCGTCCAGCCAGCAGATCTTCGCCGGCCGAACGCGCAGGCCGTCCTTCGGCGGGACCGGCCAACAGGAACTCTTCTGTGCCCAGGATTTTGCCTTGTAGCAG
>OMOG01000129.1:0-350 GCA_900290305.1 Candidatus Sulfopaludibacter sp. SbA4
GTCAACTTCATCGTGGAGACCATCGCCTTCGGCCCCCTGACCGTGCCGGAGCACATCGACGTCTGCATCCAAGAGAACGTCCCGATCGCCGGCTTCTTCTGGAACCTGCCGCCGGCCGCCTGGATTCACCGCCTGAAATCCGCGGGCGTGAAAGTGTGGTTCCAGACCGGATCGGTGGAACAGGCGCGCGAAGCCGTCGCACAGGGCATGGACGCCATCATCGCGCAGGGCAGCGAAGCGGGCGGACACATTCAAGGAAACACCGGCTTGCTGTCCCTCCTGCCCGCGATCGTGGACGCGGTCGACGTTCCCGTGATCGCGGCGGGCGGCATCGCCGATGGACGCACGGC
>OMOG01000129.1:360-4052 GCA_900290305.1 Candidatus Sulfopaludibacter sp. SbA4
TGATCGCGGCGGGCGGCATCGCCGATGGACGCACGGCCGCCGCTGCCCTGGCGCTTGGCGCCGAGGGCGTGTGCGTGGGCACGCGCTTCGTCGCCAGCGTCGAGGCCAACGCGCACGAAGAGTACAAGCGCCGGATCGTGGCCGCGCAAGCCGCCGACATCTCCCGGACCTGCCTGTTCGGGCCGGAGTGGCCCGATGCGCCCATGCGCGTCATTCGCAACCGCGTCGTCGCCGAGTGGGCCGGCCGCGACGCCACCACTCCGCCCCAGCCGGACCCGCCCGAATTCATCGGCGCCACCAGGATCGGGCCGGTGGACTACCGCATGCCCAAGTTCTCCGCCATTCTGCCGACGCCCGAAACCACGGGAGACTTCGAGGAGATGTGCCTCGCCGCGGGCGAAAGCACCGGCCTCGTCCACGAGATCCGCCCTGCAGCCGAAATCGTCGCCGCCCTAATGGACGAGGCGGAGCGCATCATCAAACAACGTCTCGCCGGATTGACCCTATGACCTGCTGCAACGAACTCGATCGCCTGATGGACCGCGACCTGGCGCGCCACGCCCAGCCCTATCAACTCGCGAACGGGACCATCATCACCGAAATCGACACCGAATATTTCCTGGTATTCGGCGAGGAGCGCCACCAGTTCGCCGGCATCAACTACTGCCCCTTTTGCGGAAGGGTGCTCTCACGCCAGTTGTGGAACCAGGAGAAGAAAAAGTGACCTCAAGGACACCATCTCGCCCCCTCAGTCTTTCTCAGCGCTCTCCGCCACCCCCGCGCTCTCAGGGTTTGACTTTGTTTTCTCCGCGTCAATTCTCGTTTCCGCCTCTACGACGCCATCTGCTTCAAATTCCGCCCGCAGACACCATCTCGCCCCTCAGTCCTTCTCAGCGCTCTCCGCTTCCTCAGCGCTCTCAGGTTTTGACTTTGTTTTCTCCGCGTCTTGCTCCGCGCCTCCGCGGCTCCGCGTCAATTCTCGTTTCCGCCTACGACACCATCTGCTTCAAACTCCGCCCGCAAATCCGGCTCCCCTCTAGCTTGTCGCCCCCCGGCCCCGGCCAGTGCGTCTCCAGGCTGATCCACCCCTGGTACCCGTCGCGCCGCAGCGCCGCGATCTGTCCCTTCCAATCGATCACGCCCTCGCCCAGCGGCCCCCACGCCAGCTTCCCGTCCTCCCGCACGCAGTCCTTGGCATGCACGTGCGCGATCCGCGCGGGCGTAAGCTTGCCGTAGCCGTCGGGAAACGGCGTCTCCCCGGAGACCAGCGCATTCGCCGGGTCCCAAACCATTTTCAGGTTCGGATGTTCCAGCGCCGCCAGCACCCGCGACGTCTCCGCGGCGGTCGCGACGTTGCAGGCGTGCTCGTTCTCGATCGCGATCGTCACGCCGCGCTCCGACGCCTGGTCCGCCAGGCCGCGCAACGCACTCACCACGCGGTCGAAACACTCCTCCGGCCGCACCGTCCGCCAGTACGAAAACACACGCAAAATGCGCGCGCCGGTGCGTCTCGCGACCTCGAACGCGCGCGCCGCGATCCGCCCCTGATCCTCATATTTCTGGGTGGCGGCGAACATGTCCTTCTGGAAGCGCGCGTCCACCTCCGGCGCATCCGGCAGCACGCATTTCAGCAGCGGCGAGGCGATGGAAATAATCTCCAGCCCGTGGCCGCGCACCGTGCCGATGGCGCGCTCCAGCTCGTCGTCCGTGAGGTCCACGATGTTCTTCCCGAATACCATGCGCAGCTCGGCGCCGGTCATCTCGATCTCCGCCATGGAGCGGACGGCGGTCTCGAAATCCGGCGAGAATTCGTCGGTGATTGCAGCAGTTCGAAAATGCGGAGTCATCAGTGCGAGAATAGCAAAGATGCCGCACGTTGCACTCTCTGCCGAGAAGGTTCCCCCATCGCGGATTCGCGAGCTGGCGGAGATCGCCATGTCGATGGATGGCGTTCTGCGCCTGTATTTCGGCGAATCGAACCTGCCCACCCCGGATTACATCAAGCATGCCGCGTTCCGCGCCATGGAGGAGGGTTTCACTTTCTACACCGAAAACGCCGGCCTCCCGTCGCTGCGCAGCGCCATCGCCCAAAACTATCGCCGCCTGCACTCGGTGGAGCTCGACCCCGCGGGCGAAATCGTGGTCACCGCTTCGGGTGTCCAGGCGCTGAACGTGGGGATACGCTGCGCCCTCGACCCCGGCGACGAAGCGTTGGTGCTCACGCCCGCCTGGCCCAACGGATCGTCCAGCGTGGCCATGGCCAACGCGTGCGTCCGGCAGATTCCGCACCCGCTCTGCGGCGAGCGCTACCGCGTGGATTTCGATACCCTGCACGCCGCGGTCACGCCGCGCACGCGCCTGCTGCTCTACACTTCGCCTTCCAATCCGCTAGGCTGGGTGGCCACCGAAGAGGAGCAGCAGGGCCTGCTCGATTTCGCGCGGCGCCACGGCCTGTGGCTCATGGCCGACGAGGTCTACGACCGGCTCTACTACGCGGGCGGAAGCCTGGGCGATCCCGTGCCCTCCATCCTGCGCAAGGCCACGCGCGACGACGCCGTGATGGTGGTCCACTCCTTCTCCAAGAGCTATTGCATGACCGGCTGGCGCGTCGGCTGGCTGGTGGCGCGGCGCGACCTGGCGGCCAAGGCCACGCAGTTGAACGAGTTCATCGTCTCCCACGCCCCCACCTTCGCGCAGAAGGCCGGCGAGACGGCACTGGCCCAGGGCGAAGAGGAGCTGGTGCGGATGCTGGCGCGCCTGAAGGAGAACCGCGATCTATCGATGGACGCCCTGCGCGGCCTGCCCGGCGTCACGGTGCCGAAGCCCGATGGCGCGTTTTACCTGTTCCCGCGCATCGACGGGGTGACCGATTCCTTCGCATTCTGCAAGCGCCTGCTCGAGGAGACGCGCGTGGGGCTCGCGCCGGGTGTGGCGTTCGGCGCGGGCGGTGAGGGGTCGATTCGGATTTGTTACGCGGCGGAGCGTTCGATTCTGGAGCCCGCCATGGAACGCCTGACCGGCTTCTTGCGGGCGGGCGCGTGAGTTTGGAAAGGGGATACCACAATGCTGAAAGGCTTCAAGCAATTCCTGTTACGGGGCAACGTCATCGATCTGGCGGTGGCCGTGGTCATAGGCGGGGCGTTCGGAAAGATAGTGACGGCGCTGGTCGAAGACCTGATCAACCCCATCATCGCGGCGTTATTCGGAAAGCCGGACTTCTCGCAGATTGCGTTCACGCTGCACAGCAGCAAGTTCAAGATAGGCGACTTCGTGAACGCGCTGGTGGCGTTCGTGCTGATTTCCGCGGCGGTGTACTTCTTTGTCGTGGTGCCGGTGAACGCCATCCTGGCGCGCGCGCGCCGCGGCGAGGCCCCGCCCGACCCCACCACCAAGAAGTGCCCCGAGTGCCTGAGCGACGTCCCCATCGCCGCCAGGCGCTGCGCCTTCTGCACCGGCATGTTGGTGGCCAGCCGATAGGTAACGCTTGCCTGAGCCGTGCCGAAGATTGGAAGACCGCGGCAAGTATCCGGGGAACGGTGTTTCTCAGCGCTCTCCGCCACCTCCGTTCTCTCGAGTTTTGACTTTCTCTTGGTTTGCTCCGCGTCTTCCTCCGCGTGCTCCGCGCCTCCGCGTCAAAGACACGTCTTCGTTTGGCTCCGCCTTCGCGGGGTTAGGGGGTGGCTGTTAATTCC